>JBBQIC010000076.1:0-13522 GCA_038324555.1 Chloroflexia bacterium
TTTTGCCCTATTTTGCCTGTGGGGAATTGCGAAGCGCTGCGTTGAGCCGCCTTGCCGAAGCCAACCTTAGACCATAGTAGGAGATTTCTCCACATGATTGAAACCGCATTCTCTCAATTGAATTTCGCCCGCTCCATGCTGCTCGGCAGGCCGTTCTCGTTGCGTGCTCTGGATAACATCATCGCTTCTATGTTGGAGACGCAGCGCGAGTTCGGGGCGATTGGCGCAGAGGGCGCGGAGGTACTCAGCGGCCCAGGCTTAGATGAGGAGACGCGCCGGGATATGCAGTTGCGCCGCTTCCACAAGCAGGCGGTCATTGCGGCCCACGAAACGCCCTATTATGAGGAACTGTTCGCGCGCATCGGCCTCGACCCGGGCAACCTCACCTACGAGGAGATAGCACGCATTCCATTCACTACTAAAGTGGACATACGCGACCGGCCTGATGATTTCGTGCGCCGCACCGCCCGCCCAGTGTTCCGCACCACTACGACGGGCATGACGGGCAGACCCACCAGCGTCAGCTTTTCGGCCTATGAGATGAGCCTCTACATCGCACTCGGAGCAATCAGCATGCTTACCTCCAACCACGCGAGCGCGGAGGACATTGTGATAATAAGCTCGTCGTCACGCGCCACCCTGGGCAACCTGTGCTCGGCAGGCTCATTAGCCCGCGTCGGCGCGCTGGTGTTCAACGGGGGCCTGGTTGAGCCGGAGCTTACCCTGGCTCTCCT
Source organism: Chloroflexia bacterium (assembly GCA_038324555.1). Lineage (GTDB taxonomy): Bacteria > Chloroflexota > Chloroflexia > QHBQ01 > JADMIH01 > JADMIH01. Next base: position 735 of record JBBQIC010000076.1, read on the forward strand.
ATCGGACCGCTTCAGCATACAGGGAAAGCGCGACCGGGTGAGTATTATGATTACCTATCCCTCTTATCTGGGGCAGATTGTGGAGTGCGGGTTGGGCATGGGCTACAAGCCTTCGGATTTCGGGCTGAGACTCATCAGCGTGGGCGGGGAGGTGGTCACCCAAGGGGTCAAGACGCGGGCAAAGCAGTTGTTCGGGGACGCGGTGCAGTTCGACAGCGGGTCGGGCATGACCGAGATATGGCCCTTCAACGGGCAGCAGTGCGAGATGGGGCACCTCCATTTCGAGGCGACGCAGGGACTCCTTGAATTATATAACCCCGAGACCGGAGCCTCTGCACAGCCTGGGGAGGCGGGCGTGCTGGTGGCTACGCCCTTCCCGCCGTTCAGGGATACAACGATTGTGCTGCGCTACGATACCCAGGACGTGGTGCGCGTGCTGGAAGGGCCGCTCGGCTGCCGGATGAAGCAGATACCCGCCGTGTCGGATATGCAGGGCAAGCTCAAGCTGTCGGTGCGCCACGAACACGGTTGGACGTTCGTGAGGGACGTGGCGGAGGCGTTGGAGGCGTTGGACGATGTGCCCCTCCCTGCACGCTACGGTTTCTGGGCGGTCTCAGGCGGGGTGGGAGTGGAGGTGGTTACCCGCTCGCAGGCCGACGACGTGAAGCGCAGGGTGGAGGCGAGCCTTGAGGGGCGCGGCGTGCCTGTGCGCGAGCTTCATCTGCTGGCGGACAGGGGGCAACTGCGCAATCCCTTGCCGTTGCGGGGCGACCTGCGAGAGCTTTCTTTCGCTATGGGCTGAGAGGAGGAGAGGGGGGTGAACTTGTGATTATCAATACTGCGTTGGTGGTGGTTTTGGCTTTAGCAGCCGCAGCTATTATCCTAAGTATGCTTTACTTTCGCCGCTTTCGGATAGAGCGCCCGCCTATCGGGGTGTTCAACCTGCAAGACGTGGCTTTCATGATGGTGGGCATAATACTTGTGCCGTTCCTGTATGTTTGGCTGCCTACATGGTTGGTGGGGGCCTTGCTGGCGCTCAGCACCCTGAGCCTGCTTTACTTCATGTGGGAGCCTGTGCTGCGCGCCCGGTTGGCCGTGTGGTTGGCGGTGCTGCTGATGCTGGGGGCGGATATTTGGGCCTCCATGCAGTACGGAGCTACAAGCGCGGCTTTCTACGCGATCAACGATATTGTGATACTGGCGGTGATCGTAGGGCTGACCAATCTGTGGGCGCAGAGCGGCATGAAAGCGCGGGACGTGGCTATCCTGGCTGGTTTTCTGGCGCTGTACGACTTCACGGCTACGACCCTGCTGCCGCTGATGGGAGATATGATGCTGCGGCTGGCGGGTCTGCCGTTGGCCCCCGATGTCGTGTGGAGCGGGGCGAGCGGAGCAGGAGGTACGTTGGTGTTCGTGGGCATTGGGCTTGGCGACCTTCTGCTCGCCTCGGTCTTCCCCCTGGTGATGCGTAAGGCGTTCGGGCGGGGCGCGGGGTATGGGGCGATGCTGCTTGCCATGGCTGCGATATGCGCGATGTTCTTCCTGCCTATCGGCACGGTGTTCCCGGCTATGGTGGTGCTGGGGCCGTTGATGGTGGCCCAGTACATCTATTGGGTGCGACGCAAGGGGCAAGAGAGGACTACCTGGCAGTATTTGCAGGCTGAACCTGTTGTCGGTAGTCGGTAGCCTGTAGGCTGGCCCACTGTAAAGAAGTTTACACTATGGGTGTAAAGTACGACATAGTGTAGACCCGGTAACCCGGATAAGATTGAACTAGAAGCAGGGCGCATGGCGGTTGACACCCCTGGGAGGCTGTGGTACTATGCCTCAATCGCCATTACTGGGTCGCTCCTTATGGACGCGGAGTGGGGCGATAACCTGTTACGCGCTGTTTCTTATATAATCAGGCAGCTTGCTTTGTGAGGTAGGTGGCTGCGCTTGTCGGGTTCGTACCTCGATGCTCATTACTAACAGCCACAGGATAGGCCAAGGAGATAAACACAATGGACAACACGCAGAACACGCAAGGCAATGAGGAAGTTTCGGGCTTGATGGTCAAGAGTATGGACGGCACCGTCTACTTTGTCCCAAAGCAAGTGCTTGAGGCATGCCTCCTGCCAGCCGGTATAGCTGCCGAGGCATGGCAGTCCATAAACAGTCAGGGTGGAGATGTGGAGGGTTATATGAGCGGGGGAGAGATAGCCAGGCTGGTGCGCCTCAACTCTAAGTATGCGCGCACTGTGTTTACTTCCCTCTCTACCATCGGTTTCTCCATGTCCAGAATTGGCGTGAACTAGCCCGGTGGCACGGGCGGCCAGTGACGGGTGGGGCTGGCCCGCTCTGGCCAGGTGTGCAGCAGCCACCCATGCCCGGCGGCTAATGAAGATTGACAAATTAATCAACACAGAGGTAAGCCCCGCCCGGCGACTAAACTCGCGGGCTACATCTGAGCGAAGTCCCCCTACGGGGACTCAGCTAATGTGTGGAGTAGGGAGTCCGCGTAGGCGGACTTTGCCGCTTGTAGCCCGCGAGTTTAGTCGCCGGGCACTCTCGGAGATTCTGTATGCTGATTAATTGGTTAATGTTCATTAGCCGCCAGGCACTCATGCCCGCATAAGGTGAGTGCTTATGGCTTTTGACGATCTACGCCAGGGATCCTGTCAAAGTCTCTATCATACGAATACAGAGTTTGAGAGCCGCTTTGCTGCATAGAAGCGACAATAAGGGCATCTCCAAAATCGAAGTGACATGGCCTATTCATCCTTCATTATCTCTTTGACATGGTCCTCGCGCGCGATGTCTCGCATCTCTTCCCAACTCATGGGTTTCTTCAGCGAACCGGCGGCTCCTATAAGATCTCCTACCTTGCGATAGCGCGGAACCACTACCCGAACTACTCCCTCGTCCTCGATCACGAAAGACAGCTTATCGCCTTGCTTGATGCCAAGGTATTTCCTCACCTCGACAGGGATGGTTATCTGGCCCTTGCTTGATAAAGTGGAAGCGATTTTCCTCATAATACAAACTACCTTCGTTTAGCCTCTTTCTACACGTATAGGCGTCAGTAAGGATACCTTACCATATCCCTTACATACTATCAATGGCGGCCAGTTGCCCAACCCTCCACTTCCGGCGTACAATACCCTAGACCCAAAATCCACAACAAAAGAGGTACGCCAATGACTACAAACAACTACGGCAAACTGGTAGCCGAGAACCAGCAGCGATATGTTGACGAACTGAGCGATTTCCTGCGCATACCCTCAGTCAGCACGCTATCCGAGCACAAAGGCGACGTGCAGAGGGCCGCGCAGTGGGTGGCAGACGACTTGAAGCGGTCGGGCATGGAGAACGTGCGCGTCATAGAGACGGCGGGCCACCCGCTCGTATACGCCGATTGGCTGCACGCCCCCGGATCGCAGCCCACAATCCTGATCTACGGGCATTATGATGTTCAACCACCAGACCCCCTGAACGAATGGCAGACCCCGCCCTTCGAGCCTTCTGTGCGCGACGGCAATCTCTACGCTCGCGGCTCTTCCGATGACAAAGGGCAGATTTTCACCCACCTCAAGTCGGTGGAGATGCTGATGCGACGGGGCGGCTCGCTGCCTGTAAACGTGCGCTTTCTGGTAGAAGGCGAAGAAGAAGTAGGCGGCGAGGCTATAGAGGCATACGTCAAGGCCCATCCCAACGAACTGAAATGCGACGCCGTGCTCATAAGCGACAGCCACTTGTTCGCGGATGGTCTCCCTAGCATAGATGTTGGCCTGCGCGGCATGGCCTACACCGAGGTAACGGTCAACACCGCAGCCCACGATCTGCACTCCGGCCTGTACGGTGGGGCCGTCCCCAACGCCATCAACACGCTATGTCACATCGTCGCCAGGCTGAAGGACGAGCAGGGCCACATCTTGGTGCCCGGCATGTACGATGACGTGCGCCCCATAACCGGCGCCGAACGCAAGCAGTGGGCCGCCCTACCCTTCGACGAGGAGGAATACCGTCAGAAAGAGGTAGGCTCGCCCGCGCTCATGGGCGAACCCGGCTTCACTGTACTGGAACGCATCGGCGCGCGACCTACTCTCGACGCTAACGGCATAATCAGCGGCTTCACGGGCGAAGGGGCAAAGACGGTCATACCCGCCACCGCCAAGTGCAAGATCAGCATGAGGCTCGTGCCCGACCAACAGCCCATGAAGATATTCGAGGCGTTCAAGGGCTACATCGAGGAGATTTGCCCCAAATACGCCACCGTCAAGGTCGAGATGATACACAGCGCCGAGCCTGTACTCTTGCCGACGGACTCGCCCTACATGAAAACCGCCACAGACGCCCTCGCGGAAGTCTTTGGCAGAGAAGCTGTGTTTATACGCGGCGGAGGCTCCATCCCCATCGTGTCGCTCTTCAGCAAAGTGCTGGGCGTGCCCTCCATACTCATGGGCTTCGGCCTTCCAGATGACAACCTGCACGCTCCCAATGAGAAGATGAAGGTAGATAATGTGCTCAAGGGAATAGAGGCGTCGGCGAGGTATATGGAGAGGCTTAGTACGCCTAACAAAACGTCTTTTCCGACTAGCTCCAACATATGAATGGATATTCTTGAGCTGAGGGATCGCCCTCAGCTCACCGCTTTCTTCACGAGCGCGCCAATCGATGCCTCCTCGGCGGCGGTCAACTCCTTCAGCGCGAAGGCGGTCGGCCACATTGCGCCTTCGTCGAGGTTCGCCACGTCGTTGAAGCCGAGCGTCGCGTACCTTGTGTTGAACTTCTGCGCGCATTGGAAGAAGCAGACGATCTTGCCGTCCCTGGCATACGATGGCATCCCGTACCAGAGTTTCGGCGAAAGGGCTGGCGCGCTGGCTTTGATGATCGCATGGAGCCGCTCGGCCATGGCGCGATCCGGTTCCTGCATCTCGGCGATCTTCGCGAGCACGGCGCTTTCCTCGTCCGCTCCGCGCGCGGCCGCCTTCAGCTCTTGGGCGCGCTGCTTCATCGCGGCCCGTTCCTCGGCCGTGAATCCCTTGTTCGTCTTGCTGTCCGCCTTCTTGTCTTCTACTGGCATATATGATTCCTTTCTACTCGAAGAGTTAGGAGTGTCTTTGGTTTCTGCGAGAGCGAGTGGGGTCTTTCTACGCTCTAGCGAACATTAGAGATTAACAGCACTTCCCGTGCCGCAGCCGTATCCAGGCGCATCTGTTTGATGAGTGGTTCCACGCCTTCGTAGCGAACCTGCCCCCGTAGGAATTGGACAAAGTGGGCGGTGAGGGTTTCGCCGTAGAGGTCCGCGTCGTAGTCTAGAATATGTATCTCGACCAATCGAGCGTCGTCATCGAAGGTGGGGCGCGTGCCTATGCTGGTGACGGAGGGAAGTATCTCCTGGGTGGCGGGCCGCCAGGTCCAGGTGGCGTACACGCCGTCGGCGGGCAGAGCCTGGTTCGGCAAGAGGGCCAGGTTAGCAGTGGGGAAGCCTAGCTCACGCCCACGCTTCGAGCCGGGAACCACCGTGCCTGGAACTGTCGCATAATGCCCAAGCAGCAGCGTGGCGGTCTCCATGTCGCCCGACATCACGGCCTCCCTAATGCGCGTGCTGCTCACAGGCTGTCCGTCCACTTCGACTAGAGAAGCGATGCATAACCTGTAACCCATCTCTTCTCCAAGTCGGGCCAGCACGTCCACATTGCCCGTGCGCCCATGCCCCAGCGCAAAGCCTTCCCCCTCCCACAATTCCACAAAGGGCAGGTACTGGCGTAGCCACGCGATAAAGTCGGGCGCTTCGACCTGCGATAGCTCTTTAGTGAACGGAATTACCACACTCTCGTCAAGACCCATCTTGCCCAACAGCGCCAGCTTTTCCGGCAACCGCGTAAGATAAGCTATGGGTTGTCCAGGGCGCAACACTTCTCTCGGAGCAGGCTCAAATGTCAGCGCGACAGCCGCCACACCCTTCTCGCGAGCGCTCTCGACTACCTCGCTAACGAGGCGCTGGTGCCCCAGATGCACACCATCGAACGAGCCAATGGTGAGCACGGCAGGGGAGGGTTGGCGTTGTGAAATGTCGTGGATTACTCTCATATTGGATATTGCTTACTGCTTACTGGCTACGAGTTACCGGGCAACAAACCCTCGTCACTTGTCATCCTGAGCGGAGCGAAGGATCACTCAGCAGACATAAGCGTCAGGAGCAAATCAATTCGCTAGCGTAGTGATCCTTCGCTCCGCTCAGGATGACAAGTGACGAGGGTTTGTTGCCCGGTAACTCGTAGCCAGTAAGCAGTAAGCAGTAAGCAGCATTACATAAACACTTTCTTCGGTTGCCATGCCCCCTTGTCAATGTTCCAGTATAGTATCGCCAGCAGATCGCCCGATGGAGTTTTAGCCTCTAGTTGCAACCGCTCTCCTTGCTCCGGAGGCGGCAGTTGTATTAGCTTGCCCTGTACGATGTCATGTTCTTCTGCGAGTGTGGCTGTGTGAGACGGCCAGTCTTGCAATATATATTCGGGAGGATACAGGCTGCTCTGCCAGCTATCCTCTTGTACGCTCTTTTCAAGTTCTTCCAAAGTGATGGCGCACTCTATCGTGAAAGGGCCATGCCGAGTGCGTACCAACTCGTTCATATAGGCCCCTGTGCCCAGCGCCGCCCCCAAATCGTATGCCAACGAGCGTATGTAAGTACCTTTGCTGCACTCCACGAAAATATGCACGGTAGGCGGCTCGTAAGCCTCTAACTCCAACGTATGAATGGTCACACGTCGCGGCTCGCGCTTTATCTCAGTGCCACTGCGGGCCAACTCATAAAGCTTCTTGCCGCCAACCTTTATCGCTGAATACATAGGAGGTAACTGCTCTATCTCGCCCCGGAACGTCGCTAGAGCATCTTCTACTTCCCTGAGCGACGGCATAACCGCCCCAAGTGTGGGCGTTATCGTGCCTTCTCGGTCATAGGTGTCAGAAGTAGCCCCAAGCACTACTGTAGCCCGGTAAGCTTTGTCCGCGTCCGCCAGGTATTCCACCAGCCGGGTAGCCTTGCCCAATACCACGGGCAGAACCCCCGTAGCCAACGGGTCCAATGTGCCTGCGTGCCCCACCTTCTTCTGACCTGTAATGCGCCGCACCCGCGCCACTACGTCATGCGACGTAAGGCCAGGAGGTTTGTTGATGTTGGCGATACCGTCCATGCGTAAAGCGTGAAACGTGAAACGTGAATTAAGGCTCACGTTTCACGTTTCACGCAACACTTCCTCACACGCCTTAAGAAACAACTCCTCCGCCTGCTTACCCGTAGCAGGGATCGTCGCGCCTGCTGCTTGCGGGTGGCCGCCCCCGCCGAATTGTCGGGCGATGGCGGCTACATCCACGCCCGGCTTGCTGCGAAGCGATACGCGGGTAACACCGTCCTCGCGCTCTTTGAGCACGGCGGCTACTTTGACCCCGTCTTGTACGGAGGATAAGTAGCTTGACAGACCCTCAAGCTCTTCCTCTTTAGCGCCTGCATCCTGTAGCATCTTGGGCGTGACCCTGATGAAAATAACACGGCCATTCGCGCCCACTGAAACGCTTGCCAGCACCTTGCTCCAGAGCATTATCGTAGACAGGGGGCGGGTGTTGAATACCGCGTCCACAATATCGTAGAGGTTGCCGCCGCGCTCCACCATGTGCGACGCCACACGCAACGTGCGGGGCGAGGTGGCGGGCGTGCGGAAACAGAGAGTGTCAGTGACAATGCCCATGAGTATATATCGCGCTGTGGCTTCGTCAACCGCCCAACCTAGTTCGTTGAAGACCATCGCAACTTGCTCTGCACAAGCAGCGGCTCGTGGGTCCACCAGATTTAGATGACCATATTGCAGGTTGGTGGCGTGATGGTCGAGGTTGAGTATCTTGACGCCGTTCTTCCGCAGGAAAGCGTCCTCGTTGGCTTTATAGAAACCGCCTGTGCGGGTTGGGTCGCTGGTATCGAGACAGGCGATGTGCGTAGCCGGAGGGCCGGGAGGCACGTCGCCCATGAAGAGTTCGTCAGCGTCGTACAGGCAGTCGTACATACGCGGGAGGGGATCGGACGTTATAACGGTGCAATCATATCCTCTTGAACGCAGGCCCCTTGCGAAAGCCAGAGACGAACCGAGTGAGTCGGCGTCCGGCGATTCGTGCAAAGGCAGCCATATCTTGCCCGCACCTTCCAGCCATTCACTTATAAGTGAATATTCGGGCAGTGACCAGTGCGGCACGCGTTCGTCTGCTATTTTGCCGTCGGGCGCTGGGGGTTCATCGGAGATTGCTTTCACAGTAGGCTCCGTGTTCAAGAAGGTTCCTCCTGTTGGAGGCCTTGTTGCTGCTCTTCGTTTTTCAGTTCGTTCAACAACCTGCCTATCCTATCGCTGTATTCAGCAGATGTATCGAGCTTAATTTGCAGGTCTGGGGCGAAACGCAGGTCCAGCCTGGCGGCAAGCTCGCGGCGAATAAAGCCTTTGGCGCTCGTCAGGGCGTCCATGGTCGCTCTCTGCTCCTCAGGCGTGCCCATGACGCTGACGTAGATGCGCGCGTATCTCAGGTCAGCCGACATCTCCACCGCCGTGACTGTAGTGAACCCTATTCGCGGGTCCTTAAGCTCCCGCTGCAACAGATAAGAAATATGCTGCTGCACCGCGTCCGCTACCTGTACCTGACGTCTGCTTGTCACTTACAAAGCTCCGCTTTGTAGGGTGAGGGAATAGGGTGAGGGAGTGGGAATAAAAGACTACTCCCTCACCCTATTCCCTCACCCTATTCCCTCACCCTATCGCCTATTGCTTTACCTGCTCCGACCTGTAGAACTCGAGCGTATCGCCTTCCTGGAAGTCGTTGAAGTTGTCAAGGCTGATGCCGCACTCGTACCCTTGGGCTACGTCGCGCACGTCCTCCTTGAAGCGTTTGAGAGAGGCGATTGTGCCGTCGAACATGACCGTGCCGCTGCGCAGTAGGCGCACACGCGCGTTGCGGTTTGCCTTGCCTTCGCTGATCATCAATCCGGCGGCCTGCTCGTTCTTGGGCAACCTGAATACCGCCCTCACCTCGGCGTAACCGTCCGTTACGTCCTGGAACTTGGGATCGAGCATACCCTTCATGGCCTTCTGCACGTCATCGGCCAATTCGTAGATAATATCGTAGAAGCGGATGTCCACGCGGCTGTTGTCGGCGGCGCGTTTGGCAGAGGCGTCGGGGCGGACGTTGAAGCCAATGATGATAGCCCCCGATGCGAAAGCCAGCGCCACGTCGGACTCGCTGATTCCACCTATGGCCTTGTGCAGCACGTTCACTTTCACTTCCTCCATAGGCAGTTTGGCAAGTGTCTGGCTGATGGCTTCGAGCGAGCCTTGCACGTCGGCTTTGAGGATGATGCGCAACTCCTTGACCTGACCGGCTTTGATCTGGGCGAACAGATCGTCCAGGTTGACAGTCTTGATGCCCTCCGCGCCCTCCTCGAAGCGGCGCTGGCGTGCTCGCTGCTCGGCTATTTGCTTGGCCGTAGTCTCGTCGGGCGCGACCAGCAGTGTATCGCCCGCGCGAGGTACGCTCGCCAGCCCAAGTATCTCCACCGGTGTGGACGGTTCAGCCTTGCGCAGCTTGCGGCCTTTGTCGTCGTTCATGGCTTTGACACGGCCATACGTCGAACCGACTACCACGTAATCACGCAAGTTGAGCGTGCCGTTCTGGATCAGCACAGTGGCGATAGGCCCCCTGTTGCGGTCCATCTCAGCTTCGATGACGGCTCCGGTAGCCTGCTTACCGGGATTGGCTCTCAGTTCTTGCAACTCGGCCACCAGCAAAATGGTCTCAAGCAGGGTCTGGATGCCCTCGCCACTGCGCGCCGACACAGGTATAAACTCGGTCTTGCCACCCCACTGTGTAGGGGTGAGGTCTTGCTGGGCAAGCTGGGTCATCACACGCTCAGGATTGGCGTTTTCCTTATCCATCTTATTGATTGCCACGATAATTTCGACGTTAGCGGCTTTGGCGTGCGAAAGCGCCTCCAAAGTCTGTGGCATCACGCCATCGTCGGCGGCTACCACCAGCACTGCAATGTCCGTCACCTGGGCACCGCGAGCACGCATGGCTGTAAATGCTTCGTGGCCCGGCGTGTCCAGGAAGGTAATTTTCTTGCCGGTGATTTCGGTTTGATAAGCGCCTATATGCTGCGTGATACCGCCCGCCTCGGTAGCTATGACGTTCGCGGAGCGTATGCTGTCGAGCAGCTTGGTCTTACCGTGGTCTACGTGTCCCATGATGGTCACGACGGGAGGCTTGTGCATTATGCGGCCTACGTCAGCCGCCTCCAACTGTGCGGATAGCGTCTCGCCGAGGTCTTCTTCCTCCTCCGGCTTGGCGAGCGATACTTCGTAACCGAGGCCGATGGCGACTATGGCTGCTGTATCGTAATCAATCTGCTGGTTGATGGTGGCGAGCACGTTATGTTTCATCATCTCGCGGATAATCTCGGTCGGGTTGACGCTCATCAACTCCGCAAGCTCTTTTACCGTCATATAGGGCGGCAGTGCAACTGTGGGGGTTGGGCGATCTAGCGGGGCAAGGCGCGACATACCGCCGAACCCTCTGCCTCTCTGCATACCGCCCGCGCCGTGCGCGCCACCCGCCCCCCCTGGTCGCCCGCCGCCTGGTCGTCTGTAATTGCTGCTGGGACCGCGATAGCCAGTGTTAGGGCGGGCAACGCCGCCGGCGGGGCGAGGCGCGCCGCGCGACGGCCCACGTCCGCGCGGCGCACGGCCTGGACGTGATGGGTCTTCTTCTGTTGTTTCGGTTCCGTCACCGTCCTGAGTCGAAACCGGGGCGATCACCATATAATCTATTTTCTTTGGCATGTTTTATATATACCTCCCAGTGAAACGATGCGTGAAACGTGATTATCGTAATTCACGTTTCACGCATCGTTTCACTTATTAGTTCTTCTTTTTTCTCTTCTTCTGTGCGAGCCGGAAGGCCAGAGGCATAAGCTTGCAACGCTGCTTTATCCTCTAAGGTTACTTGTGTCTTGAGTGCGTATTCAAGCGTCTTGCGTTTGAGCGCTGTATCCCAGCAGTCTTGCGCTCTGCATAAATAAGCTCCCCTGCCGGGCTTCTTTCCTGTTTCGTCTACCTCAACCCTGCCCTCTGGACTGCGCACTATGCGCACCAGCCCACGCTTGGCTCCCGTAGTACGGCAAGCCACGCAAGTCCTTTGTGGGATGTGCTTCCCGCGGAGTTTTGAGTTTTGACCCTTCACTTCGTTCGAGGGCATGGTTTTGAGTTTTGAGTTATTCATCTTCTTCCGCGCCGTTGCCGCTCGTCGCCTCTTGAAGCGCATAGGTAGCCAGCACGCGGCCTGAGTCGGTGCGTACTTGCAGTTCGTTATCGAGAGAGCGGATACGCACGGTCTCGCCTGCCATCGGCTCCGGGAGCGGACCATAGCTTGCGCTCTGGAAGACTACCGTATTGTTTGTGCGCACCTTGCGGCGCTCGTCTTTCGGCCCTTCGGATATTTCGTCCATGACCGGAGGGTGGTAGCCGTTTTCCGAACCTACGCTGGCTTCAGCCTCCGCTCTGAGGGCCGCGACCGCGCGTCGCGTAAGTTCTTCTTCGTCCATCATCATCGCGCCTTCTTCGTAGTCGGGCGAAACTGCGCTCCTGATGTCTATGCGCCAGCCTGTTAGCTTGGCGGCGAGGCGGGCGTTTTGTCCCTCCTTGCCTATCGCCAGCGACAGCATCCTCTCGGGCACGACCACCGACGCGGTCTTTTTTTCGTCATCTAACTCTACCGACAGCACCTGAGCTGGGGCGAGGGCGTTTGCAATATAAAGGCGCATGTCCGAGTCCCAGGGCACTACATCCACTTTTTCGCCGCCTAGCTCGTCCACGATCTTCTGTATGCGCTGACCCTTCATGCCCACGCACGAACCCACCGGGTCCACGTTGGCCTGACGCGCCGCCACCGCCACTTTGGAGCGCATACCAGGCTCGCGGGCGATCCCCTTGATCTCTACGCTGCCCGTGAATATTTCGGGCACTTCAAGCTCGAACAATCGCCGCAGGAAAGCCCGGTCTGCTCTCGACACTATTAGTTGAGGGCCTTTGGGATTACGCTGCACTTCCAGAAGCAGCACGCGCATACGGTTGCCGGTGCGGTACCGTTCGCTCCTGACTTGTTGGTTGGTCGGCATCACGGCCTCGGCGCGGCCAATTTCCATAATGACGTTGCCGTTTTGGTCCACGCGCTGTATGTTTACCAGGATGATGTCGCCTTCTCGGTCGTTGTACTCACTGTACACGCGGTCGCGCTCTGCCTCTCGTATGCGTTGCATAACCACCTGCTTGGCGGTCTGCGCGGCGATACGCCCGAAGTCGGAGGGCGTAGTCTCTTTCTGAAGGATGTCGCCCACCCTGGCTTCCGGGTTGGTGCTGCTGGCCTCGCTTATGGATACCTCGGTGGCGTCGTCCTCAACGTCTTCGACAATTCTGCGAAGTTCATAGACACGAGCGTCCCCGGACTGCAAATCGAGTTTGACCGCAACGTTCTGGTCAGTGCCCGCAATGCGGCGATAGGCCGTTATAAGGGCGTCTTCGAGGCCGCGAAGAATCGCCTCGCGCGGGATATTGCGCTCGGCGGCTATCTGGTTTATAGCTGCATATAGGTCACTTTTCAACTGTCTCTACCCCCTGATACTGAGTTATGAGTTTTGGGTTATGAGTTTTGAGTTGCTCGGAAATAACTCAAAACTCATAAACCAAAACTCATAACTTCAACAAAAACCGACAAAA
>JBBQIC010000077.1:0-13457 GCA_038324555.1 Chloroflexia bacterium
GATACCCAGGTCATACTCTGAAGCAGGCTCATGGCACCAGATTGAGGGCGACCTGTGGCTTTGACGACCTCCTTTCACGAGTATACTCATTTTCATTCGTAATGGTGGCCCCCAGGGTCATCGCTTACTCTGAACTCTTACACCCCACATATAAACATTTACAGCTAGGCGCTTGTTATAATATGATGTATGACAACCACAGATAGAGAACCCTTGAAAGCTGTATTATTCGACCTCGATGGCACGCTGATAGACTCGATTGACAATATAGTGGCCTGTTGGCAGCATACTATGCGCACGCTTCTGGGGCGGGAGATAACGCGGGATGAGGTCTTGCCAATGGTGGGCCGCACATTGTTCGATTCGTTCGAGGCGGTTGCGCCAGGACGTAGCGAGGGGATGTTCGCTATCTACAGGGCCTATCAGGTTGTTACTCACGATGATATGGTAACGTTAGTTCCCGGAACCAAGGAAGTGTTGGAGCAGTTGAAGGCAACCGGCCTGTTGTTGGGTGTAGTTACTTCAAAGGGCATACCGGCTGCCACCACTGGACTAAACCTGTTCGACCTGTCGCCGTTTTTCGATGTTTTGGTCACGTTCGAGGATACGATCCTCCACAAGCCACATCCCGACCCTGTGCTTGTGGCCTGTGAGCGACTTGGGTTAGCGTCTGCTCAAGCTATATATATAGGCGATGCGGTTGTGGACATATTGTGCGGCAAGGCGGCGGGTATGCGAACGGCGGGCGTCACCTGGGGCGCGGGGGCCAGGGAGGATATTGTGGCGGCGGGGCCGGATTATGTGTTTGAGAGGATGGAGGAACTTTTGATACTGACACCGTTTTGATTTGGGGAGGAGGTTTAGCAAAGAAAACCACAGTGAATTTTAGATGTCGGCATGAAACCTGCTCATGTAACCCACAGAGAACCCGAAACTTGAAACGACCACCAGCCACAAGTGAATACTCAGCAGGCGGTGTCGTCTACAGGCGCAACGGTGCGGACTACGACATAGCGGTCGTGCAGCGCGCCCGCCACAACGATTGGTCGCTCCCTAAAGGCCACATCGAGGCTGGGGAAAGCCGCGAGCAGGCAGCAATACGCGAAGTACAGGAAGAGACGGGGTTAGACGCCCGCATCGTATCGTCTCTTGGAGAAGTGGTATACTTCTACAGGCGTCCGGGCGGCGACCTAATACGTAAGGTAGTGTATCATTACCTGATGGAAATAACGGGCGGCGAGCCTGGCGGTCCCAACTGGGAAGTATCGGAGGTGCGATTGCTGCCAATCACGGACGCATTGACCCTGCTCAGTTACGAAAATGACCACATGATAGTGGAGAAAGCGAAGGGGATGTTAGGGTGAGGGAATAGGGTGAGGGAGTAGTTCTTATTCCTACTCCCTCACCCTATTCCCTCACCCTACTCCCTACAAGAGATGTTTTACGATAGAGCTAGAATCTGGATAAAGGCCGGGAACGGCGGCAACGGCAGCGCATCGTTTCGGCGTGAGAAGTTTGTGCCGAAAGGCGGGCCGGACGGCGGGGACGGTGGACGCGGGGGTAGTGTTTACCTGCGCGTCAATCCTTCGCTCAATACTCTGCTGACTTTTCATTTCAAGCAGCATTTTAAAGCAGAGCACGGCGGCTCCGGCAGCGGCAACCAGCGACACGGTAAAGCGGGCAAAGACCTGTACCTTGAGGTGCCGCCCGGCACCTTCGTTGAGGTTATTGACGAGGACCCTATATCAGGCGCGGCTGCCGAGGCTATCCAGGCCGACATGGTTCGCCCCGACCAGACGTTGATGATAGCGCGCGGCGGACGCGGTGGCCTGGGCAACGTGCATTTCGCTACTTCTACCCATCAGACCCCGCGCTTCGCCGAGAAGGGCGAACCTGGCGAGGAGCGTATGATGCTTCTCGAACTGAAGATTATCGCTGATGTGGGCATAGTAGGCTACCCCAACGTGGGTAAATCAACCCTTCTCTCTACGGTGAGCGCGGCGCAACCCAAGGTGGCAGATTACCCGTTCACCACGCTGGAGCCGATGCTGGGTGTTGTGAACGTGGGCGGTGAAGAGGGCCAGACGTTCGTTATGGCGGACATACCGGGGCTGATAGAGGGGGCGAGCAGCGGCGCGGGCCTCGGATTGGAATTCCTGCGCCACGTAGAGCGCACGCGGCTGCTGGTACATATGGTGGACGGCGCGTCGGGTTTGTGGCAGACGGGGGAGGAGGCGGCAGACGAGGCGGCGGCGCATCCCGCGCAGACCACCGATCCTATAGCCGATTTCAAGCGCATCAACTCCGAGCTTGAGCAGTACGACCCCGATATGGCTACCAAGCCGCAGATCGTAGCCGTGAACAAAATAGACCTGGCAGAGGTCCGCGACCGCCTGCCCGCCCTGATAGAAGCCTTCAAGGGGTTGGGATACGACGAAGTTTATCCGATTTCAGCCGCCACCGGCGAGGGCGTCAAAGAGCTTACGTGGGCGGTAGCAGCCCAGTTGCGGGAACTGCCCAGGCCGGACTGGGAAGATGAGGGCCAGGCCGAAGAAGAAGCAGAAGTAGTGGTGCGTCCCAGGCATATAGCTTCCGAAGCGAACCGCTTCCAGGTCATGGAGGAGGGCGTGAGTGGAAGTGGGGATCGGCGGTTCCGGGTGAGCGGCCCGAAAATTGAGCGCCTGGTGGTAATGACCGACATGTCCAACCCCTTCGCCCTCGAACGGCTACAAAAGGAGTTCGAGAAGGCGGGTGTTACAAAGGCCCTCACGCAAGCAGGCGTGGAACCAGGAGATACGGTCAGTTTTGGCCGCGTGGATCTTGAGTGGAGCGACGAATCCTGGGTAAGCTTCGAGAAAAGCACCAGCCGCCGCAAGCGCCGCGAAGGGCCAGGAAAGCAGAAGAGTTAGGGTGAGGGAATAGGGTGAGGGAATAGGGTGAGGGAATAGCCCAAACTGGCTATAGATTTAGTCCTCTCACTTCGCGTATTATTTGGTCACAGTACCGATAGGTCGCGAAGGGGGATTGAATATGTTGCCCAGGTTATTGGTAAATGTTCAGCGTTGGGGTAGAGGAAAACTCGTAGGGACAGGTCTCCGTGCCTGCCCTCGTTGGCGCACCCGGATATTGGTGGTAATCCAGCAGGGCAGGCACGGAGACCTGCCCCTACGGTTGCACCGTAATTCTGAACATTTACGGTTAGTGGGATTCGGACTTCGGAGCGTTCGTAGTGCGCTCCAACAGTACGCCGCGCCTGCACTGACGCTGATGCTGCTGCTTGCTGTCTCCGCTATTGCATCTGCTGTGACTCATGCTCATGCACAGACACCGAGCAGGGTCGGAGACAGCAACCGGGCGACACCCGATGCACCTATGCCCCCTGTGCCCCCACACGCCGGAATATTCGGCGGCATGGCGTCCCACCTTCAAAGTCCGGTCACGACGCCCACGCCCACCCCCGATGTTGGGTTGACTCTATGCGCTGACACCAGCCCCAGCCTCGACACACAAGACTTTCTCATCGGAATAAGCGCGCTTTCGGCGAACGACGTGTGGGCGGTTGGCTATTCCTACAATGGCAGATCGCAGACGCTGATAGAGCATTGGAACGGTGCGCAGTGGAGCGTGCTGCCAAGCCCAAACGTTGGCGACGCAGGCAGTTTCCTGAACGCGGTGGCGGCGGTATCGGCAAACGACGTTTGGGCTGTGGGCTACGCGAACGGTGGATTTCGCACTTTGATCGAGCGCTGGGACGGCACGCAGTGGAGCCTGGCCCCTGCTCCCTACCTCTTTGGGGAACTCAACGGGGTAGCGGCGGTGTCGGCGAATGATGTTTGGGCCGTAGGCTATTCTTACGTCGGCAGCACACATCACACGCTTGTAGAGCATTGGAATGGCACACAATGGAGCCTAATATCCAGCCCCAACGTTGGAGAGGGCTATAATGTCCTCTCCGGCATAACGGCGCTGTCGGCTAACGACATCTGGGCGGTAGGCGGGAGCGGCCAGACGCTCGTGGAGCACTGGGACGGCAGCATGTGGAGCGTGGTAGCCAGCCCCAGCCCGCCGACAAATGACGCCAACCTGTCTTCCATAACGGCGGTATCAGCCAACGATTTATGGTCTGTAGGCTACTCCTGGGACGGGAATATCCACCAGGCACTCATAGAACACTGGGACGGCGTGCAGTGGAGCATTACGCCTGGCCCCAGCGTGGGCGACAACCAACTGCTTGGAGTATCTGCGATTTCGGCTGATAACGTGTGGGCTGCGGGTTACGACGCTTCTGGCGGGAACGAGCAAACGTTGGTGGCGCAGTGGAACGGGCAAGCGTGGACTACTATATCTAGCCCCAACCGCGCAGGCAGCGACCATCTCAGTGGGCTGGCGACAAGACCCACCGGAGAGGTTTGGGCTGTGGGTAACAACAACGGTAGGACCCTTGTGCTGCGCCATTCAAGCCTCCCCTGCGAGACCCCCACGCCAACCAGCACGGTTACACACACTCCTACAGTTACACACACTCCTACAGTTACTTCCACTTCCACCCCTGATTGCGGGTTAGCCTGGCGTCAGGTCGGCAGCCCCAACGTGGGCACATCTGGTAGTTATCTTTCCGGTGTAACAACCCTATCGGCAAACGACGCCTGGGTAGCGGGCGGATATGGCAACGATGATGGGTCGGGCCAGACGCTTATCGAGCATTGGAATGGCAGCGCATGGAGCGTGGTATCTTCCCCAAGCGTGGGCACGAGATTGAACTATCTCGGCCCCCTGGCAGCAATTTCGGCTAATGATATTTGGGCGGCTGGTTATTATGCCAACAGCGATGGAATTCTCCACACGCTTACCGAGCACTGGAATGGAACGCAGTGGAGCGTGGTCCCAAGCCCCAATAGAGGCATGGGTGGCGGGAGTCTATTTGGAATAGGAGCAGTCTCGACAAATGACGTCTGGGCGGTGGGCTATGGTGCGCTTACCATACATTGGGACGGCGCGCAATGGAGCTTGGTACCTAATCCCAGCGTGAACGCAGGCACCTATCTGTGGGGCGTCGCCGCAATCTCCGCGAACGACGTATGGGCCACAGGCGAACACAGCGCAAATGGGCGGCAGGAAACTCTGATACTGCATTGGGACGGCTCGACCTGGAACGTAGTGCCCAGCCCCAACAACGACGTGGGTGGTAACTTGCTCTACAGGGTGACAGCCGTTTCTGCGAACGACGTATGGACGGCGGGATCGTATGCGAATCGGTTCGGCGCGTCTCGGACACTGGTAGAGCACTGGGACGGCACGCAGTGGACGATTGTTCCCAGCCCGAATGTAGGCGACCCGCTAAACCGTTATGACTACAATTCCTTGTTTGGAATTACGGCTGTTTCTACGAACGATGTGTGGGCGGTAGGCGAATATTACGACGGGCACGTTTATGAAACACTGATAGAGCATTGGGACGGAGCGCAGTGGGCGATTGTTCCCGGCGCCGAAATCACCCCAAGTGGAAGCAGCCTTGACCTTGAGTGGGTGTCACCCATTCCCGGCGGCGGGGTTTGGGCCGTAGGCAACTTTACCGACAACAACGGCGCTGCCCAGGCACTGGTGGAGCGTTACAACGACCCGTGCGTAACCCCAACAGCCACTCGCACGCCCACGAGCACGCCTACCCGCACGCCTACCCCGAATGGGTGCAGTGTCTGTAACCTATCGGTGCGGAGTGTGACCATATCGTGCAACTCCGATGGCACCGTTCGCTGGACTGCTACAGTCAGCAACCGCGCTCTCTGCGTCGTCTACGATGCGTGGGAGGCGCAATTGCAAGTCAAATTGCGCGATGGCAACCATTTCATAAACGTAGCGGCGCAGAGCGGCAATAGAGCCTTCAGGCCTGGGGATACTATTCTTAGGGGTCGCATCTGCTATCCCTTCTCGCCTGATACCCGGTCTATCAGGGTCGAATTTGCCCCCGGTACGATCAATGTACGCTGCAACCCACACGGGAGGTCAGACGGCATAGCGCCTTGCAGTCAAAGTGTAGCGTGCCCATAGACGTTGTTATGTGTCCCGTATGGGCGCACGGGATTTCGCTTCGCTTCATTGCGCCCCTACCCGGCATGGTTGCGTGTACCGTAGGGCGCACGGCCGTGCGCCCCTACCTGCCCCTACACCCACATTTGTTAGGCTCTCTTACAGCACGCCCTCGCGCAGACGTTTCATCGCGGCGGCGACCCCGTCCGGCGCGCCGTACACCGCCGAGCCTGCTACCAGCACGTTCGCGCCCGCTTCTACAACCAGGGGCGCGGTCTCCTCGTGTATGCCGCCATCTACTTCGATGTCGCAATTCAGGTTGTACGAGTCGAGCAGGCTGCGCAAGCGACGTATTTTAGGGAGCATAGAATGTATGAACTCCTGCCCGCCAAAGCCAGGGTTGACGGTCATCACCAGAACCATGTCGAGGTATCCTATTATCTCCTCGAGAGCCACCAGAGGAGTGGAGGGGTTGAGGGCTACGGCGGCCTTCTTGCCTTCGCCGCGAATCTGCTGGATGACACGGTGCAGGTGCGGGCACGTTTCAACGTGTACGATTATATAGTCGGCCCCCGCCTCGGCGAACTGCTGTATGTAAAGCTCAGGGCGCTCTATCATAAGGTGGGCCTCGATAGGCAGCGAAGTATGAGGGCGCAGAGCCTTCACGACGAGCGGCCCCACTGTGATGTTCGGCACGAAATGTCCGTCCATCACATCAACCTGTATCCGATCGGCTCCCGCCTCCTCAACCTCATGCACCTGCTCCCCCAACCGCGCAAAATCGGCTGAGAGAATTGAGGGGACGATCTGTATTGTTTGGTTAGGCGTCATAGGATTTCTATTGCGTATTACGCAATACGCAATACATTCAACGCTTCACGCCTGCACATACGTTCCTTCTAGCTGCGAGGCCGCCAACCTGTCTACATACCACATTACCCGGCCATGGGCTTCCCGAAGGAGTTGGGCGGGGTACTCGTCTACGTTGAGAGGGCCTTCGAGGACCTGTTTGAGGGCTGGGGCTTTGCTTTCGCCTACGACCAGGAAGACCACCTCTTTGGCAGCCTGAAGCACAGGCGGGGTCAGGGTAATTCTATGTGCAGCCAACTTTTCTACGTAAGGGGCGGCTACCAGCTTGCTTTGTTCGTGTATGACAGTAGCGCCTGGGAAGAGCGATGCTGTGTGGCCGTCGTCGCCCATGCCCAGGAAGATAAGGTCAAAGCTGGGCGCTTCGCCTTCCTTGAGATCAAACTGAGTACGCAGTGTCTCTTCGTATTGTATGGCGGCTTCGTCTGGGCTGATTCCCTCTGTTGGCATCGGGAAGACCCTGGCGGCTGTTATGCCTACCTTCTTGAAAAGCTCTTCGTTGGCGAGCCTGTAATTGCTCTCTCTGCTGGTGCGTGGCACGCATCTCTCGTCGCCAAAGAAGAAGCGGATGTTGTCCCAGGGCACTTCCTGCCGGAAAGTGTCGGAGGCGAGCAAGCCGTATAGCAGGCGCGGGGTGGAACCACCCGATAGAGCCACTCGGAAAAGGCCACCCGAAGCTGTGGCTCGCTGGGCTAATCGCACGAACAGCTCTGTGACATCGGCGGCAAGGGCCGGAGGACTTTCTTCAACACGTATATCCAGTTGGGGGTTGCTCATCCGGGGCGCGCTCCTGGCGATCTCGCCGATTTATGGTGATTGCTAATATCGGATATATAATTACTCTTGCTCATTTAGAACGTGCTCCTGATTGCCTGGCCCGGTAAGCGCCGGAGCTAACAGGCTCACCGGTGGAAGTCTTGCGCGGACCTTCGCTCTCTTTGGGGGTTGTGCCGCGTGTGAAGACGCCCGCCACCGCAAGCGCTTCTTCGTAGATACGGTCGTGACTGAATATTTCAAGTTCAGCGTCGAGGAGCATAGCATGGTCGGGCAGTTCCATTTGAAGGTTGCGCTTCGTGGGAGTTGCCCCGATTATGTCAATGCTTGTCCAGGCGCAATCATCTTCTTCGGATAAGCTTATCTCGAAGGTAGCTTCCGGCGGACCCTTGGGGTCTTGCGCGAGTGCCTCCAACTTGACGCCCCGTATATCGCCTGGAATGTCGCTCATTTCGTCGCTTGGGCGCAGGAGTATGGTGATGTGTCGGTCTCCCGATTGCAAGGTGAGACGAGCCGATGCAGGGCGGGTGTGGTCGCCGCCGATACGTGTAAGCTCGTATACAGGGCTTACGGGCTGCCAACCGAGCCTGCTTGCCAGCCAACCTGCCAACAGCAGCGCCTGGGCGCGATTGGCGGGTACGCCGTGCTTCGAGAGGGCGAAATCTATCGTAACCTGGTTTATGCAGTCCAGGTACGGGCGCAGAGTAGCGCCATCGAAGAATTGGGCTATGAGTTCGCGCCATCGGGTGATGCGTCCCCAATTCATGTCGGTACAGGCGAGCTTGGGCATGAGCGAAGCGGAGGCGTTCTTGATGCGCGTGGACATCTTCGCCAGCGTGCCTTCGGGATTCTCAAAGTTAGCCGAATCAACGATCAGGCGGTCGAGCGAGTCCTCCAGTTGGCGGAAGAGATAGTCATCGAAGGGCGAACCCTTGGGCCACCACAGGAACACCGGCAACTCTGGCAACAAGAGCGGTATGACAGCAGCCGGTATCTGACGCACTGCGTCGCTACCGCCGGACACGAAGATTTGCTCGGCGCACACCTGCTTCCCACCGGATGGAGGCATCTGGCAGTGGATGGATACCCACGCCTGCACGGGCATGGCGCTGTCATCGGGGTCTACCGCTATTGCCACCACTCGCGCGGGGTGGGATCCTGTGATGTTGTTAATATCCGCGATATATTCGTTAGTGGCTACCAAAGAGTCGGCTTTCAGGATGAGATTCAGCACCTGGGCCATGGTCACAGCCGATACGCCTCCCTTAGCCTGGGCGGCTTCGGCCACGTTCCGCCACAGCTGTGTAAGTTGCGCGTCCACGTAGTCAATAGTCACCGGCACCGGCGTGCCAGTATCTATCGAGGTATCATCATGGCTGTGTTCGTGTATTCGGCTAATCATGTTTGCTCACTTTCCAAATTATAAAGTAAGAATTATGAATTATGAAGTATCTGATTTTTCATAATTCATAATTCATAATTCATAACTTCTCAAAGTCTCCGCCAGGTACGCCCGTCCCTCTCTATCAGGTCGTCGGCTATGGACGGACCCCAGCTGCCTGCGGCGTAGTTGGGGAAGGTTGGCGGGGGCGACATCTGCCAGGCTTCCAGTATCGAAGTTGCCAGCCTCCACATCAGTTCGACTTCGTCGCGTCTTGTGAACAGGGTCGAGTCGCCCAACATGCAGTCCGTGATCAGGCGCTCGTAGGCGTCGGCTGGCTCAACGCCGAACGAGGTGCCGTAGCGGAAGTTCATGTCCACCGAGCGCAGGCGAATAGACGCTCCCGGCAACTTGGACTCAAACTGCATAGAGATGCCTTCGTCGGGTTGTATGTGCAGCACGAGCAGGTTGGGGTTTAGCTCGTCGGCGGAGGTGTGCTGGAACAGGGCGAGGGGCGCGGGCTTGAACTGTATGGCGATTTCGGTGGTGCGCTTGGGCAGGCGTTTGCCATGTCGCAAGTAAAAGGGCACGCCCGACCAGCGCCAGTTGTCTATGTAGAAGCGCCCTGCTACATATGTCTCGGTCATCGAGTCGGTCGGAATGCCCTCGTCCTGGCGATAGCCGGGTACAGGCTTGCCATATATAGCGCCCGGCCCGTACTGCCCTCTGACGACGTTCTGGGCTACCTCTGCAACCGTGAACGGCTTGACTGCCCGAAGTATCTTGGCTTTCTCGTCGCGCACGGCCTGGGCCTCGAAAGCTGCGGGCGGCTCCATCGCCACTAGCGTGAGCAACTGCATCATGTGGTTTTGGAGCATGTCTCGCAGCGCGCCCGCGGTGTCGTAATAGTCGGCGCGGTCCTCCACCCCCAGGCTTTCGGCGACGGTTATCTGTACGTGGTCAATATAACGGCGGCTCCATATGGGTTCCCAGATGCCGTTGGCGAAGCGGAAAACCAGGATATTCTGGACAGTTTCTTTGCCTAGATAGTGGTCTATACGGTATATCTGCTCTTCGTTAAAGACCTCAGCCAGCTCTCGGTTTAGCGCCTGAGCGGTAGCTAGATCACGCCCGAAAGGCTTCTCAACGATAATGCGCCGCCACGAGGTATCAGTGCTGGTTACGGCTCCCTTACTGAAAGCTTCCCCATAGCCCGCGACCGAGCGGCGTGGGTTGGCGAGGCCCGCCCTGCCCAGATGGGCTATGATAGGAGAATAGAAATTCGGGGGCGTGGAGCAGTAATAAAGGCGGTTGCCGCTTGTGCTTCTCTGTTCGTCCACATCCTTCAGCTTTGCGGCCAACGTCCTATATCCTGCCTGATTGTCAAAATCCGATTGCACGTAGAAAAGCCCCTGGGCAAAAGACGCCCAGATAGAAGGCTTCTGCGAAGGCTTGTTGCGCGAGTATTTTTCTACAGAATCTTTGACCTGAGCGCGCAACTCCTCGTCGGAGATCGGGCGGCGGGCAAAACCTACGATGGCGAAGTTGGCAGGTAAGCCGTGCCCCACGTACAAATTGTAGAGAGCCGGAAGCAGCTTGCGATGCGCCAGGTCTCCCGTGATTCCAAATATAACAATAGCGCACGGCTCGGCTGTGCGATGCATCCGCAGCCCTTCCCGCAACGGATTGGCGATTATGGGTGTGTTTAGTAGTGCTACCATGGGTTTTCTGTGCGTTGGAACGTTGGAACGTTGGAACGTTATTGATTCCGAACGTTCTAACGTTCTAACCTTCCTGCTTATATATCTCCTGTGCCGTGCCCTGGATGTCTTTGATGACGGGGCCGGTGTCGCTGCTCATGCCCTGGGCATCGGCGCTGGTCTCGGCGGCTTCGTGGGAGGCCATTACGGCTTCGGCGGCTTCTGGGTGGCTGGCGCCGACGGTGGTGGCCGAGACGGTGGGCGTGTTGGGCGCTACCGACTTCATAGCCTCAGCCGCCTGCTGCGATTCGATAGCCTCTCTGACACGTATCGCGTGCCCGCCGAACTGGTTGCGCAAGGCAGCTATCACCTGGGCACTGTACGATTCCTCCTGACGCGAATAGAAACGCGCCATGAGGGAGAGGGTAATGACCGGAGCAGGTATGGAGTTGGCTATCGCTTCCAATACGGTCCACCGGCCCTCTCCGGAGTCTTCCACGTAGCCACGCACCTCCTCTAACCCGTTGCCATCTTGCTCAAAAGCGCGTTCGGCAAGCTCCAGGAGCCAGGAGCGTACCACGCTGCCGTTGTTCCATATTTTAGATAGGCGGGCGAAGTCTATGCCGGGCGCGTAGTCGCTAGAATTAATTATCTCGAAGCCCTCGCCGTATGCCTGAAGCATACCATACTCGATGCCGTTATGCACCATTTTAGTGAAGTGGCCCGCGCCATGCGTGCCAAAGTAGTCGTAGCCGTCCTCGTTAGGGGCAAGTGTGGCGAACAGGGGGCGCAGGTGGTCGAATATATCGCGCCTGCCGCCCATCATCATACAGTAGCCGTTCTCCAGGCCCCAGATGCCGCCTGATGTGCCTACGTCCATGAAGTTGAGGTCGTGCTCGGCGAGTATCTTGGAGCGGGCAATCGAGTCGCGGAAGTTGGAGTTGCCGCCGTCAATGATGATGTCGCCGGGCTTGAGGAGCGGTATCAGGCTCATTATCTGCTGGGTGGTGGGATCGCCCGCCGGAACCATAATCCACACAGCCTTGGGGCTGTCCTTGAGGTTGCTCACCAACTCTTCTATGGAGAAGGTGGCAGCAGCCCCGTGCGCCGCCGCTTCTCGTGTCTTGTCCGGCGAGCGGTTATAGGCGACGATGCGATGCCCGCCCCTGAGTAGGCGTTCTACCATGTTCGCGCCCATGCGACCGAGTCCTATGAATCCAAGTTCCATTTTCGTCCCCCTCAGCTATTAGTTGAGATTAGTGCTACTTTACTTCTTGAAACCAGCCCAGTCTGAGAACATTGCGTATCTAGTTGCCTCATAAGCTTCCCAAGTAGTAGGGGTAGCGTAATGATAGACAACTACCTTCATGTTTCGTTCAGCCCCATTTCCAGGAGATGGCCAGTAATCAGTCGAGAAATAGAGACCTTTAGTGAAGTAATGGAATACTAAGCTATGCGTCGCTGTACTATTGTTTTTCCCATCGGGACCAATAACATCGGAACCATTAATCAGCTGATCAACTTCCACCTTCTCAGGAGGTCCAAACTTGTCTACCACGTCTCCTAAAGTATAGTTGGCTTTGTCATACAGGATATTTATCTCCTTTACAACTCCATTCTTGGTTGTGATTGTACTCCAATTAGAGTAGCCCACCGTAGAACCACTGTCCCAGCCGTAGGTAACTTCCGGGCCATCATCGTACTGTATCACTCTGCGTTCGTACCCAGGCATATGTTCGACCAAAGGTTGAACCTGCTGGTCAGTTGATTTGCCAGGTATAATCCCGCGCCAGCAGGGCGGGTCACACAAACTATATGTTGGTATTGATATAGCTTTAGTATCGGCAGCAAGCATTGCCTGAGGGCCGGATAGTTGCTCATGCTGACCTTCTTGGTCTGTGCTATTTGCCGCACGGCTACTGCAACCTTGTAGCATCAACAATACTGCAACCAGTACAGGTACACCAACCAGTGGCGTATGCCGTAATATTGTTTGACCTTTATTATCTAAAGCGACTAACATAACGCCTCAAATTGGCTGTACTGAGTTCTGTGTCTTTATTGGTAATTATGCGAATAGTTCCGCCACCTTGCAGGAGAACCCAGGCAACACATCCGGGTGCTCGATCACGTCATCCCCACTGTACGTCCGCGCCAGACCACCTGGCGTATGAACTATAACTTCGCGAGTGTGCGGGTAGACGGTCCACACCATCGGAGTGCCAGCAGCAAGGAAATCACGTAGGCACGCCTGAACCTCCTCGGCCTTCTCACTCGATGAGATAACTTCGACAGCTAAATCTGGCGAAATCGTCCAGAAGGCGTTGGCCCCATCGTCCGATGGAATGCGATCAGCACTCACATAATATACATCTGGCCCACGCACGGTGTCAGGATCATGAGCCAAGATGAAGCCCGATTCGATTCCAGCCTCGCCACCCGCCCCTTGTTTGGCCCACAAGCGCAACAGCATTCCGATAGCAAGTGCCACCCTGCCATGTTCTTTGTTCGGTGGCATGGTCTCAATTATCTCTCCGCGCACAAGCTCTTGGTGCTTACCCCCATACAGCTGCCAGAATTCTTCGGCAGTAATTAAGCGTTTGGCTACAGAACTCATAATCGTATCCTACCTAAACCCCTAACCCCGCCACCGCATCCTTTATCGCCTGGCGGATGTGCTCTACGCCTTCCGACAGGTCGCCTCTGAT
>JBBQIC010000078.1:0-13413 GCA_038324555.1 Chloroflexia bacterium
GCAACCAACCCCCCCTCTGCCCAGCGGGTGTTGGCCTTCTAGTAGGGTGGACCCCGTAGGGGCGAGGCATGCCTCGCCCCTACGGGGTACACCCTATTCCCTCACCCTACTCCCTACCAAGGAGACCCACATGCAAGTAGAACCCGTGCGGCTAGATGGCCGCACAGTGCGCCTTGAGCCGCTAACCCTCGACCACGCCCCCGACCTGTGGGAAGCGTCCGACCCCGACCTCTTCACCCTCACGTGGAGTTGGGCAGGGGCCTCCACGCTCGACGAGTTCCGAATAAACGTACAAAACCATCTAGACATGCCCGATTGGTGCTCCTTCGCCATCGTCCTGACAAACACGGGACGGGCCATAGGCAGCACGTCTTACCTCGAAATCCGCCCCGCCCATCGCGCCCTCGAAATAGGCAGCACCTGGATCGCCAGGCCGTACCAGGGCACGCAGGTCAACCCTGAGAACAAGTATTTGCTGCTCCGCCACGCCTTCGAGACCCTGGGAGCCGTTCGGGTCCAATTGAAGACCGACGGGCGCAACCTGCACAGCCAGAGGGCTATCCAAAAGCTGGGCGCTGTCCACGAAGGGGTCTTGCGGAAGCACAGCATCCTGCCCGACGGCTATATCCGCGACACGGTAATGTACAGCATCATCGCCGAAGAATGGCCCACCGTAAAGGCCCGCCTGGAAGCCCGACTCGGTTATATTCCGTAAGTGATCACTTCTTTGCTTCAATAAAAGCCATGAACAGACCGCTTCGCGGTCTGTTCATGGCTTTTATTGAAGTCTTTCCGATTAGGGACGGCTTACATAAACATTGCGGGCTATCTCGGTCCCAATCACCTGCCGCTTGGGCGCGACTTTGCTATCTACTGATAGCACTTCCACGTATATAGGGCCATCGAAAGGGCTGCGCTCCGTCACTCTAACCGGAGCGTCGGGCACCAATCCAAGCGAGGCTACGTAGCGCAACAGGTCGGGATTGTCATCTGATATGCGGCGTACTACCGACTGTGCGTTCAACGGCAGTTCGGCCAGGGGCATCACATCTTGCACCGGAAGCACACCCGTGCTCGTGGGGATAGGGTCGCCGTGAGGGTCGAAGAGCGGGTGGCCGAGCGCCGCGTCTACCCGCTCTTCCAGGTACGGCGAGATAACGTGCTCAAGGCGCTCCGCTTCGTCGTGAACGCGGTCCCACGGCACGCCCAGATGCTGGTGCAAGTAAAGCTCAATAAGTCTGTGACGCCTGATAGTGCGCAGAGCCGCTGTTTCCCCCTGCTCGGTCAGGGCCGCGCCTTTGTACGGTGTGTAATCAGCCATTCCCTGCTTCGACAGTTGCTGCAACATAGCCGTCACCGAAGCAGCGCGCAGCCCCATGCTATCGGCAATAGCATTCGTGGTGGCAAGCGCGCCCGCCTGCTGCAATTTGTATATCGCTTTGAGGTAATCCTCTACTGCCCGTGTAACCATGTGCTTGTGTTTTTAGATATTCAGTAGGTTCTCATTAGTATTCCGCCACTAAATTGTACCACGTCTGGATAAGTCCGGCTAGAACTGGTCAACATTTCGCTTGACGAATAGCCCGCAACTGCTATATACTTCCAATGTACTTTTCGGGGTGTGGCGCAGTCCGGCAGCGCGCGAAGTTTGGGACTTCGAGGTCACGTGTTCGAATCACGTCACCCCGACCACCGTTGGCCCTAGTTGAATGCCTTCTTGCCGTATGGAGGGGCAGAGGCTAGGGCTTTGTTTATATGAGTATATGAGGCATGGTACACAAATAAGGGAAGAGGCGATCCATCTGCGAAAGACCCAAGGTCTTTCACTCAATGAGCTTGCCGAAGCGCTGGGTGTATCCAGGAGTACAATACGCTACTGGGTGAAAGACCTTATCAAACCCGACGAAGTCTCCCCAGATAGACAGACCAAACGCGCCGAGAAATTGAAAGAAAACCAGCGCGCAGCCACCGCCGGTATGCAGGCTAAGTGTGCTGCTCTCAGGCAAGACGCTTATAACGCAGCTTACAGCATAGCGACACAAACGCTCCAGGACCAGGATATACGCGATTTCGTAGTATTATATCTAGCCGAGGGCTATCGTAAGGGTAGAAACGCTGTAGCCCTCACTAATTCTAACCCTCATATAGTCAGATTTGCCCATAACTGCATGAGGCGCCTCTCAACAAATACCCACTTTTACTATAGCTTTCAGTATCATGCAGACCAAGACCCTGAGACGCTAAAGGGGTTCTGGGCTGCATATCTTGGAATTGACACTGTACATATCAGGCCCGTTCGCAAAACCAACAGCGGCCATTTGAAGGGTCGTCGCTTCGCGTGTCAGTATGGCATCTTCCAAATACAGGTAGGGGATACGTTCTTTCGGTCACGGCTGCAAGCCCTTATGGATGCTGTCCAAGCGGAATGGGCGGGTCGAGCAGGCTGATGTGGTTCTCGCTACGTGCCAAAACCCCGACAATAAAAGAAGGAAGGGCGAAAGCCCTTCCTTCTTTTATTGCCTTTATCTATCTACTCTTTCAACCCGTCTAACCCCCGCTCCTCCAAGCTAAACGTCGCCATCCCCGGCTTCAACCCAGGCAACGGCTGGGACCCCTGCGACTGCTGAGGCGCTGTGGCCGGAATGACGCGCTCCAACTTTGGCGGCTGCGTAATCTTCGGCTCAGGGCGAGGCATCCCCTCAAACAGCGCCTCAAAGTCGGTCGCGTCCAGCGTCTCGCGCTCGATCAAAAGCTCACTGATCTCGATCAACTTGTTCTTGTAGGTCGTCAGGATCTCCTTCGCCCGCTCGTAGGCTTCGTCAACAAGAGCGCGCACCTCTTTGTCGATCTCGTAGGCTATCTCGTCCGAATAGTTGCGCTGCTCGGAGATTTCGCGCCCCAGGAATATAAGCTCTTCCTTGCGCCCAAGCGCCACCAGCCCCAGCTTCTTGCTCATCCCGTACCGCGTAATCATCTGCCGCGCCAGGTTCGTAGTCTTCTCGATGTCATCCGAGGCCCCCGTAGTCACTTCCTGGAAGATGACTTCCTCGGCAGCCCGCCCACCCAGCGCGAATGCCAGCATATCCTTGAACCACGACTTCGAGTAGTAGCTGCGGTCCTCCCCAGGCAACACCCGCGTGTAACCACCCGCCATCCCGCGTGGGATAATAGTGATCTTATGCACCGGGTCCACGTTGGGGAGCATCCTCGCCACCAGCGCGTGCCCCACCTCGTGGTAAGCCGTGATTGCCTTCTCCCGGTCCGATATTATCCGGCTCTTACGCTCCGGCCCCGCGATCACCCGGTCAATCGCTTCCTCCATCTCCGACGACGAGATAGTCTTGCGGTTCCGACGCGCCGCAAGGATCGCACCCTCGTTCACCAGGTTCTCGAGGTCCGCCCCCGAAAACCCAGGCGTCTGCTTCGCAAGCGTCTCCAGCGTCACGTTCTTGTCGAGCGGCTTCCCACGAGTATGCACTTGCAGGATTGCCACCCGCCCCTTGATGTCCGGGCGGTCCAGCACCACCTGACGGTCGAACCGCCCAGGCCGCATCAGCGCCGGGTCCAGCACGTCCGGGCGGTTGGTCGCCGCTATTACGATGACATTGGTCTGACTGTCGAAGCCGTCCATCTCCACCAGTATCTGGTTGAGTGTCTGCTCGCGCTCGTCGTGCGATCCGCCAAGACCTGCTCCTCGCTGCCGACCCACCGCGTCTATCTCGTCCACGAAGATGATGCACGGCGCGTTGCGCTTCGCCTGGTCGAACAGGTCCCGCACCCGGCTAGCCCCCACCCCCACGAACATCTCGACGAACTCGGAGCCGGAGATGGAGAAGAAGGGCACCCCAGCCTCGCCCGCCACCGCTCGCGACAGCATAGTCTTGCCCGTACCAGGCGGGCCTACAAGCAGCACCCCGCGCGGTATGCGCGCTCCCAGCGCGTTGAACTTGTCCGGGTATTTCAGGAACTCCACGACCTCCGCAAGCTCCTGCTTGGCTTCCTCCACCCCCGCAACGTCCCCGAATGTGATAGTAGGTTTGTTGCCCGTGAACAGCCGCGCTCGCGACTTGCCGAACGACAGCGCCTGGTTGTTCGTCCCCTGCGCTTGCCTCATGAAGAAGACGAATACGGCCACAAGGAGCAACGTCGGGAATAAGAAGCCCATGATCCCAAGCACCGAGCCCCACTGGGCCGCTCGCTGCGAGTCGATTACTACGGCGCGCACCCGCTCAGGAGGCGCTCCCCCCTCAAGCAGGTATTTCTGCATGTCGGTCGTGCCTTCGCGGATCGAGGTCTTCTGCTCGGTCGCGGTGCAGCCCGGGTCGTAACAGACCGTTATATCGTTCGAATCTTCGTGCGTGATTATCTTGGTCACCTTGCCAGCGCTTACGTCGGCAACCACTTGCGAAATGGGTATCTGCTGGCTGCTAGGGCGCTGGCTCACGAAGGTAAAGAAAAGCACCAGCATTGCCACCATTATTATTACCCATACAAAACTGTTTCGTAGCCATTTGTTGTCTGCCATTTTGCTATTCCTCCCGATCATTCGGGGTAAGACCCGTGAAACGTGAAACGTGATTACCGTAATTCACGCATCACGGGTCAATATGTGTCATGCCATAGGGTGAGGGAATAGGGTGAGGGAATAGGATAAGAAAACGCTCTCTCGCCCTACTCCCTATCGTCCTACTTTGCTCGTAGCCTGACATTCTATTTCGGTTTCGCTCTTGAGAAAAACGGGGACAGTTTATTCTCCCACATATAATACGTCGTTAGCTGCTTTTAGGTTGTAATCCGTTGGCAGCCTGGCTATTTTCTCTGATACTTGATTATACAATTTAGCGTAGGCGGTGTCAAAACACATTGTAGGGAGTAGGCTGAGGAATTAGTACTAATCTTTGGACTTTATTACCCTACTCCACAGCGACATCACCGGCGATTCGGCTCGATACACTATACCCCCAGAGGAATCATATACACCAACAATGGCGAAAGGTCCAGAGTACTTCATGGTGCATCCCCAGACGCAAAGGTACTACTCACGGCTTATTTGTAAATGTACACATTGGGGATGCAATCGTAGGCTTGGTCAATTTACGCAAGAATGTGTACTTTTGTCCTAGTCCGGCGGTGTTGACACTTGCCGTTGCGATTCTGTATACTCTGTGCAGATTCTAACAAGCACGCGCACATATTCGCTTAGGACACTTGGACGCCTAAGATTTCCCACCACCCCTACCTCACATTTATAGTTGACGAGCGGTTGTTTGGTTCGGCTATTCGGCTGTCTGAAAGGAGTTCTCAGTCGCCGTTTAGCACGAAAACTGTCTAAAAGAGTATAGACAATAGGAGAGAAGATAAACATGAATCTACGTTTTGGACCATTGTGGGCGAGATTCGCCCTGGCCTGCTTGCTGTTGGCCGTCGGAATAAGCGGACTTGGGGCCGGTAACGGCAGCGTAAGCTCGTCGTCATTCGCCAACCCCTCTTTTGCGGCGCTTGCAGCCTCCCTTGATACCTGGTCAGCCCCGCAGGATGAAAGCGGTGGGGACGCCGCATCTGATACGGCGTCCTCCTTGGCTGTTGCTCCAAACGGCTCAGTAACAATTGCCTGGGAGCGGCAGGGATCGGACCACGTTTACCTCTTGCAAAGAAGCAATACGGTAATGAACGGCTCGTTTGGTGCTATCCAGACGTTAGATACCGCTCCTGCGTCCCCGGTGGAACACAACATACACACAGTCGCCGATTCGCAGGGTAGGCGCCACGTCGTATGGTGGACGGAAAACGGCGGCCAAATCTGTGACGCTTATGCACGTGTAGATGCTGATGGGGTTGCCCACGTCAATCAGACGCTCGATTTTACCTGTCTGCCCAATGGGAGTAGTGTGCGCAAGAACGTAGCGTTAGCTGTTGGTCCTGACGACAGCTTGAGCCTGCTCACCGGTTGGAACCTGCACAACCTCTATTACTCGCACATGACCGCCGCTGGTACATGGGACGTGCAAAACGAGCTTGTTTTCGATTGTCAGTGCGACAGTAGCGGTCCGAAAAACGTCACGATTGGCGTCAGCAGCGAAGGCAAAGTAATGGTTGCCTGGGTTGGCCCTGGCGGTGGACGTAACGATGTGCTTGTGTCAGTGCGGCAGGGCGCAAATAGCTGGTCAGCTACTACAAATGTGTCTACTTTTGTCTGCGGGGGCAACGCGCACTTGCCTGCGCTGGCAAGGGATTCGTCGGGTGGAATGCGTCTCGCCTGGAGCCAGGTACAGTGCGGCTCAGACCCAAACCACCCTGCCGATGATGTTTACTACAGGGAGTGGACGCCGAGCGGCGGTTGGTCGTCCGGTTCGGCCAATCCAAGCCACCAGGACGATGGGGATTCTATCCAATCAGCAATAACGGTAGACTCCAACGGCGTGGCTCACATAATGTGGATCGACAACTCGAACGATAGTGGTCAGTATCAAGTCTACTATTCCAGAGGCAGGATAAGCACCGGCCTTACCGACTCCGGGGCCATCTTCGCAAGCTACGCCGGAGGCGCTTACCAGAAGGAAATAAGTCTTGGTCAGAACCCTCCCAGCGCCGGAGTGACGTCTACCCTACATGTGACCTTTAGCAGTAACGTTACCGGCAACAAAGAGGTCTACTATAGCAACTCGGCGGGTGGTTCCGGCGGTGGCTGTAGCCCGCCAGGCACGTTCTCGGACGTACCCTCATCGGCTTACTACTACCAGGCTGCCCATGATCTGAGCACTGCCTCACCACCCGTGATAAGCGGCTATTCCGATTGCACCTTCCACCCGGAGGCCAGCATTACGCGAGGGCAGACAGCCAAGATCGTGGTGCTTGGAGCCAATCGCGCCAATGACACTCACGGTGGCCCGCACTTCAGCGATGTGCCTACGTCCAACCCGTTCTATAATTTCATAGAGACAGCCTACAACGATGGAATAATCAGCGGGTACGCTTGCGGCACGGGCTGCCTGGAGTTCCGTCCGGGCGACAATGTCACGAGGGCGCAGTTCAGCAAGATGGCGATTCTGGCCTTCGGGTTTCCGACGAACCTGAATGGAGCCCCGCATTTTAGTGACGTGCCCATCGGCACTGCCTTCTATAACTACGTTGAAACGGCCTTCAATCGCTCCCTGATTTCAGGCTACGACGGCGGCCTCTTCAAGCCCAACGATGAACTCACACGCGGCCAGGCAGCAAAGATTACCTACCAGGCGCGTCGTTAGCTTTATAACAGACGATGGACGATGGACGATGGACGATGGACGATGGACGATTGCTGTCGTCCATCGTCCATCGTCCTCATAACTCTTTGCCGCGCCACGTCAGGCATGTTAGAATGCTGGCATGAGCGCAAAGGATACTACTCCGAAGACAAGCCAGAACGGCGCTGATAATGCCAATTTGCTCAGGGCGCTTCCTTCGGTGGACCGCTTGATAGGGCACGCCGCAATGTCCGCAGTGCGCGACCAACTGCCCCATTCGATAATCACCTCTGCCGCCCGCGCCGAGGTTGACGCCGCCCGTGAAGCTCTGCGGGTGGGGGCGATAAGCGATCTGTCTTTAGAAGCAATAGCCGAGAGGGCCGCACAACGCGCCTTACAAATGGTCACTCCGAGTCTGCGTCCCCTTATCAACGCTACGGGCGTCGTGATACATACCAACCTGGGTAGAGCGCCCCTTAGCGCCTCTGCTATCGAAGCCATGGCGCGCATGGCGGGCTACAGCAACCTGGAATACGACCTGGAAGCCGGAGAGCGCGGCTCACGCTATGTCCACGCGGCGGTAATACTCCGCCAGGTGACGGGTTGCGAAGACGCTCTTGTGGTCAACAATAACGCCTCGGCCCTCGTGCTGGCGTTGAGCGCGTTGGCTGCGGGCAGAGAGGTCGTGCTGTCCAGGGGGCAGTCGGTCGAGATAGGTGGCGGGTTCAGGATACCCGACGTGATGCGACAAAGTGGCGCTCACCTGGTAGAGGTCGGCACCACCAACCGGACCTATGTGCGCGACTACGCAGAGGCAATAGGTGAGGATACGGCTCTACTGATGCGCGTACACGCCAGCAATTTTCGCATCGTTGGCTTCACTACTTCACCTTCCGTAGACGAACTGGCGGGGTTGGCCCACAAGCCTCGGAACGGAGCGACGCTGCTCATGCTTGACGATGTAGGCAGCGGCGCGCTATTAGACACCACCCGCTACGGTCTGGCCCCAGAGCCGACCGTGCAGGCAAGCATCAAGGCGGGCGCGGACCTTGTGCTGTGCAGCGGCGACAAACTCCTGGGCGGCCCCCAATGCGGTATTATTGCAGGCCGTAAAGAAGTAGTGGCCCGCCTAAAAAAGCACCCGTTGGCCCGCGCCTTGCGCGTTGACAAGATCACGCTCGCCGGATTAGAAGCCACGCTGTTGCATTACCTGAAAGGCGAAGCCGAAAGAGAAGTCCCCGTGTGGCGCATGATCTCTATGCCGGAGGACGAACTGCGCACCAGGGCGGAGTCCTGGACAGCCAGGCTCACCGCAGCCGGACTGGATTGCAGCGTTGTTCCTGGCAGGTCGGCCATAGGCGGCGGCTCGCTCCCAGGAGAGACCCTTCCTACCTGGCTGGTAAGCCTCAGACCACCGAATTCAGAGGCGAAGAGTAACGACCCAGACGCCGGACGCCTGGCAACCCGTCTACGCGAAGCCGCCACTCCAGTCATCGGGCGCGTAGAAGAAGGAGCGCTCCTCCTGGATCCGCGCACGGTGCTCCCTGGACAGGATGACACGTTGCTTCAAGCAGTTATTGACTGTTATGAGTAAAAACTCAAATCACGAAGTGATTTGAGTTTTTACTTGGGACTTCTGCCGTGCGCCACCAGCCACAGTGCGCGCTGCTTTATCGCGGCCTCGCGGTCAGTTGTGCGATAACGCTCAAGAAACACCGTGCGATAATCGGCGAAGGTGTTCGCCAGGATAGAGGCGCGGATTTCGCCCATGACGCGGGTCATGAAGCGTAGGTTATGTATACTGTTCAGCCTGTAGACAAGCAACTCCTTCGCCCTGTATAGGTGGTGCAGATACCCCAAAGTGAAATTGGCGCAGGTGTAGCAATCGCAGTCCGCTTCGATGGGGCTATCAGCCAGGGCGAAGCGCGGACTCTTGATCGGAAGCCGCCCGTCCCGCGTCAGCAGCGCGCCGTTGCGGGCCACGCGCGTAGGCAGCACGCAGTCGAACATGTCTATGCCTCTCGCCACGCACTCCACCAGGTCTTCGGGCGAGCCTACGCCCATCAGATAGCGCGGTTTGTTCGCTGGAAGCATGGGCACAGTGACCTCAAGAGTACTGTGCATCTCCTCTTTAGATTCGCCGACGCTCAGACCACCCACCGCATACCCCGGAAAGTCCATCTCGGTAAGCACGCTGGCGCTCTCCCGGCGCAGGTCGTGATACGTGCTGCCCTGCACGATAGCGAACAACGCCTGGTCCGCCCTGCTGTGAGCCTGTCGGCAGCGTTCCGCCCATGCGTGTGTGCGCGCCAGGGCACGGCTGTTGTATTCGTGGGATGAAGGGTGAGGCGTACATTCATCCAGCACCATGATTATATCCGCGCCCAACTGCTCCTCCACACGGACGACCGACTCCGGTGTGAAACGGTGCATCGAACCGTCTATGTGCGACTTGAAAGTCACGCCATCTTCATCAATCTTGCGGTTGTGACTCAGGCTGAACACCTGGAAGCCCCCGCTGTCGGTCAGCAGCGCGCCGTCCCACGCCATAAAGCGGTGCAGCCCGCCCAACTTCTCAATCGTGTCCGCGCCTGGCCGCAGGTAGAGATGGTACGTATTCCCAAGGATTATCGGCGCGTACAAAGCCTTCAGCTCATCGGGGGACAGTGACTTGACGCTGGCCTGCGTGCCCACAGGCATAAACACAGGCGTTTCAATCTCCCCGTGCGGAGTGCGCACTTTCCCCGCGCGAGCCGTGCCGACTTCGGTATCTTGTGTGGCTTGGAGTTCAAAGCTAAAGTGCTTATTATCTATGTTTATTTCACCCTTTCTCGACGTGGACATCAAGTCCAATAAACGAAACAAAAATCACGAAGTGATTTTTGTTTCGTTTATAAAATTAATCTCGTTTAGCGCCAGCGCTATCTCTTCCATCACTCCGCTGTCGCCTTCTGCGATAGACCTGGCATGTAAAGCGGCAACCGCCTCCACGCCGCCCAATCTACCCAACGCCCAGGCAGCGTGCCCGCGCACCAGGGCAGGTTCGCCGTTGAGGGCGCGAATGAGGGCTGGCAGCGCAGCAGGGTCGCCTATGTTGCCCAGCGCCACCGCGACGTTTCGCCGCAATCCCGCCCATTTGGTCCGCTTTACGGGGCTTTTGCGGAAGCGGGCCTTGAATTCGTCTTCGGTCATATCGAGCAATTCGACGAGCGATGGGCTTGGGCCTATCCCCTGCTCAGGAGCGAACTCCGAATGGTTGCCCGGCGCGGCTTTGCTGTTGACAGGACACACTTCCTGGCAGATGTCGCACCCGAATACCCAATCACCTATTAGCAGCCTCATCTCCCTCGGTATCGGCCCACGCAACTCTATTGTCAAATAAGAGATGCAGCGATTGTTGTCGAGCACGCCAGGCGCTATCAACGCTCCGGTCGGGCAGGCGGGCATACAGCGCGTACACGAGCCGCAATGCGTCCTCACCGGCTCGTCCGAGGGCAACTCAACATCGAGCAGGAGTTCTCCTAGCAGTATCCACGATCCCCGCTCGCGGTTCAGGATATTAGTATTCTTGCCGTACCAACCCAGCCCGGCTCTTTGCGCTACGGCCCTGTCAACGATGCGCGCAGTGTCTACGAGGGCACGGGCTTCTACCCGGCGGCCCAGCAGTTCCTGAACGTAGGAGTGGAGCGCCCACAGCTTGTCTTTGAACACCTCGTGGTAGTCGAGGCCCCATGCGTAGCGAGCAACCCTGCCTCTGGGCGTGCCCTGTTCCGAAGGCTGATACGGCTCGTCGGACAGGTAGCTTATCCCCAGAGAGATGATGGTCCGAGCGCCAGGCATGAGGTTTCGCGGGTCGCCCGCGACGCTTGCCCTCTCCTTCGTGAACCATTCGAGACCCGACATCAGACCGCTATCAATGCGCTCCTCAAGCACCTGCCGCGCCTCTGGGAAGGGTGCAGCCGATGTAAAGCGCACGAGGTCGAAGCCTAGTTGAATGGCACGGGCAGCTATATCCGACTTAAGTTCTTCTGCCTGTGAAGACGTAGGGGTTCCATCAGAGCTTGTCATAA
Organism: Chloroflexia bacterium; assembly: GCA_038324555.1. Lineage (GTDB taxonomy): Bacteria > Chloroflexota > Chloroflexia > QHBQ01 > JADMIH01 > JADMIH01. The sequence continues at coordinate 11,294 of JBBQIC010000078.1, forward strand.
TGTCAGGAGCTTTCTAGTAGCCAGGAGAGTGGCCTTCCATCTCTTGCTCCAAAATCTCTCTAGCGCGCTCAACCGTGCCGGTCACTATTCGCACCTCCTCTGGCCCCAACACTTTTGCACAAGCGCGCACGTAAGACCGAAGTAGCACCTCGAACATAGCGGGGAAGGGGACCGGAATATTGCGGGCACTGAACATCTGTCTGAGCCACCGCAAGTCGTCAGCGATCAAACCGGGCTGATCTGTAAATACGCTCAACGCGATAACTCCCCCAAGCCGAACGTATCCGTCGCGTATCATGTATTGGATTTCGCCCAGGTTTTGCGTTGCACGCAATCTGTCGTGCGCATCGGTCGTTTCCTGCGAGGGCGCTTCCTGGAAGATGAATGGCGGAGTTGATTCAGACCCTACCGCTTTCACCCAATCAGAAGTAAATATTGCAGTCGCAGCCAGGGCAATTACCTCTGCTTCACTCTGCAAGATACCTGTGATTCTGTGCCGGTACGCTTCATCCATATACGGTAAATAACTTTACCACACCACCAACACAGGCGCAAGCACATCTGCTGAACAAAACAAACGTCCCGTAATGGGGATGTTTGTTTTGCTTGTATCTAACCGGCTAAAGATCTAGTGCCGTTTGTGTGAATCGGTGGCTCGCTCTCGCTGTCAGTGGTCATGCCTAGCTTCTCCTCGAACTCGCGGCGCAGGCTTTTACTGCTATCGAAGGCGTCCGGCGGCATCGGCTCGCCAGCGACCAGACGCTTGAGGAGATCCAACTCCGTGCTTGAAAACGAGCGGCCATGCAGTTTGTACTCTTCAAACGCCTCCCAAGCTATGGGCGCGACAGCCTGCGCGCAGACGGCCACCTGGTCCGCGAAATCGCGTATCTCTTTCTGAGCGTGTGGGTCCATTCGCAGGCGCAAGAAGTGGAACAGATTGTGCAGGTTCATCTGCCAGTAGAACTGGCTGTACAGGGACAGAGGAAGGACGATGCGCGCCAACTCGCGGGCGACGTTATCCTGGAGAAACGTCTCGTAGTGGGCGTAGGCCGAGTCCCGATCCTCCTTCAAGAACACAAGGAACCTTTCAACGACCTCGGCGGGCACCTCATCCGATGCGCGGCCCTGCCTGTTACTCTTGCTCTGGAAACCTACGTCGCCCCGATCAGGTTCGTGAAACTCTTCGCGCATGATCGAATAACGCGCGCTCTCTTCGTTAAGAGAGGCCGTGCGATGCCGCATCCACTGTCTAATTACAAAAATGGGCGCCTTAATATGAAACTTAAGCACGACCATTTCAAATGGTGTAGAGTGCTCATGACGCATCAAGTAACGTATAAGCCCCCGGTCCTCGCGCACGCTCTTTGTGCCCTCGCCGTACGACACGCGGGCGGCCTGCACGATACTCTGGTCGCTGCCCATGTAATCTACCAGGCGCACGAAACCGTGCTTGTGTACCGTCAATTCCTTGTCGAGCAATTCCTCGGCTGCTGATGAAATAATATGCGCCATTTTGTCCCTCGTTTCCCTTGATACTAGCAGATGCGTAATGATTGGCAATCTCAGTGCATTATATACCAGCTAACTATGTGGAAAACGCTTTATTCAGAGTCCTAAGCCTGGGTCGTTTTCGACGATGGACGATGGACGATAGACGATAGAATGGGGTGTAGCTGAGAGTCGCCTATATTGTCTATCGTCCATCGTCTATCGTCCATCGTCGAATTGCCCCTGAATCCGACTTCCGACCCTTGACAAGCCTACCTGAATTCGGTTATCTATAATCCCACAGGACAATTGCATATTGGCAAAAGGCAACGACGAAGAGAGTAAGCCGCAGGCGAGCGCACAGGGAAGGAAGGCCACAGACTGAGAGCCTGCCCCGCCAAACCCCGGCTGAAGTTCACTTCCGAGCCTACAGGTGAAACACCGTGAAACGTGATGCGTGAGCGGTGGGGACAGCGAGAGGGTTGTCCACAGAAGTAGTCTGTTACGGTGGCTCGCCGTTATCGAGCTTTGAGCGGTTCGCTTGATCCCCTATATGGGCGGTGAACCGGAATCAGGGTGGTACCACGTGGCCGCGCTTCGTCCCTGGCGAGTAGCGCGGTTTTTTGATTCTG
>JBBQIC010000079.1:0-13292 GCA_038324555.1 Chloroflexia bacterium
GGGCGGCGGATGTACGCGCCTGCGTCTGCTAGATGTACCAGCGCGCCCAGCAGGTTCAGCGACCCGCGCAGGGCTATATCTTCCATAACGAGCGCACGGCCTTCCGGTCGCAACACGCGCCTCATCTCGGCTACGATAAGCCTCACCTGGTCGTCCGACAGGTGGTGCAGCACGCCCGTGATCAGTATCTGGTCGAAGTGGTCGTCGGGATAGCGCAGGTGGGTTGCGTCCATGACGTGGAATTTGCCCCTGCGGAAGGTCTTACGGGCGTATTCTATGCGTTCAGGTTCTATGTCAATTCCAATATAGGTATACCCAGCGCGCAAGAAGCCGGGGGCAAGTTCGCCCGTGCCGCAGCCGAGGTCCAATATAATCGGAGCGCGACCTTCCCTCTTTATGCGAGTCGCCGAGGGCATAAGCTCGTGTTTGATGACGCGCCGCTCTTCCACAAAGTTGAACTCAAGCACCCGCCGGAAGATATTCCACAGCGTAGGACGCGCCGACAGCCATCGCACCAGCCTCTGAACTTGCATAGGCGCGCGATGATTAGCCTTTTCACGACCCTGGGGCGTATCGCCGGGTAGGGGCGCACGGCCGTGCGCCCCTACGGGTGTATTCTCCGTCACGCGAAGAACGCCCCTACGGCCTCTACGACGGTGCGTATTTGCTCGCCCGATAGCTCCGGATACATGGGCAGGCTCACTATCTCGTCTGCCAGGCGTTCGGCCTGTGGGTATGCGCCTTTGCCCAGCCCTAGGAAGCCGTATGCTTGTTGCAGGTGGACGGGGATGGGGTAGTGTATCATCGCCATAATATCACGTGATTTCAGATGGTCTATCAGGGCGTCACGCTTATCGGCGGCTACTCTTATAACGTAAAGGTGCATCGCCGTTTCGCCGTAGTCGCGCACGGCGAGCGGCTTGACCGGCAAGTCTGCTCCCGCGAAGAGGCGGGTGTATAAGGTGGCATTCTCGCGGCGGGCGCGATTCCAGCGAGTCAGGTGGGGCAATTTGACGCGCAGGATGGCGGCCTGTAGCTCGTCCAGGCGGTTGCATACTCCGAGGCGCACGTGGTTGTATCTCTCGCGCTGGCCGCCGTTGCGTAGCTCTCGCAGGGTTTGGTCCAGTTCGGCATCGTTTGTGATGATAGCCCCGCCATCGCCGTATGCGCCGAGGTTCTTGGTGGGGTAGAACGAGAAGCAGCCGAGCACTCCGATTGACCCGGCGCGCTTGCCCCCGTAGGTCGCGCCGTGAGATTGGGCCGCGTCCTCGATCACGGGTATGCCGTGCTTACGAGCTACGTCCATGATGGGGTCCATGTCGGCCATTTGCCCGTACAGGTGGACCGGCATGATGGCTTTGGTGCGCGGAGTGATGGCGGCTTCCAACTTCGTGGCGTCTATGTTGCCGGTGTCGGGTTCGATGTCGGCGAAGGTGGGGGTCGCCCCGGACATTGATATACCCAGCGCGGTGAAGGTAGCCGTGTGCGTGCTGGTGAGCACTTCGTCACCCTGTCCGATGCCCAGCGCCGCGCAAGCCAGGTGGATGGCGTCGGTGCCGTTAGACACACCAACCGCGTACTTGGTTCCGCAGTAGTCGGCGAATTCGCGCTCAAAAGCGGCCACATTCTCGCCGAGGATGAACCAGCTTTTCTCCATGACGGCTTGCGTGACACGCAGGATGTCGTCTTTCAGGGTTTCATATTGGGGGCGGGTGTCATTTAGTGGGATCATTTCTCTTAGCTACCTCTGTCTTTACTTGGGTTCAATTTTCGTCGCGATTCCATAGATGCAGTTCTGGCCGACCCAGCCGTTTACTCTACCTCGGTTATTACCTATAAGGAACCGCTCCTTGTCTCTCGCTTTTATCAGGTGAAGGTAGACATTCCCATGCACGCGAACCAGCACAATATCTCCTACAGTCAGTTTATCAGGTTCGCAGGGTTCAAGCGTTACCAAGTCACCATCGTTCACTTTGCCTCGCATAGAATGGCCTCTCGGTTTTATTTGTGCCGATTGGCCTTTCTGTAAAGCTTCAATTGCGTATTTAGCCCAATCCACATTTGGTCCCAGTAGAATGCCCGGCGACTAAACTCGCGGGCTATGGAGAGCAAAGTCCGCCTTCGCGGACTCCTCTAACCCGAAGGGAGTCGCCGTAGGGCGACTTTGCTCTCCATAGCCCGCGAGTTTAGTCGCCGGGCGCTCTGTACAACTCAAGCACCGCGACAGCTTGCTCGCGTGATACACTTGGAAAGTTTTCAAGGAAGAAGTCCAGGGACTCCCCATCTTCGATCCAATCAAACAGCGTCTGCACGGGCACGCGCGTACCTCTGAACACAGGAGTACCGCTCATTATCTCAGGGTCACTATTGATTAGTTGGCTTATGGTCTGTTGTGTGTTGAGCATGGTAACCTCCTTGTGCCTATAGTGGATTATAGCACAGCGTCGCGCTTTGATAGAGACATCGCATGATCGCCAATAACACTCTCCATACCGCTTGCAAAACTCCAATATCCCTGTACCTAATAAATGTCACCGATGTCAGCCTTTGTGACATGCGCCACGTCGCCATGCTGAATAGTAACAAGAGTCTCCAACAGCGCAGGCACCAATGGGCGAAGCGTCTCTGCCTTAGTGTCGGAAGATACGAAGACCGCCAGAGCAATCCGCCTGTTTCAAAGATTCTGTCGATGCTCTATATTCCGGTCAGCCGTGAGAAATACGTCGAAGTGGTGTTCCTCTGCAAGGGTAAGTAGCTTCCCGTTCTTTATGCCTAACCAGCCCATTTCGCCGACGGTTGTGGCTTGATGACCCACCAGATCGTGCTTCAGGTCTTTGGGCAGGCACTCATCGAGCAGAACCCTCATGGGACAGCCGCAAGCAGTAAGTCTCTGTACAACTCAAGCACAGCGACAGCCTGCTCGCGGTTGACCGATGGGAACTGATCCAAGAACCCATCCAGGGAATAGCCACCTTCAAGATGATCAAACATTGTCTTTATTGGAACACGAGTGCCCATGAACACCGGCGTGCCGCCCATTATCTCTGGGTCGCTATTGATCAGTTGGCTTATGGTCTGTTGCGTGTTGAGCATAGTAGCCTCCTTGTGTCTATAGTGGATTATAGCACAGCAAGGAGAAGGAGAGAGGGCGCGATAAATCACGCCCCTACGGGCATATGGTTGGGGCGTTTTTTATCGCGCCCTCTCTCCTTACCGCTATCTTTCTGATAGACTAGAATCACCAATACCACTCCCCATACCGCCTGTAAAACTCCAGCGTCCTCCTCAACCCTTCCTCCATACCCACCTTCGGCTTCCAACCCAACGTCTGCTCTATACTGGCGTAGGAGCTATATACGTCGCCTATGTCTATTGCCTTACGCTCAGGAGGCCAGGGAACTAGGGTGTATGAACCGCTGCCAGCTATCTCCACTAAGAGCTTGGTCAGGGCCAGGTGGGTAATAGGCTCGCCGCCGAGGTTGAATACCTGGCCGTTGGCCGCTTCGCTGGCTCCTGCGCGCAGGAAGGCGTCTACCACATCGTCCACGTAGTTGAAGTCGCGTATCTGCGTGCCCTCGCCGTAGATAGTAATTTCCTCGCCTTTCAGAGCCTTGCGTATGAAGTAGCCGATGAAGCCCATGCGCGCATCCTTGACGTACTGCCTGGGTCCATACGTGTTGGTCAGGCGCAACGACGACGCCCTGATGCCGTACACGTTGTTGTACAGGATGTGGTACCACTCGCCCGCCATCTTGTTGATGCCGTTCACATCGGTGGGGTGCATCAGATGGCTCTCGTCAATGGGCAGGTAGTCGGGCTTGCCGTATTGCTGGCGGGTGCCCGCAAAGACTATTTTGACGGCGGGGTTGTTATGCCTGCACGCTTCTAGCAGCGTAAGCTGGCTGCGGCAGTTTATCTCAAGGTCGGTGAAAGGATCCGTCATCGAGTCGAGGTGGCTGACCTGGCCCGCGAGGTTGAAGATGTAGTCCTGATTCTGCACAAGATGATTCATCGTTGGCTGCGTGCGTATGTCGGCGATATTGACGCGCACGCGCTCCTCAATACCCGCGATGTTGAACGGGTTGCCGCCGTACTGGGGTATAAGCGAGTCTACCAGCAGCACGTCAGCGCCCAGCGTTACAAGTCGTCGCGCCAGGTTGGAGCCGATGAAGCCCATCCCGCCGGTTATCATCACCCGTTTGCCTCTGTAGACAAGCTCATGCTCGGCGGGCGGGTGCGACTGCCCCTCTTCGGGCGGCGCGTCCCCGTAGCCCGTATCCCAGACCCAACCCGGCTTCAAGAATGTGCCCTCTCTTGTGTGTCAAGCGTAGCTTCAGTGCTGAGTGCTGAGTGCTGAGTGCTGAGTGCTGGGATGTGCTTCCTGTCGCCGTTGCCCATGGCTTCCAGTTCTTCTATGGATATAGGGCCGGGGTGCCGGACGAGCGTGGGGTTGCGCGGGTCAACCCTCATGGGCGGTTTGGTGCTCTTCACGGGCTTGTGGCCGCTCATCTTGGGGACAAGCGCCAGTTCTATCCAGAGCTTGAGCAGATTGATACCCGTAGCCCAAAGTCGCTTGAAGTTGAAGAACTGCGAGCGCCCGTAAGCGCGGTGGTAATGATGCACCGGCACTTCGGCGAATACCGCGCCCGACTCCTGTAGGCGCTTGACAAGCTCGAGGGGCATCGTGCCCGTGTTCGATTTGAGGTCAAAGCGGTTGAGCGCCGACTTACGAATCAGGCGGAAATCGCAGTCGGTGTCGCGGAGGTGCAGACCGAACGCCAGCCTGACTATCCAGTGGTACGTCCTGCCGATGATCACGCGGAAGATCGGGTCCTGTCGCGCAATCTTGTATCCCTGCACAATGTCAACTTCAGGGCGCAATGCGGCAACCAGCAGCGCAAGCTCGTGGGCGTCGTACTGCGCGTCGCCGTCCGTGTAAAAGACTAGTTCTTTGGAAGCGGTCTTGAAGCCGGTCTTCAGCGCGCCGCCATAGCCCCGGTTCTTGGGGTGTGTGATGACCTTCACGCGCTCATAGTTGGAGGCCATATCCGCCAGCACTTCGCCCGTGTAGTCGGTAGAGCCATCGTTGATCACGATAACTTCGTAGTCGTCCGTCAAGGTGGAGCAGGTATGCAGAGCCGCCAGGACCATTGAGGCTATGGTTCCGGCATCGTTATAGGCAGGGAAGAAAACGGAAATACTGAGCCGTGTCCCCTTCTCCGGTGCGTCCACGCCCTCTTTATATTTGATCTTGTTATTCATTTCATACTTATCCTACAAAGTTAAACGCGACACGCAACCACAGGGTGCGTCCACAGCAGCGATTATAACACACTATTGGACCGGAGCGCGGTAGGGCGGGTACCGAGTTATGCTGAATGGCAAAAACAAAAATACAGGCCGCAGTGTGGCCTGTATTTTTGTTTTTGCCTGCTTCTTACTGGCGCGAGTTGAGAGAATCCAGACCCTTTTCTATGGTGTGGAGATGGCGGGATAGCTGGTCGCGCAACTGGGTGAGCACCTGGCGGGCGTATTCATCTGCGCCGTTGATGCGCTCCTGAGCTTCGGCCTCGGTCTCCTCCATGTATTGCTTGGCGCGCGCCTGGGCTTCAGCCATCAAGCCTTGCTGATCGAGGAGCATTTCGGCTTGCTCGTGTGCGGTCTTCAATATGTCGTCGGCTTGCTGCTGGGACTCGGAAATGATGCCGTCGCGCTCGCGCAGCACCTTGCGAGCCGAGCGCACCTCTTCGGGCAGCACGGTTCGCATTTGGTCTATCAAGTCGGCAAGTTCCTGCTCGTCGAGCATCAGCTTGCCCGTGATAGGCATTCGCTTGGCCCCTGTCACCATTGTCTCCAGCCGGTCAATTAAGTACTGGAGATCCATTCGCATTTCGGTTGCGATGGCTGTCACCCCCTAACCAAGTTATGAATTATGAGTTTTGAGTTTTGAGTTACTCACGCATCACTCGTCACGCATCACGTTCATATATCCCGCACGTCGGCGGCCAAAGTGGCGTAGCCGAATTTGCGCCTCAGTGCATTGGCTACGTTGGGCGGGACCAACGCGCTCAGGTCGCCGCCGAGCGTAGCTAATTCTCGTACCACGCTTGCGCTCAAGAAAGAATATTCCTGGCTGGTCATCAGGCAGACCGTCTCCACCTGCGGGTCCTGCTGGCGGTTTATGAGAGCAAGCTGAAACTCCCACTCAAAATCGGTGACTGCTCGCAAACCGCGCACGATAATCCTGGCCCCCACTTCTTTGGCATAGTTGACGGTAAGCCCTGCGAAGTGCTCCACGCGAATGCGGCCATCAATTCCCGCCGCCGCCAGCGACTCATGTATTAGTTCTATCCGTTCCTCAGTGGCAAATAATGGATTCTTGTTGCGGTTGTCGCCCACCGCCACTACGAGTGTATCACACAAATTCAAAGCACGGGCGGCGATGTCCAGGTGCCCAAGGGTGATAGGATCGAATGTACCCGGATATATGGCTATGCGCTCGGTTTGGGGCATAATGCTCCTGTTGCGTGACGAGTGATACGTGATGAATGAACCATAAATCACGTATCACTCGTCACGTATCAAGTACTCATAAATAGAGAACGCTGAATCGCCCATTGCGCGGTGACGCACCCTCTGTATACGCCCGTTACCATACTCGTCGGCCAGCTTGACCCTGTTGGCGTGGCCTATAACCACGAGTCCGTTCTGCGCCAGGAGCGGTGAGAGGGCTATCGCTTGCATCGTGTCCGAGATAGCGGGATCAGCATAAGGCGGGTCGAGAATTATTATATCATACTCCGTGTTGGGGTTCACGCGGTAGGGATCAGGGATCAGGGATCGGGGGTCAGGCGTTGGAATCTGCGACTCTTCGTTCTGATCCCTGATCCCTGATCCCTGATCCCTGAGACGTTTACTTCTCGTAGAAAGAAATCTGCCCACCGGCATATTATACACGCGAGCGCAGTCAGTCAACTTGGTTGTGTTCAAGTTGTCGGCGATGATGCGGCAGACTGAGGCGTTTTGTTCTACGAAGTCGGTCCAATCAGCCCCCCGCGAGAGCATCTCTATGCCAAGCGATCCTGAGCCTGCGTACAGGTCCAGCACTCGGATGCCCTCAAAGCCATAAGCGGAGAGGATGTTGAACAGCGAGGTCTTGAGCCGGTCGGTCATAGGCCGCGTGCCCATGCCGGGCGGACCTTTGAGTTGGCGACCTTTGGCAGAGCCGGAGATAATTCTCATTGTTAAGGATTTTATCACCACCTATTGCCTTCCGTCTACAAAAGCCCTACAATGGCAGTGTGGCAGCTATCCAGATAGGGGAGAAAAACTATGGCGACTACTTCACCAATTGATATTGGCAAATTGATAACTAGAAAGCCTGGTTTACGCGGTGGTCGTCCGTGTGTTGCGGGCACGGGTGTGTCTGTGATGCGCATCGCAGGCTGGTATAAGCAAGGCTGGATACCTGAAGAAATAGCCCGCCGTTTGGAACTGACGCTGGCCCAAGTCCACGCTGCACTAGCCTATTATCATGCTAATCAGGAAGAAATCGAGGCCGATTTGGATAATGAAGCAGCAGAATATGAGCGGCTTGCAAAGGAGTCTGAGCAAAGGAAGGGGAATCAAGCATAGGCATGAGACTCCGGCTCCATTTAGATGAAGATGCAATGGATAAAGACTTGATACAGGCGCTACGGTTGCGAGGTGTTGACTTTACCACAGCGCGTGAGTCGGAAACGGAAGGTTATTTGGACGAGCAGCAATTAGAGTTCGCCACGGCTCAGGGGCGCGCTCTATATAGCTTCAACATCAAAGATTATATGCTCGTACATTCGCAATTTCTGGGACACGAGAAATCGCACGCTGGGATCATCCTAACTGGGCAACGCCAATATTCAATAGGCGAGCAATTGCGCCGTCTCTTATTGCTGATTGCAGCTAAATCCAGTGAGGATATGCAAGATCAGGTTGTGTTTCTGAGTTCTTTCCGTTAGCAGAGTAGAATCAATCAACAAAATTACTTTACTCTACTGATCCCCTCCTGTCTCCGCCCTGCTCCAAAACGTCTCCAAAACGCCCTTCAGTGCGGCGTGTTCGGGTTGCGCCAACAGAGGGTCGCGGGCGAACAAAGCTTTGGCTTGTTCTCGTGCCAGGCTGAGGGTCGCCATATCGGAGAGTTTAGCCATGCGAAGGTCGGGCATACCCGATTGGCGCGTGCCGAAAAACTCGCCTGGACCACGTATTTTGAGGTCTTCCTCCGCCAGCTTGAAGCCATCGTGCGTTTCCTGGATGATCTGCATACGCTCGAAACCCACACCCTGGGCGTTCTCGGCTAACAGTATGCAATATGATTGGTGTTCTCCCCTGCCTACGCGACCCCTGAACTGGTGCAACTGAGATAGGCCAAAGCGGTCAGCTCCCTCCACTAGCATTACGGTGGCGTTGGGCACGTCTATGCCCACTTCGACCACGCTTGTGGAGACCAGTATGTCTGCGTCCTTGCGGTGGAAGGCCGCCATGACCTCCTCTTTCTCTTTGGGCTTCATGCGCCCGTGCAGCAGCGCCAGCTTGCGATCGGGAAACACCTCTGCTTGCAAACGCTCGTGTTCGGCGGTGGCGGCTTTGGCCTCTATCTTGTCCGACTCCTCGACCAGGGGACAGATAACGAAAGCCTGCCTGCCCTCGCCGATCTTCTTTTCTATGAAGTCGTATGCTTGCTGGCGGCGCAGTCCATCCACCCATCGTGTCTTAATCAGCCGTCTGCCTGGAGGCATTTCATCAATAACCGACACGTCCAGGTCGCCGTAGATGGTGAGGGCCAGCGAGCGTGGGATAGGCGTCGCGGTCATGACGAGCGTGTGTGGCATCAATCCAGCGTCGAGGCCCTTCTGCCGCAAAGCGTCGCGCTGCACGACCCCGAACCGATGCTGCTCGTCCACCACCACCAAACCCAGGCGCTTGAAATCTACACCTTCCTGGATGACCGCGTGCGTACCCACCACAACGTCAACTTCCCCGGAGGCTATCTCGGCGTAAATCTTCGCCTTTTCCTTCTTGGGCGTGCTACCCTTAAGTAACCTTACTGTCAAAGATTTTTGATTTTCATCGCCCGAAGGGCGATGAAAATCAAAAATCTTTGACAAACTTTTATAGTGCTGCTCCACCAAAATCTCGGTGGGGGCCATGATGACGCCCTGTGCGCCGTTTTGCACGGCTACTACCAGGGCGGCGGCGGCAACTACCGTCTTGCCGGAGCCTACGTCGCCTTGCAGGAGGCGGGTCATGGGCACGCTGGTTGACATATCGCCCAAGATTTCCTCTATGACTCGCTTTTGGGCGTTAGTCAGCCCAAAGGGGAGCGATTTGTAGAAGTCCGCCAGTGCCTCCGAGTTCGCGGGCATAGCCAACCCCTGTTGGGTCTCTTGCCACGCTCGTTTGCGTTGGAGCATTCCTATCTGTATCAGCAGAAATTCGTCAAAGGCCAGGCGCTTTGTAGCATGGGCGGCATCCATCTTGGTGTCAGGGAAGTGTATCTGGCGGATAGCCGTCGTCAGGTCTATCACGCTGGCGTCGCGCTTGATCTGCGCGGGCAGGTAGTCTGGTAGTTGGTCGGCAAAACGTTCGACCGCATCGTGCATGATGCGCCGCAAGGTGCGCCTGTATAGGCCCTCGGTAGAGCGGTAGACCGGCACGATCCGCGCGGTGTGCAGCAGCTCGGCGTCATACGGCTCCCATTCGGGCGAGGTGAATTGCAGACGACCATACATCTCGACGGGCTTACCGGAGATGACTATCGGCTCGCCCCTGTGAAGCGATTTGAGCAGGTATTCCTGGTTGAACCAGGAGACCGAGATAGTGCCGCTATCGTCCGCGAGCGTAGCCGTAATGAGCGGGCGACCATTGCGCGTCTTGCGGGCCTCCACCTCCCAGATGGTTCCCACGACGGTCTGGTTGACGCCAGGCTCAAGGTCGGCTATGGGCTTGAGGTCTGAGAAGTCATCGTATCGGAACGGAAAGAAGAGCAGGGCGTCGCGGACTGTGTAGACGCCCAGCCGCTTCAGCAGGCGGGCGGTGGCCTCCTGCACGCCGCGTAGAACTGTCACGGGCGAGTCGAGCGTGGCGTTGCGCCTGGCTGCACGCACGTTGGCGGGAGCTTCGGGTAGCTCCAGGGGCGCGGGGGACACGTTGCTTCTGAACGACGAAACGGGCGGTTTGACCCGTGTATCTACATCATCAAAGCCGGTAAAGCCTTCGATATGGGTGGGAATGAAGCCGTTGCCTTTGGGGGGTCGGGGATCAGGGATCAGGGATCGGGGATCGGGAGTCGATGTGGGAATGTCGCGCACGCCTCGCTCGTAGTTTTTTAGTAAATCAACGGCCTGCCGGACCGCTTCCTGGCGAGCTTCGGAAGCGGCAAACGAATAGCTGTTGAACAAGCCCACGATGGTTTGTGCTATGGACTTAGCCGAGCGGTCGGTCTGGCCCACCTGATCGGCCCAACGGCGCGCAAAGGCTTCCAGGCCGCCTGCAACGGCGGTATCGCTGTAGCCTTTGTGTTCTTCTAGGCGCAGTATGTTTTGGAAGACGTTTGCTGGTATGGCTGGCATGGACTCGTGATGCGTGAAACGTGAAACGTGAAACGTGAAACGTGAATTACAATAATCACGCATCACGTTTCACGCATCACGTTTCACCCCTCCTCCCCCTCAAACGCCGCCACCCCCAACGCGCCGGGGCCGAGCCAGGAGGCTACGGTTAGGCTGGGTTGCAGGATTACGGTGCGTTCGCGGGGGTAGATGGCCCCTATGCGGGTCAGCAGATGGTCGAGGTCGTTTTCCGCGCCCACGTGGAGCACGGCCAATTCGCCGATTTTAGGGAAATCTTCGACGAAGTTGTAGAGAGCATCGCGTGCCTTGACACGGGTGCGCGTGCGCTCGTAAATCGCCAGTTGGCCTTCGTCAATATGGATAAGCGGTTTCAAGGCGGACAGGGCGTTCCATTGTGCTTTGGGGGCAGGCAGTTTGCCGCTCGCAAGTAGAGGCTCTACCTGGTCGGTGATAAATGCCAGGTGTGTCTGCTCGCGCTGGCGAGTAGCCATGTTCGCCAGCTTCGCCAACTCGATCCCCGCCCTGGCTGCGCGGGCCATCACCAGCGTTAGCCACCCCAGACCCATTGACATCGAGCAAGAATCGACCACCGCGATTGGGAACTGCCCCCCATGACCCACCGGCCCGAAGGCTTCCCGCGCCGTAGCCGCGTTGGAGAACGTTTCGCTCAACTTCGAGGAGACGTGGATAGAGATAACCCCGTCGCAGGTGTCGCGCATTGAGCGATAGACATGGCTGAACTCCTCGACCGAAGGGGCGATAGATTCAGGTGGTGGCTCAGACGCGAGCCGTTGCAACTGGTCAGGCGCTACGGGACTCCCTTTATCCAGGTAGGTATCCTCACCCCAACGCACAGAGAGCGGCACCACCGTAATGTCGAACTGCTTCAACAGGGCGTCCGGTATGTCACAGGTGCTGTCGGTTACTACTCTGATACGTGGCATAAGAACATATTTCTCTTTTCAAGCAATTTCAGGCGCGTAGCGCCTGAAATTGCTTGAAAAGAATCTTCGTAGAGTGCTACTCGGCTGAGATTATATAATCGTAAAACGGTTGACCACCGGTGACCAGTTCGACTTCGGCGTTGGGATAGCGTTCGGATATTCTGTCGCGGAAGGCTTCGGCGTCTCCTTGCGCGATGTCACAGCCCCAGTAGACAGTGATTAGCTCGCGGTTCGCCGCGCCCATACGCCCAAGCAACTCCCAGGCTACTTCGTCGCGGTCCGCGCCCGTAGTCACCAGGGCATTATTGTGCAGGCCAATTATGTCGCCGCTCTTTACCACTATACCATCTACTTTGGCGTCGCGGACGGCGCGTGTGATCTCGCCCGTTTCGACCTGTGAGGCGGCCTCTTGCATCGCCTCGACGTTATCTTCAAGTGTACCCCCGTAGTTGAGGGCTATCAATGCCGCCATCCCTTGCGGGATAGTCTCGGTGTGTACGACTGCCACGCGCTTCTTTGTAAGGCGCGGAGTCTGGCGGGCAGCCATGATTATGTTGCCGTTGTTGGGCAGCAGGATCACCTCGTTCTGGGGCGCTTTCTCTATCGCCTTTAGCAGTTCCTCGGTGCTGGGGTTCATCGTCTGGCCGCCCTCGATAATAGCGGTTGCCCCCATGCTGCGAAACACCTGCACCAGCCCAGGACCGGACGCCACCGCCAACACTGCGATGTGGGTCTGCGCCACATTTGCACCCGCATCGCGCCCCGAAGCGTGCATACCAGCTGCGGCTGTGTGGACAGCAGAAGCGTCCCCCGCCCCACCCTGGCCGTGCATCTGCAAGAAATCTTCGTGTTGGTCCTGCATGTTGGCGATGCTTATCTGGCGCAGGCTGCCAAGCGCGGTCGCGTAGTTGAGCACCGTCCCCGGCGTTTCAGTGTGGATATGCACCTTGACCAGACGCTCGTCGCCCACGATGACTGCTGAGTCGCCGAAGGAAGCTATGCGGGCGCGAACTTCGTCGAAGTCCCAACCCTCACCGACGAGCAGGAAGTTGGTGCAATAGCCGTACTCTCCATGTTCGACGTGAATACCCTGCGGGTCAGCGCCCGCGAGTGGACCCGTTGCCTCTTCCACCTCGATCACATCTACGTCTTCGCCCTCCGCGTAGCGGCGTATACCGTCCATGAGCACGAAAAGCCCCTGACCTCCCGCGTCTACTACGCCCGCGTCGCGCAACTTGTCAAGAAGCGTAGGCGTGCGGGCTACCGAGAGGCGGGCGGCTTTGGCGGCCTCGGCGAGTACGTAACTGTAAGAGTTGAGGGTAGAAGCGGCGGCTTTAGCCCCTTCCCCCATTTCGCGCACAACTGTAAGAATAGTTCCCTCTACAGGCTTGAGTACGGCCCGGTAGGCTGTAGCGGTAGCGGCTGCCAATGCGTCAGCAAAGTCGCGGGCCGTGATGCGTTCTTTACCTGCGATGCCATCCGCGAAGCCTCTCCATATCTGCGAGCATATAACGCCCGAATTGCCCCTGGCCCCCATAAGCGCGCCGTGAGAGATACCGCCGGCTATCTCGGCAGCCGAATGACTGGGCGAATCGGCGACCTGCCCGACGGCAGCCTGCATGGTCAGGGCCATGTTAGTGCCCGTGTCGCCGTCCGGCACGGGGAAGACATTGAGCGCGTTGATAGACTCAGCATTGCGGGCCAGCCACGCAGCCCCCGCCGCCAACGCGCGCTTCAA
>JBBQIC010000080.1:0-13286 GCA_038324555.1 Chloroflexia bacterium
CAGCGAAAAAGTAGAACTTAACATAAACATGATCAAATTTCAACCTCCATAGACAACGTTATAATACAATGCGTCATATTAGATTTTTGGCACACCGGGCCAAGTATACCCGCTGCCTTGTGAAAATTTCTACTATTTCCGCCGTTTTCTGGTACTAATTGGTACACGAAATACTGCATATCACGTAGAGTAAGACCCATTCTCTACGTAATATGCAGTACCAATAATCGGGTTACGTAGTCCGCTTTTTGCGAAAGGAAAGGATTCCGATTTCGTACATCGTCCGTCGTCCGTCGTCTTTTGTCAAAATGGCCCAAGCTAGTAAATGTTCAGAGTTAGGGTAGAAGAAACTGCCGGGTAGGGGCGACCACAAGGGTCGCCCTCTTGACGAAGCGGTATGCAGACAGGGCAAGAGGACGACCACAAGGGTCGCTGTGATGGCTACCAGACAGATCCGTACGTGAAATGGTCGCTTGCACAGCCTGTGGTGGCTACTTTGGCAATCCGTGCGTAAAACAGGTAGCTATTTGACCCGGTAACCCCAGGCTCGTCCAGTGATCGATCCTGATTGTCTTCTGAATACTCCAAGATGTAGTATCTACTTGCCATGCCCTACGGTCAATATTCTATTCTCCAAGGAGAACTCTTTTGTTGTCTACATCATAATGTTTTGCGTCGGGAATAAGCTTTCGTGACTTGCTTTTTATGCTAGCATTTGCTATCATGGGTGTATCGTACTTTGGCTAAGGAGAGTTGGTGAGTTTATGAACCGCAGCGTACAACTTAACACACGGGTAGACGAGACGACAGCGCAGCGTCTCGATTTGCTTGCACATGCCACCGGGCGCACGAAGGCACGGCTATTTCACGAAGCGATTACCGCCTACATTGACACCGAGCTTGCTTTCGTTCAAGCAGTAGAGCAAGGCCGCGACGACATTCGGGAAGGGCGCTACACCGAATGGGAGGACTTCGAGAAGGAGCTAGATGCCATCCTTGAGGGCGGCACGGCTCACTGATGCGCCGCGTTGTCATCAGTGACACCGCCAAGTCGGAAATCGCCGGGCAGATCGCCTATATCCGCGAGCGCAACCCCCTAGCGGCACAAAAGCAGAGGGAACGCATTAGCCGCGCTGTGACGAGGCTGCGCGAGATGCCCGGATTAGGCGGCAGACCTGGACGAATGGAAGGCACACGCGAACTTGTCGTCACTGGCACGCCGTTCATTCTGACCTTTGAGGAGAGCGGCAATCGTATTGACATCACCCACGTCATACACGGGCGGCAGCAATGGCCTGCGCGTCCCGAGGATGAGGATGCCCAGGAGTAGAGCCGTGGGCCCCTTTCCAGTGAGATCGTTTGACATGAATCAGAACCTGTAATGGCTCATCCGGGGGTGCCTGAGCACTCTTTTCTGCTTTGCCACTTTATGCTGCTCTCCGATAATCATGGTGCAAACAGCCCAGAACCGGGAAGCTGATTATCTTTGCCTCTGCCCTGTCAGCGGCCAGCGGATCTTCCAGCACAGGTGATCGTACTGCTTTCGGGATGGCTTGACCGATCCCCTGATGAGGTCTGGCCGAGTTGTAGTACTCCACATACTCCTTGACGACCCGATGCAGGTGCTTCTCGCCCAGGATCAGGATGTGGTCCAAGCATTCACGACGAACACTGCCCAGTAACCGCTCGCAAAAGGCATTCGCCCTTGGCGCTTTATACGGTGTTCGCAACACCTCGATACCGCTTGCCTTGACCACTTTAGCAAAGTTCGGTCCGTACTTGCTGTCATTATCCCGGATCAGGAACCTGGGCGCCTCTCCAAACGGTGTTGCCTCCCGCAGTTGCTGAGCCGTCCATGCGTCTGTTGGAGATCGAGTAACGCCGAAATGGACTATCCGCCGGGAGCCAAGCTCTATTATGAAGAATATGAACAGAGGCCGGAATAACAGGTCATACACGGGCAGGAAGTCGCAAGCCCAAACCTGGTAGACGTGATTGTGTAAGAATATTGTCCAGGTCTGAGTGGGCTCCTGCTTGGATGGAGGCGGTTTGCGAGCTTGCCGCATGTATTTCTGAATTGTGCGCTTGGACACCCGAATGTCGAGTTTGAGTAGTTCTCCCCTTATGCGCTCAGCACCCCACAGCTGGTTCTCTTGAGATATTTGCTTGATCAACTCTATTGTCTGGGCTGCAATCTTTGGTTCGCGGGACTTGGCTTTTGATTTTCTCTTCCAGAACAAGCGATAGCCTTTCCTATGCCATCGTAGCAAAGTGTCGGGCTGCACGATAAGCAGAGCATTCTTCCAACTACGTAGCTTACTTGACAATAGCACCATTAGAGCTCGATCGGCGTTGGTGAGTTGAGGTCGTTTCACCTGACGGCGCAGAATAATGAGTTGCTGGCGCAGCAGGGCATTCTCTATGATAAGTTCATGCTTGCTTCTTGTGAAGTCGGTTATGGCATTCAAGATGAGTGAGCCAGAGGGTGGTTTTGTCAAAGCGACAAAGCGGTGCAGCATAGCCTGAAGGCTGACCTGAAGGCAAATACCTGGTAATCGTTTTACTCCAGATAGAAAGTTGTAAGGCCGGGTTATGCAGTTGGTGAAGTTGAGCAACATAAAAGGTTTCTCCATGGACGAGAGTGGTGAACTTGGTTCAAGGCCGCTCATGGATTCTACCCGTTCAGCCTGCTGGTATGCCAAGGACAAGCATTCAGTTGAGAGGATTCATGGGGTTGTGTGAGTAAGTAGCCACCTGTTTCCAGGCACGGATAAGGCAGATAGCCACTACAATGAGCGAAGTTGCCGGTAGCTGTATTGACCGGATCACCGCAGGATTGGGTGGATGATCGCTCAACCGGGTTGCACCCGCCAAGCAAGTCTCGCGGCTCTGGGACTGGACCGCCGAATGGTTGGTCAGTCCTGGGGTATGTTGCAGGAGCGTTAGTTGAATTATTACCAATAGGTGAACTTGGCGCCGTTTCGGAAGTAACTGCTTGTTTAGCAAGGGCGTTCGAGCTACTCAAGCTACTATAAGACAGGAGAATATGGAGACAAGTTCGCAAACGGGCTTATCAGCATAGAGAACACAAGTACTATGTTGAACAATAGCTTGATGCTGTGATGTACTCTACTTCGTATCCGTTTTCGTAGTGCTCGTGATGTAGGAAGCTGTACTCTGACCGGCGAGAAGATATAAGCGCGCAATGACATTCGTTTCTTGCTCTGGTCAAACATGGTTGTCGTGTCCTCCTGTTATTGAATTGGTCTGTTATACGTTGTAGGGCAGGGGTGAGCATAAAAACAAAACTACTCCCCCACCCTACTCCCTCACCCTAATCCCTGCTATCCTTGAACACCGTGCTCGGTTTCGGGTCGTAATATCGGAAGCGAGAGAGAGGGCGTATGGAGAGTTGCATGAGTTTCTCTACGGTCTCCTTGTCTCCCGTTTCTTCTGCTTCTCTAATCATGAACTGGCATTGTTGCAGCCACATCTGGTCGTTATGCTGACGCAGGCGCTTGATGCGTGTCTCCAATTCAAAGGGCAACGCGAACCTGAACAGGTCCGGCTCAATAGAGCGAACCACCAACCGCTCAAGGTGGGCGACCAGCGCCGGGTCGAGTGTTTGGCGCGCTGCATCCAAAATAGCCTCAACCTGCAATTCCGACTTGTCAGCTTCGGAGGCTGCCGAGGTTACTGTTTCGTAAATGAGCCGGTTTTCCAGGCGTGTAAAGTCCTCCGGCATGGGCGCACCCGCCATCCACGTCACCTGCGGGTACTTCACCACCAGACAGAGAAGGTGTTCCTCGGCAGGCGCATTGAGGTCAATCGGGCTGGGCTGGCCCGATTGCCTGGGTGTAGAAGGCTGGGCATCTGTGAGAGTATTCTGATGGCCCGCATACTGTGAGCGCCCCTTATCTCCCCTGCCCTGCCCAACACGCCCCCTCTTCACCGCTTCCTGCACCGACTCCTCCGGCACTCGTATTACGGAGGCTATGCGCTGCTCGTAGTGGGCGCGCTGGACCGGGTCGCCTAATTCGCGTATGAACAGGGCAAGCTCCTGTACCGCCTCGCTCTTGCCGCGTGCGGTCTTTATGTCGTACTTGCCCGTGACTACGCCTATAACGTGGTCAAGCAACGGTAGCGCGCCGTCACGCAGCGATGCCCACTGTTCGGGGCCGCCAGCCGCCAGCAACAATTCGTCCGGGTCGGTGCCGCGGGGCAACTGCATTATCCTGATTTCAAGCTCCGAACGCCGTTCCACGCCCAGCAACCCGCGCTCACCGCGAATGGGGACAGCCAGCCTCTCTGCGTGCTCCTGTAACACCTCCGACCCCTTTAGCGCGGCCAAGTCGCCGGCAGTATCGGGGTCGAGGCAGAGCACAATGCGGCGGGCGACGCGCTTGAGCAGTTCAGCGTGGCGATCGGTGAGGGCTGTGCCTATCGTGCCAACCACGTTGTTCTGCGCCGCCTGGTGCGCCACCACCACGTCCATATAGCCCTCTACGATTACCACATGGCCCGCGCGCTGAATATGCTGCCGTGCCATGTCTAATCCATAGAGAATAGAGCTTTTGTCGAAGATAACCGATTGCGGCGAGTTCAGATACTTTGGCTGCTGCCCTTCGTCGAGCGCCCGCGCCCCAAAGCCTACTATCGCACCTTTGTGATCACGTATCGGAAAGAGCAAGCGGTTGCGGAAGCGGTCGTAATGCCCCCCCTCTTCGCGCTCGGACACTAACCCGGCGTCTATCAACTCCTGAGACGTGTAGCCCTTGCCCAACAGGTAGTTGCTCAGAGCGTCCCAGGAGTCCGGCCCAAAGCCTATCTGAAACGTTTCTAACGTAGAGGGCGTGAGGCCGCGCTTCTCGACGTAGGCGCGGGCCTTGTTCGCGGCTGGATTATTGCGCAGCAGGTTGTGGTAGAAAGCGGCTGCTGCTGCGCAGGCTTCTTTCAGCCGCTCCTTTGCACGGTCCACGGCGGCGGCCTGGTCGTCGCGTGGCTTTAGTTCAACGCCTGCCTTGCCCGCTAATCTCTCAAGCGCCCCCCGGAAGTCCAGGCTATCTGTCTTCATCAAGAAGGTGAAGGCATCGCCACTCTGCCCGCAGCCGAAGCAGTGATACGACCCATCGTTGGGGTAGACGACGAACGAGGGCGTTTTCTCAGTGTGGAACGGGCACAGCCCCTTGAGGTTACGCCCGGCGCGCGCCAGCTTTACCGTCTCCCCCACGACATCTTCGATGGAGACCCTATGCTTTATCTCGGTAATAACGTCGTTATCTGGCATATTGTTGTGGGTGCTGAGTGTTGGGTACCTGGCGCTGGGCGTGTGGGCGCGAAATGTGGAAAACCGTGCTTGTTGATAATCATTTAGTATAACCCACAAATGGGTCTATTATTCCAGGGTATTAGTGCTAGTTATACACAACTATTGATGGGATGGAAGAGAGTCGGCTGGTGGCGAGAGGACAGACGATAGACAGTGACAGCTATTATCCATCGTCCATCGTCCATCGTCCATCGTCCATCGTCTGCTTCAGCTTGTTATTTACCCCACGCTTTGATATAATAAGCGTTAGTCTGCCAAACAGCATTGCCAGAAAGAAGTATGGCGGCGCCGCCGCCTTTTATTATTGAGGAGGTCACGCACACTTGGCTAATATTAAGTCAGCTTTGAAGAGAATTCGCTCCTCCGAGCGCAAGCGGGTACGCAACAAGCCCATACGCACCGCGCTCAAGACCTACGTCCGTTCGGCGCAGGCTCAGATAAGCGCAAATGACGAAGATGCCGCCGCCTCTGCTGTGGTACACGCCATCAGCGCCCTGGACAAGGCCGCCAACAAGGGTATAATCCACCGCAACCAGGCCGCCCGCCGCAAGGCTCGTATCATGGCAAGGTTCAACAAAATCGGCACGGGCAAGGCTTAGTTTAGATTACGAACGACACATCTCCACTACTAGCGCGTCTATCGAGAGGTCAGCTTCTGCCCGTCCTGTCTTGATGCCGTGATCCAACTCTAGCAGCTTCTGGTGGATTTGCATCAGCTTGCTCATCGAAAACTGGCGCGCCTGCCCCACAGTTTTGCGCACAACGTAGTCGCTCATTGCGGCTTTTTCGGCCATGTAACCCTCCGGCACGCGGTTGTCTATCATATCGCGCACCTGCACGAGCGTGCGCACCTGCCACGCCAGGGCGGGCAATATGCCTTCGGGGGCCGTGCCGCCTTCGATCAGGCGCTGCAACTGCACGAGCGCCCCCTTTGTGTCCCGCCGAGCAACCGCGTTGGTCAACTCGAACACGTCTTCCTGCCGGGAGGCGAAACTCATATCGCGCAGCACACGCTCGTCAATCGTGCCTCCCTCGCCGACGTATAAAGCCAGTTTGTCTATCTCGTTAGCCAGCATTTGCAAGTCGGACAGGGCAGCAGCCAATGTAGCTTTCGCACTATAGTCCGCCTTCACTCCCACTTCCGCGCATCTGTTGGTTATCCAGCGTTCGAGGGCCGCCCCCTTCGGCGGGATGTACTCCTCCACTTTGCCGTATCGTGCCGCCGCTTTGTACAGGCTGCCGTTCTTGGCGACGCCGCCCCTCTCCACTAATACCAAAATGGTGGTCTCAGGCACTTCCCCAAAGACCTGGGCGAACCCTTCGGACAAGCCCAAATCAGTTTTGCCTCGCCCCTTCGCGGGCTTATCTTCTGCTCTCCCTTCATCAGCAGCCTTGCTCGTGAACCTGGAGAGCAGACCCTCTACAATGACCACCCTCTGCTCGGCAAGGAAGCCGATAGCCTGCACCGCCCGCGTCAAGTCGTCCGGCGTTATTTTCGCCCCATCAAGGCGCGTGAGATTGAGGTCTCCGAGAGCCGCCTCTTCAGGAGCGTATTTAGCCAGGTAAGTTTTGAGGGCCACGCCAACCGAGTAGCGGTCGGGGCCAACGAGAGTGATTAGCACGGGCTTACTCGCGATAAGTCAGGGCCCACCAATGGCGAAATAGATCGCTTGTCATTTGTGCGCTCAACAACGGTGTCCAATTTGGGTCATAGTTAAGCGGACACTTCATTCAGCCTACCCGTACTGGTATCATAAATGAAGCCTCTCACTACGATGTGTTTGGGAATCCAGGGGTGCCCTTTCACTTTCTGAACTTGATGGCGGACGTTTTCTTCGAGGTTGCTGAAGGCGTAGAAACCGGCAGGGGTAATAGTAGCCGTACCTGTGATCTGTTGGAGCCTCTGGCGGAAGTCTTCGTCTTTGAAAGTCAGCAGGCCGCAGTCGGTGTGATTGATGATCATGAACTCCCGGGTAAAGAGCAAGTAATGGGAAATAAGTAGCGAGCGCAAAACATCCTCGGTTACTATGCCCCCGGCGTTGCGGATGATGTGCGCGTCTCCGGCTTTCAGGCCGAGCATTTCAAACATGTCCTGCCTGGCGTCCATGCAAGCCACTACCGCCAGCTTCCGCACAGCCGGGGCGGGAAGATGGCCCATGTTGAAGCCCTCAGCATAGGTTTTATTGGCCTCTAAAGCCTCATCAATAACACCCACTACTACGCCCCCCAGGACGTGTGATGCGTGAATCGCGACTCGCCCCGATCGCGGTTCACGCATCGCGTTTTCGTTTCACGAAAAAAACCCTTGGTGTGGTCGGAAGGTTTTGAACCTGCTCATCACAGGTGGGTGCCGTTCTTCAGGTTATTGCGTTACCCGTCAAGCAGGCTTACGCAGCCCCTTCCGCTGCCAGCTCCCAAAAAACTAGTTAGGATCAAAACCTTATACGACCAGACTTCACCATAGGGTTTAGGTCTTAAAGATACCATATAAGAGGGTAGTGCGTCAATACTTTAATCATTGTCATAACAGCGAACTTTGGAATGTGTTACAACTACGGTTTCGCCGGTACTCTTTCAAGTGGCGCTTCAATTGGGGGTGTGATTTCCTCGTTATATTTCAGGTAGAGCAGTATTCCAGAGGTGTAGCTGATTTCAGAGGGACTGGCTGTGAGTGCATCTTCCCAGGGACGGCGTGGCTGGAATATCTCGGTCATTTGTATTTGGCGCAGGTAGTGAGTATCCTTGTCTATCCAGATGTCTCGTGCATAAGAGTTATTGCCATGCATTCCAATGGAATCGGTCGGCAATATAAACTTCAGATGTATCGTATCAAACCCGGCAACTTTTTCATCGCCTACGATGGTGGCGCACGCTGCCGTATCGAGGGTAAAGTTGATATATTCTTGGGGGTTATTCAAAGCACCCGTTATGATGAAAGGATCGGACGCTTCTCCTAAAGGCACATACTCCTTGCTGTTCGAGACTGTAAAGTATGTGTTCTTACCAGACGCCCAATAATAGTTCGGGCTATCGTCTATGTATCGGGCTAGTGGTGGCATTACATCTCCCTGAATGAGGGTCGTAGGTGTGGGTACATGTATTATAGGGGCCTGCGTAAGTTCGGCGGCCATATGTGTATCAGTAGAGTTGTTCAGCTTGAAACTGTAACTGGTAACGCTCTGCATTGCCTTCTGAGTTTCTCTAAGCAAAGCGAACGCCGGTTCACTATCTTTTGGGATTGCTTGACCTCCAACACTAGCGGTGGGAGTATGCGAAATCGTAATCGCCGAAACCGTATTCGTTGCCATAAAGGCTGGGCCGCAGCCATAAAGCACTAGCAATGCTGCGAAAATCAACAGGATAACGACACTTCTCCGTTTATTCATCATCTTTTCCCCAATCTAAGTTCGATTGCGATTGCCAGGGTCTATGATGTATTGTAACCCGCCACCAGAGGGGTGCATATAGGAACTATGTACCTAACCAATAATTCCCAGGTTGAAAGTGCAGTGGTTACATTGGGCGTTCCTGTCTAGCTGAATGTGGGAACTTTTCTGCTGCCGTGCTCGTCCTTAACTTAATATGGATCAGTTGCCATATAATGCATGAGTGGCTATCACACATGCGAGTGGACATAGACGACAATTTTTCTACAATGGAGGAAAACGATGAACGTCCTTAAGAACAGGTTATTTGTGGCTCTAGGCTCGATAGCGGCTATTGGTCTGCTTCTTGCAGCATTTATGGTTGTGTGGCTCGTTCCGCGCGGCCCAGAAACCGGTAATGCCAACGTGCAAACCAAAGGCAACGCGCAGACATCGGGACCGGCGACTAAATCGGCTAACGCGCCGAGCAACTCACAGGTAGGAGCACCCAGTATGGCCTCAATCAGCGATCAGGCGCATATTTCTGTGCAAGGCACAGGCAGCATCTCCGCCAAACCCGACCTGGTCAATCTGCAGGTGGGAGTCCAGGTGCAGAAGGACAAACTGGAGGACGCCCAGAGCGAAGCTTCAAGCAAGATGGACGCGGTAATGAAGCAACTCAAGGGCGCGGGTGTAGATGATAAGGACATCTCTACCTCTCAGTATAACGTCGAACCCGTGATGAATTACAACCCGAATCAACCGCCCACGATCACGGGCTTCCGCGTAACCAACATCCTCAACGTCAAGCTGCGCGACGCGACCAAAGCGGGCAAGCTGATTGACGACCTGGTAAGTTCGGGCGCTAACACAGTGTACGGCGTGAGCTTCAGCTTCTCGGACCCCTCGGCCCTCATGCGCCAGGCCCGCGAGCAGGCGATGACCGATGCCAAGTCCAAAGCCGACCAGCTTGCAACTTTGAGTGGGGTGACCCTGGGCGCGCCCATCCTGATAGAGGACGGCGGCTCCAATACCCCACCCCCGCCCGTGATGATGGCAGGCGCTGCCGACAGCAAGAGCATGGCCGGAATGGCGCCCACACCAATCAACCCTGGCCAGCAAGAAATTCGCGTAGACGTTAGTGTGCAGTACGCTATAAAGTAGATGTTCTGCTAAAATAATAGAAACTCGGGATAGAGAAAAACCCGTAGGGGCAGGCCCCATAGGCGCGAACTTAAGAGCCAAAATGTGCGTAGGGGCGCTGCTTGCCGCGCCCTGGTGGGGTAGGCAATGGGATAAGTGTGTCCCACTCACACAGGGCGCGGCAAGCAGCGCCCCTACAGTTGACACTTCTTGAATCCCATTTTCACGCTCAATGCTGCCTTAAGTTCGCGCCTATGGGGACCTGCCCCTGCGAATACATCTCTAATCTGAACGCCTACCCCTTCCTTTAGGGCTGTGTCAAAGTCGGTGGAGCGTGCCTCTTGACGATGGACGATAGACGATGGACGATGACTGCTCAATCGTCCATCGTCTATCGTCTATCGTCGGATATGTGACTTTGACACAGCCCTGCCCCTTCCTTCCCATAGTATTGCAGTAGCTCAACTGGGGATATATAATTGTTGCATGTAAGGAGTGTCAAATGAGCAATAAAGCGCGAAAAACAACACCCTTGACGACCACTTCAGAATAGGGTGCTCTACCTGGTCTCAACGCCAATCGGCAACTTACGCGACATCACATTGCGAGCTATTGATGTGCTCGGTAGCGTGGACCTCATCGCCAGCGAGGACACCCGCAAGACAGGCCTGCTTCTAAAGCATCTGGGAATAAAGAAACCACAGGTCTCTTTTTACGAGCACAACGAACAGCGGTCTGCCGACAAGATCATATCCCTTATTGAGGAAGGCAAATCAGTTGCCCTCGTCACCAACGCGGGAACCCCAGGAATCTCCGACCCTGGTTTTACACTGGTGCGCAGCGCCGTGGCTGCGGGTGTTGAAATAACGACAATACCTGGGCCTACCGCCTTCGTGTCGGCGCTCATTCTATCCGGCCTCGCCACGCATAGTTTCACTTTCCGTGGATTCCCTCCTCGCAAACCGGGGGCCAGGCGCAAGTTCCTCGAAGCAGATTTACACTCGCCCTATACTCTGATCTATTATGAAAGTCCTCATCGCCTGACAGCCTTCTTGCGAGACGCACACGCGGTGTTCGGAGACCGGCAAGGCGCGCTGGTCAATGATCTCACGAAAATTTATGAAGCTGTATACAGGGGCAGGCTTTCTGAAATCCTGTCGGGAATAGGGATCAGGGATCAGGGATCAGGGATCAAGGGTGAGTATACGGTGGTAATCGAAGGCATTAATCAGAAATCAGAAGTTAGAAATCAGAAATCAGATACGGAATTCTGATTTCTGACAGGAGAAGCAAGGATTGGGGAGACGAGAGAATAATGGCGCCCTGCAAACGTTAGAACTGCCAAGTGGCCCGTTGGACCTGCCCGTTTTCCTTCCAGACGCCACGCGAGGCGTCGTTCGCTCTGTTGATGCCGCTGATTTAGTAACATGTGGCATACGGGGGCTTGTTATGAATACGTTCCATCTCATGCAGCGTCCCGGAACCTCAACTATACAAGCGTTGGGTGGTTTACACAACATGTCCGGGTGGGAGCGGCCTATCGTTACAGATTCGGGCGGTTTCCAGGCTTACTCCCTGATTCACGAGAACCCGAAGAACGGCCAGATAACCGACAAGGGCATCGTCTTCCACCCGGAGGGTTCAGAGCGCAAGTACCAACTTACGCCGGAAAAGACAATTCAGTTGCAAATTGCTTATGGCGGCGACATCCTGATTTGCCTGGACGATTGCACCCACGTTGACGCTCCTCTTGAGGTCCAACAGCAATCTGTGCGGCGGACCATCGTCTGGGCGCATCGCTGCAAGGCTGAATATCTGAAAATCCTCGACCAAAAGGGTGTGGCCCCGGACAAACGCCCTCTCTTGTTTGCCGTGATCCAGGGGGGCGGGTACACGGAACTGCGTAAACGCTGCGCATTAGAACTGCTGGAAATCGGCTTTGATGGGTACGGATATGGCGGCTGGCCCCTGGACGCCCAAGGCCATTTACTGACCGATCTGATTGCCTTTACGAGGGGGCTTGTGCCTGTGGAACGGCCACTCCACGCCCTGGGAGTAGGCCACCCCATGAACGTGGCCGAGTGCTTTGGGTTGGGATACACTCTATTTGATAGCGCGCTGCCGACGCGAGACGCGAGACATGGGCGGCTGTACGTCTTTAAGGGCGAGTTCACAAGTGGAAGGGATTGGGCATCATCCTGGTTCTCCAATTTGTACATCGCCGATGATAAACACATTAAACAAGCAGGCCCCATCTGCGCGAGTTGCGATTGCCTATGCTGCTCGCGCTATTCGTTGGGCTACTTGCATCACCTGTTCAAGATAGGCGACTCGCTCTTCTTTAGACTGGCGACAATCCATAACTTGAGGTTCATGGTGAGACTTATGCGGTACTTGGGACGATAGACGATAGACGATGGCAACTATCGTCTATCGTCTATCGTCTATCGTCTATCGTCCATCGTCCATCGTCCATCGTCCGAAAACGCGCTTGAAGGGAGTTCTGGGGTGGAGGCTGACAACGATGACGTTCGCCTGATTACGCAGGCTGTTCTCTCAAGCCCTAAGTACCGCCACGTTTGCGAGACCTTTGTTGCCGATGTCGCCAGGAGAGAGCTTGCAAAGCGCCGCAATCTGAAGGAGACCATCAAGGCCACCAAGAACAAGCTGCATCAGGTTGCGGGCGCATATATCATCGGCAAGCAAGATTATGACGCATGGCTGCCGCAGTTGAGAGAGGCGCATGACTCTGACGCTTCGGGCGATTTTCTTCGCGCGTGCAAACGCATTATGATGGGCCATGCCTCAACGAGGGAGCGCGTTCCGGTCCTGGACCAATTCTATACGACTATCTTTGCCGATCTACCACCGGTTCGCTCTATCCTGGATATTGCTTGCGGTCTCAATCCACTGGCGATTCCGTGGATGCCTTTAGCATCAGAGGCGCAATATTACGCATACGACATTTATGAGGACACGATGCGCTTTTTGGGCCTATTCCTGGAGATCGTGGGTGTGCATGGGCAGGCGATTGCCTCTGATGTGCTGCTTGGCGCGCCTACCCAGGCGGTTGACGTTGCCCTCATTCTGAAAGCGATACCATGCCTCGAACAAATAGACAAGGGCGCGGGATACCGGCTCTTGGAGACAATTCAAGCCCAAAGAATTGTGGTATCGTTCCCCGTGCGTAGCTTGGGCGGCAGGAATCGAGGGATGTTAGAGAACTACGAAGCACACTTTCTCGAATGGGCGCGTGGCAAGAATTGGCGTATCCAGAGATTTGAGTTCCCAACCGAGTTGGTGTTTTCAATATACCCTGGGGTAGGGAGTAGGGAGTAGGGAGTAGGGAGTAGGGAATAGGGTGAGGGAGTAGTTTATACTCCCTCACCCTATTCCCTCCTCCCTACTCCCTACTCCCAACTCTGTATGCTGCCGCGTCAAGAACACCA
>JBBQIC010000081.1:0-13186 GCA_038324555.1 Chloroflexia bacterium
TTTTTCGTGTGTGGTGGGGGCAACTTTTGTGTCCCCCCTTGTATCACCCCCTGACCCCTCGCCGCCCAAACATTGCGCCCCCCCTACACGCCCCTACCCCTTACCTGAACACTTTCAACAACGCCGCAAAAAGTTGCGCTCATTGGGCAGACGTGATATAATCTGTGAGTCCGTTAAAAAGGGACGGCAGGAGAAATACATCTCATGGCAGGGGCAAATAGCAGCGCGGCGACAAACCTCAATACACCGTCAGATGCGTCCCGGATGAGCGGCGCATCTTCCCTACAATATACCACTACCATCGGCCTCGAAGTCCACGCGCAATTGCTTACTAAGAGCAAGATGTTCTGCGCGTGCAGCGCGGACGTAGCTTATGCGCCGCCCAACACCCACGTTTGCCCAATTTGTATGGGCATGCCCGGCACCCTGCCGGTGATCAACTCCTCGGCTATTCACCAGACGATACGCACCGGGCTGGCGCTCAACTGCACCGTCCCGTCCCTCTCCAAGTTCGACCGGAAGAACTACCACTATCCCGACCTGATGAAGGGTTATCAAATCTCGCAGTACGACCTGCCTCTTTGCGTCAGCGGCCACATGGACGTAGACGTGCCAGACGAGAAGGGCAATCGCCGTTATACCAGAGGTGTAGGCATAATTCGTGTACACCTAGAAGAGGACACGGCCCGTCTGCTACATCGTGGTTCGCACACACTCATGGACGTAAATCGCGCTGGCCTGCCCCTGATGGAGATAGTATCCGCGCCGCATATCACCTCGCCCGAAGAGGCGCAACTCTACTTGATGAAGCTCCGACATATCCTGCGCTGGATAGGCGCTTCCACGGGCAACATGGAGGAAGGCTCGTTCAGGGTAGACGCCAATGTATCGGTGCGTCCACATGGGCAGGCCGAGCTCGGCGCCAAAGTCGAAGTCAAGAACATGAATTCCTTCAAGTCGGTGCGCTCGGCTCTCGAATACGAAGTGCAACGGCAAATGGGGGCGCTGGAGGGCGGCGAGCGCGTGGCGCAGGAGACGCGCGGCTGGGTAGAGAAGAGGGGCGTGACTGTCTCCCAGCGCTCAAAAGAGCAGGCGCACGACTATCGCTATTTCTCGGAGCCGGACCTTCCTCCCCTGACCTTCATTGAGAAATATATAGAGGAGATACGCGCTTCCCTGCCTGAGTTGCCGGACGCGCGGCGCGACCGTCTGACAGAGCAGTACGCTCTCACTCCATACGACGCTGCGCAAGTGACAGCTTCGCGGGCAAGCGCCGACTACTTCGAGCAGGCGGCGAACGGTTTGAGCAAAGAGGGCGCGCGCACCGTCGCAGGCTTCATGGCGAACGACCTGGCTAAACTGCTGGGCGACGCGGGCGTTGATATAGCCGCAAGCCCCATCTCGGCCAACCACCTGCGCGAATTGGCGGGTCTGGTGGAGAGCGACACGATAAACAAAGGCATCGCCCGCAGCCTGTTACCCGAACTCTTTGCCAAAGGCGGCCCCCCGGCTGACCTCGTAAAGGAACGCGGCCTTGCAGTCGTGCGAGACGAATCGGCGCTCGAAAAGGCCGTAGACGAGGCGATAAACAGCAATCCAAAAGCGGTTGAAGACTATCTTAAAGGAAAGGAGAGCGCGATACAAGCGCTGGTCGGCCCCGTCATGCGGGCGACAAAAGGGCAAGCGGACGCCAACACCGTGCGCGAACTACTAAAACGCAAGCTAGACGAGAAACGTGAAACGTGAAACGTGAAACGTGAATTACGATAATCACTCGTCACGTTTCACGTTTCACGTTTCTCGTCTAGGTTAAATAGCAACTATACTCAATGAGGAGGACTTAGAAAAATGGACAAGGTACAACATCAAAAGCCCAACCCCTACCATATAGCGGTCGAGCAGTTCATGCAGGCTGCCGATAGGCTCAACCTGGACGAGGGGATGAAGCAGATACTTTCACAACCCAAGCGCGAGTTGACGGTGCATTTCCCGGTGCGTATGGACGACGGCAGCTATAACGTGTTCACCGGCTACCGCGTGCAGCACTCCCTCACTCGTGGACCGGCGAAGGGCGGCATACGCTACCATCAGGACGTGACGCTGGACGAAGTAAAGGCTCTTGCCATGTGGATGACCTGGAAGTGCGCTACGGTCGGTATCCCTTATGGGGGCGCTAAGGGCGGTGTCATTGTCAACCCCAAAGAGCACAGCCAGACCGAGTTGGAGCGCCTGACCCGCCGTTTCGCAGTCGAAATCGCCCCCATCATCGGCCCTGAGATTGACATCCCAGCCCCTGACGTGAACACCAACTCGCAGACGATGGCCTGGATCATGGACACTATCTCCATGCTCAAGGGCTATCCGATGCCTGGCCTTATCACAGGCAAGCCGCTTGGCATCCAGGGTTCGCTGGGCCGTAACGAAGCTACTGCTCGCGGCCTCCAGTTCGTCGTGCGCGAAGCCACTAAAGCGAAGGGGATGAGGCTAGAGGGAGCTACCGTAGTGGTCCAGGGTTTCGGCAACGCAGGCTCTATTGCCGCGACGCTGTTGGCAGAGGACGGAGCCAAGATATTGGCCGTGTCCGACAGCCAGGGCGGCATCTATTCGTCTAAGGGTATTGACCCAAACAAGGCCGTGCGCTATAAGCAAGAGCATGGTACGCTTGCCGGGTTCCCGGATAGCGATATTGTGTCCAACGAGGAACTGCTGGAAATCGAGTGCGACATACTGGTGCCCGCAGCCCTCGAGAGCGTAATCACGGCTCACAACGCCGACCGCATCAAGACTAAGATGATAGCCGAAGCCGCCAACGGCCCGACCACTCCCGACGCCGACCGCATTCTCTTCGAGAAGGGCGTCATGATCCTGCCGGACATCCTGGCGAACGCCGGCGGCGTGACCGTCTCCTACTTCGAGTGGGCGCAGAACATCCAGGGCTATTACTGGGCCGAGGACGAGGTAAACCAGAAGCTGGAGCGCGTCATGAAGCGCGCCTTCCAGGACGTTTACGAGACC
Source organism: Chloroflexia bacterium (assembly GCA_038324555.1). Classification (GTDB taxonomy): domain Bacteria; phylum Chloroflexota; class Chloroflexia; order QHBQ01; family JADMIH01; genus JADMIH01. Next base: position 3,016 of record JBBQIC010000081.1, read on the forward strand.
GCTGGAAATAGCTCGGCTGATATGCGCACGGGCGCGTACATGCTGGCTATCTCTCGCGTAGCTGAAGTAACCAAGCTGCGCGGCATCTTCCCGTAAATCTCTCTAAGGGCTTACGCAGAGACGATAGACGATGGACGATAGACGATGTCTATTTTGCGTAGGTCCTGCTCTTACGAGAAAAATCTTATGAGTGTTATGAAAAATCCTCCGCGAAGTGGAGGATTTTTCATATGCACAAGACGCTTCTATTATTCCAGCATGTCTTCGTCAATTGCATTCTTTATCCAATTGATGCCCGTAATCGTGGAGCCGGACAGGGCTATAGCTACAAGGTCAATGCGCCAGGGGGTTGCTTCGGGGTCTAGGTCGTGCACCGCCATATATGCGTATGCGGCCGTTACTATATTCGTGGCTTTGTGGCTCGATATAGACTCTTCGGCGAGGCCGAGACGCCCATGCCGGGTGCGCACCTCTATGAAGGCCAATTCTCGCTCCTTCGAGTTGCTTGAAACGGACGGTGGACACTCGGCCACTATATCAATTTCGCCAGGATTGGAGCGCCAGTTGCGGGCCAGGACCGTGCAGCCGTGCTTGACGAGGTAACGCGCTGCTATATCCTCGCCTCGCCGTCCGGTCGAAGCGCTGGGGCGGGGTTGGGTGGATTCATCTTTGGGCATTGTTGGTTTCACCTGGACGATGGACGATGGACGATGGACGATGGACGATGGACGATGGACGATAGTTGCTATGCCCATCGTCCATCATCTATCGTCCATCGTCCATCGTCCCCATCTCTCCCACCAGCATCGCCTTTATTGGCGCGTAACTCCGCCGGTGGATGGGGCACACCCCCATTTGCAGCAGCGCGTCCAGGTGCTGGCGCGTGCCGTAGCCTTTGTGCTGGGCAAAACTGTAGCCGGGGTGAACCTCGCCTAGCTCGCACATCATGCGGTCGCGGGTCACTTTGGCGACTATTGAGGCCGCCGCGATAGACATGCAAGTAGCGTCGCCTTTGATGATGGCCCTCTGTGGCATTGGCATCAGAGGCACGCGGAAGGCGTCTAGCAGCAGGTGGTCGGGCCGAACGTCCAGGTCGCGCACGGCACGCGCCATCGCCAGGCGGTTCCCGACGCCGACGCCAATAACGTCTATCAGCGCGTGCGAAACTATGCCGACGCCCACAGATAGCGCCGCACCGCGTATGTATTCCAGTAGTTCTTCACGTACGCTGGCTCTGAGCATCTTGCTATCGCGCAAGCGGCCCAACTGATTTTGGATTTTGGATTTTGGATTTTGGCTAGTTGCAGTCTCCGATGCGGACCCCAAAATCCAAAATCCAAAATCCAAAATCGCCTGTGGGTGCGGGAAAACGACCGCAGCAGCCACGAGCGGCCCCGCCCACGCGCCGCGCCCCACTTCGTCCACCCCAGCAAGCAGGTTGTATCCTTGGGAGTGAAGTTCTAGCTCGTGCTCCCAGGTTGGTATTTGGCGAATGTTGTTTGCCTGTGCTGCGACCTCGCTGATCTGCATGAGACTATTCTAGCAGATTTCACACAGTTTAATCCCGATATGTACCCCGATACAGGGACTATTCAAAGTCGTTGAGGGAGCGGAGGCGTAGGGGCAGGTCTCCGTGCCTGCCCTCTCTCCTTACCACCCACCATCCTGGTACGCGAACAGGGCAGGCACGGAGACCTGCCCCTACGCCTCCGCTCCCTCAACGACTTTGAATAGTCCCTGACCCCGATATTATCTCACTACAAGCCTCATAATCCTGTTCCGCCCCGCCTCTGCAATAATCAAATTGCCCTGAAGGTCGACTGCCAGCCCATGCGGTAGCTTCAACCCCGATATGAGCGCCTGGGTGCGCCCTGTGGCTGGGTCTATGCGTACGATGTTTCCTCCCAAGGTATTAGCGTAGATGTTGCCGTCAGTGCCAACCACCACGTCGTCGGGTTGGTACATCTTGGCGAGGCTTACACGGCTTCCGTTGGGCTTGAGCCTGTAGACCTGATTGCCAAACTCATCGGCTACCAGTATGCTCCCTCCCGGCTCGACCGCCGCGCCTGCGGGCCGCACAAACCCTGTCGCTATTACCTGTAGTTTGCTCCCGTCGCGGCTCACTCGTAGTATACGCCCGTTTGGACTGTCAGGCACGATAATATCGCCCGTTGAGGGGTCAAGAGCGACACCATCAACGCCGTCCTTGCCCGTGTTGTTCACAAGCTGGCGCAGCAACTTTTTGGAGCCGGTGCTTGGGTCAACCTCGATCAGACGGTTTGTGCCCTGCTCGGCTACGATAATCGCTCCGTCTTTGGCAATCACAATCCCTTCCGGCTCGCTAAATCCTGTCGAAAGCGCGATTGGCTTGTCTCCTGGCCGCAGGATGTTGATCGCCTTGTTGGTGAAATCGCCAAACAGGATGTCGCCCGCAGGCGTAACCGCAACATCATCGGGGCTACCGAAGCCGCTGGCGAGTACTTCGAGGGTGGGGGTAGCAGCTAAGGCGGGCGTGGGGATCAACGCAACAACCTCCAGTGTAGGAGTTGATGTGCGCGGGGTGCTCGCAACCTCGGTATGTGTCCGTGTGGGCAAAGTTGTACTGGTATTTTCAGCCTGGTCCACTATCGGTACGACCTCTGTTTGGGTATTCTTGGGCGAAGGGGTGTCAGATGGTTGTCTTTGAGTCGTATTCGTCGCGTCGGGTTGCCGTGTAGATGTGGGTGTGGATACAGAAAATGTTGGTGTCGAGAGTATGGTAGGTATTGCGGTAGGTGGGACAGGCGTAGGGGCGGGTATCGAATCACAGGCAGAGAGCAACAGCAGCCAGCAAAAGCATTGGGTTAGTATATAGGCAGCCTTGACGTGTGGCACAATTGTTCTCCGAACCGTAGCTCTATCAAATCTATGCACTCTTTATTAAGTACATTCTATAAGATATGACTTGCAAAGGCCATGCTTACCAGTTCCCGATCTGAGACAGAACAGGGAAGGGCGAATTGTAGGCTTGGGGGACTACCCCGTGCCTGCCCTGTTCGCGTACCAGTATGTCTGGGTGGTAAGGAGAGAGGGCAGGCGCGGGGCAGTCCCCCAAGCCTACAATTCGCCCTTCCTTAGGAAATGAATAGACCCTGGTCTTCCACTCAACCGTTGGTTGCGCCTATACCTACCTGGGTGGTATAATCTATGAGTCCCAAACGGGAATACCTTTACATGGTTACAATAAAGAGGAGCATTTTTGCCGTGAATCTTGCGGACGCACTAAATATAGTTCAGATAATACTGGCGATTGTCCTTGTGGCGATCATATTGCTACAGACCAAAGGGGCTGGCCTTTCGGGTTTCTTTGGCGGCGACTCTTCATCGGTCTATCGCACGCGGCGCGGGCTAGAACTACGCATGTTCCAATTCACCATTGGACTTGCCGTGCTCTTCTTCGTCGTCGCCCTGGTAAACAGCATTTACAAGAGACCGTGAAACGTGAAACGTGATTACCGCAATTCACGCATCACGCATCACGCATCACTCTTATGTCTATATCCTTTCGGTCCCAGGCGATTGTGGCGCTGGTGGGCGCGTTCCTACTCGTTGTAGTGTTGGTAATTGGGTCGGGTAGTAACACTGGCGCTGCCTTTACTCGGACCGACGATACCTATGTCGAAGCCATGGTGGGCGCGCCTCGCTACGTCAATCCACTCCTTGCTCAGACCGATACTGATGTTGACCTCACGCATCTGGTTTTCAATGGTCTGACGCGCGTAGATGAGCACGGCAACATCGTGCCAGACCTTGCGTCGGGCTGGCAAACCAACGCCGACAGCACCGTCTTCACTTTCACCTTGCGCCCCGATCTCCTCTGGCAGGACGGCAAGCCGCTCACTTCGGAAGACGTTTATTTCACCCTCAACCTGCTCCATGACCCTCAATTTCCGGGCAGCTCTTCTCTTTTCACACCCTGGCAGGGCGTACAAATTACGGTTCCCGATCCGGCGCTGGTAGTATTCAGTCTGCCTACTTCCAATTCTTCATTCCTACAGTACACGACGCTGGGTATACTGCCTCGCCATCTGTGGTCCGACGCGAGGGCAGCCGATCTCCCAGCCTCTGATTTGAACAAGCGGCCTGTAGGCTCTGGACCATGGCGCTATGTGCAAAGCGCGGTTGCGGGGGCACTTGGCGTACAGGGGACCAATGGCGATACGGCGAGTACACCCGTAGCCTTGCAAGGGCCATCTGTAGCGGGTGTGCTTCTCGAACCCAACACCAACGGGCCGCACCCCCAAAGCCATATATCCCGCCTGTGGTTTCGTCTATATCCTACGTTCGACGCGGCCTTTGCGGCGCTCAAGGCCGGAGAGATACACGGCTTAGGACATATCCCCTTAGACCGCATGGCTGACGTACAGAACGTGCCTGGAATCGAATTGCACCAGCAGACCCTCGCGCGCTCGGCTATGCTCCTGATGAACGTGCGCTCGCCTTTGTTCGATAGGCCAGAGACCCGTCAGGCGATAGAGTTAGCCATCAACAGGAAGGCGCTCGTCGAGCAGACTTTACATATGCAGGCCCGTGCAGCCGACAGCCCGATACTGCCCCAGTCGTGGGCTTACAATCCGCAGGCTAAACACGCTGATTATTCTCCCTCTGACGCCGGGCAGTTGCTGGACGCTGCTGGCTGGAAGCTGGGTCCCGATGGCATACGCTCCCGCAAGGGCGAGACTATGACGGTCGTGCTGGCGGCGAACAAAGAGATTCCTTCTAATGGGCTGGTAGCTACTCAATTGCAATCGCAATTACGAGCGGTGGGGATTGACGTGAAACTAGCGTTGGTGAGCCGTGACAAACTGCTAAATGACCGCCTCACTCCTGGCGCTTTCCACCTTGTGCTGGCGAACTGGGAAGCACAAGGCGCGGACCCAGACGTTTATGATTACTGGCACAGCCCACAGCCGGGAATGCCCACTCTCAACTTCGGTAGTTGGAGCAACCCGAAGGCGGACGCGGCCCTCGAAGCTGCCCGCCTTTCGACCGAGAACGGAGTGCGTGCCGCTCACTACGCCGAGTTTCAGCAGGCGTTCAAAGAGGACGTGCCCGCTGTCGTGCTATATGACCCACTCTATACTTACGCCACGCGCCCCCCTGCCTCCGGTGTGACCCTGCCTTCCACCGATATGCTCAGTCCCGCCGCCCGCTTCGACATTATAGGTGACTGGCGTCTAAGCGCCGATAAGCTACCGTAAGCATTATCAGGAATTAAAGAGCAAAATTGGCCGCGAAGCGGCCAATTTTGCTCTTTAATCTCTATCTAATATCCATAAAGCGAATTCAGAACTACCGAAATGGCGGCGATAATCCCCAGCGCAACCAACAGGAGTATGAATATGGACTTCCAGCTATTATCCGTGTTAGCCCATTTTTCTTGGGTGAGCATAATGTTCTGCCAACTCAGCCTGTTCTGTGAGAAGACTGTACCCTGGTCTTTGTTGTCTACCAGTATCTCTTTGATCTTTTCGGGAGTGGTTTTCATATAATCTTTAACCTCTAAAGTTATGGAAAGGTTCATTTCGGACGAAAGACGATGGACGATAATCAACCATAGTCTATCGTCTTTCGTCCATCATGGCACGCCAATTGTAGTTGCATATATAATTAGTATAGAGCATAACGTAAAACAAGAGGACGCGCTATGGATAAACCGCCTATCATAATCTACACAGGTCGCTTCTGAGGCTCATGCCACGATGCGAAGGAGTTTCTTTCGCGCATGGACTTGCCCTTTGAGGAGCGCAACGTCAGTCTCAACCTTGAGTTCAAGCAACAATTTCGGGATAAAGAGTATGAGCTCCTGCCCGTCATTGAAGCAGGCAACACGATTATCACCGATTACACGGGCGAACCTCAATTGATAGAAGTATTGGTCCACGAGGGTTATTTATAGAGAAGTATGCTAGGAACAAATGTCAGCAGATGAATCTACGGTTTCTTCCAGTAGTTTCTCGACAATTGCGAAGTCAATCTGCTCAGGTCTTTGATATCGTATACAGCCTTTACCCACATCCAGCAGTTGATCCCGGTATCTATCCACGACATCCTTTTTGAGGATGTATAGTGAGATGTAGTTTTTCTGACTGTTGAAAGCAATTTCTACTACATTGTTCTTGCTGTATGATGGCATTCCGTATTTCATGCTTTCTTCGTAGCCTCTTAATGTTCTAAGGCACAGTTGCCGAAGTTTAGTAAATGCTGTAAGCCGTTGCGGGGGCACGGTCTTCAAGTATTCGTCAACCGTTGCTACTGTGCTTTGCATAGATCATCGCTCCTTCGTTGTGATTATAAACGATTATGCTTCCAATGCTTGTATCTTAGGCGAGTTGTCGTGGCTGTGCCAGAGGTAAAGCGAGGCGTAGGAGCGGTAGGGTCGCCATGTCTCGCCTATCTCTCGCATAGCGGCGGGCTTGGGCAACTCTGAGAGGCTGTAAAGACGCTGCATAGCGGTGCGCAATCCATAATCGTCCACAGCCAGCACGTCGGGCCGCGCCAGGGAGAACATCAGGAACATCTCGGCGGTCCAGCGCCCAATGCCTTTGACGGCTATAAGCGCCTTTATTACCTCCTCGTCCTCGATCTGAGATATATGGTCAAGAGGCAATTGGCCTGATATGACGTGATCCGCCAGGTCCTTTACGTAGCGCACCTTATTCCACGACAGACCGGCCCTGCGAAGCAAATCGTCGGGCACCGCCAGTACGCTGTGAGCGTCCGGCGTCTCCATATCGGGAACAAGCGCCTTTATGCGGCGTATAATAGTATCCGCCGCCTTGGAGGCTAGTTGTTGCGAGGCTATCCCCTCTACCAGTGTAAAGAAGTAATTGTTGGTGGGACGCAGTTCCAGAGGCCCGCGCTCATGCACGAGGCGCGCCATCACGGGGTCGGTTGCCGCAAGGTGGGTCAAGGCAGCTTCCGTTTCTGGGCTAAGGGTTTGCATTATTCTGTGCGTTTTCTTCCTGGGCGACCTGCATATTCAGGGTCAGTACGTAGCCATCCGGGTCAGCCACCGAGAAGTGTCGCAGGCCGTACCAGGCAGTCTCTATATCTTTCACAATGTTCATCTGATAACCGCTCACCTTTATCTTTTCGTAAACGGCGTCAACATCGTCCGCCGATATGTAAATGTTTACACCGTTGCCCCGGGCCACACCCATCTGAAGGTCCGGAACCACGTCTTCCCTGATAAGCCAGAGAGCGGCGCCTCCCATATCCAGGCTGCTCCACTGCGAGCCGTTCTCGTCAATGATGCCGTCATCGGTCTTGGTAAAGCCCAGTGTGTTGTAAAACTTCAGCGAGTTCTCCATATTCGAGACCGCTACTTCAGGTATTATGCTGCCCATATTCAGGATGCTCCTTCACTTATATGAAACGCGATTTGCTTACCACTCCACTTTTACCCTGCGTTTGCCCCATACTTTCCAGCTTCTTCTTGAAGCTCTTCCGTCCATTCCGCATGTGGTAGCGGACTGTTGATTTCGATCAGGTTGCCGTCGGGGTCGCGCAGGTATGCTGTGCGTATGCCCCAATCTGGGTGATCCTGCGCCTGGACGATGAAGGTTGCGCCCTTTTGCCTAAGCTGCGTGATGCTTGCTTCCAGGTCGTCGGTCTCGAATATCAGCGCAACGCGGTCCTGGATGCTGGCCTCAAAGGGTAGGTTCAACGTTCCCAACGCCTCGGACATCACCTCCCTCTGAAAAAGCGAGAGTGATGCGCCATCCTTTGCCTTGAGGTCGGCGTACCCTTCGCCCTCCGCGCCCCAGGCTACCTCCAGGTCCATTACGTCTCTGTAGAAGCAGAAACAAGCGTCAAAGTTGACTACTAACAGGCGGGTGTGAGTGAAGCGCATGTGGGTCTCTCCTTGAAAGTCTAGTGTTTATAAAGGTATCACAGTTATCATCTGCGAGTAGCGGTTGAAATCACGAGTATTGTGAGTAAGAATCTGTGTGACACCGTGGATCATCATGGTCGCGACTATGTTGGCGTCGTATATCTGCTTCCCGCCAGTTGGGAGCCGAGTTAGCAGGCTAAGTAGCCTTTCGGCCACACGGGGGCCATCTTCGGCAATCTGAAACTGACTCTCGAAAGATGTGATTTCCTTTATGAGAGTAGCGATGGGTACAGGAAGGCTAAAAGTTTGAGGTCTGGTAAGCGTTGCCAGATATTCCCGTATTATCTGGCGGCTGATCCATAATGTAGCCCCAACCTGAACCTGGGTTTGAATCGCTTGTTGAGCCTCCTGCTGAAGAGGCGAGTATGCTAAGGTAGCGTACACCAGCACATTCGTGTCTATGAAGACAGAACTAGCGCCCCCACTCGTCATACATATCCTCCCGTCTCAAGGAGAGACCTTCAGGCCATGGACCGGCGTCAATTACGAGGAACTCAATGGGCGTTTTCCTTTTCCTTTTAGATCGTTTGCTGATTTGAACCACAACCTCGTGGTTTCCTGGTGGAATACCTGATGGTACTTGTACTGTTTCCACAGTGAGCTTTCCATCAGGCGAAACAGTGGCATTAGCTCTGATTGTTACCATCAGTCGTTCCTCCCATGCGCATGGACTACGCAGCGCCCCTCTTGGCCTTCTCCTTTGGCAGCGCCCTCTTCAAGAACTCCGTTGTTCGCTCCCAGGCAAGCCGTGCAGCCTCTGCATTAAACGCATCGGGCCTATCGTTCTCGAAGAACCAGTGGCCCGTTCCCGGATAGAAATAGAAGGTTGCTTCTTTGCCGGAGGCGTGCAACTGGCCCTCTAATTCCGGTATTGCCTCATTGGGCTCATATGGGTCGTGCTCGGCGAAGTGTCCAAGGAATGATGCTTGCGTTTGATTTGCAAAGTCGTCTATCCACCGGCCTGCGTCGCCGCCCCCGTAGAAAAGGACAATCGCCGTCACCTCATGCCTGCTCGTAGATAGCCATGTAGCATAGCCCCCGCCCATCGAAAAGCCGATAGTACCTACGTGCCTACCTTCGACATTCGGATGTTTTAGCAGGTAATCTAAGGCGACTATTTCTCGGCGGATGCCATCATCAGGATTGAGCGTGCCTCTAAGCTGCTCCGCGCCCTCGATTGTTGAGGCAGTTCGTCCATCATAAAGGTCTGGTGCGAGGACGACAAAACCTTCCTCGGCAAATCGCTCGGCTAAACTTACAAAGAAGCCATTTAGCCCCCACCATGCGTGCATTAACAGCAGCCCCGGCCCTTTGCCTTGTGGTGGAGTTGCCAAATAGCCCTTTGTGGTGCTTCCATCCTCAGTTTCAAATTCGATTAGCTTGCCCATATCTATCTCCAATTAAATACGAACAGGTAATAATTGTTAAGCCGCGCCCCTCTTCATCTTCTCCTTCGGTAGCACCCTCTTCAAGAACTCACCCGTGTACGAACCCGGCGTATCCGCCACCTCTTCGGGTGTGCCTGTGGCTATGACCTCTCCACCCGCGTCGCCGCCTTCCGGGCCGAGGTCTATTACCCAATCTGCTGTCTTGATTACGTCCAGGTTGTGCTCTATAACGAGCACCGTATTGCCTCCGTCGGTCAGGCGTTGGAGGACTTGCAGCAGGCGGTCTATGTCCGCGAAGTGCAGGCCGGTCGTCGGCTCGTCCAATATATAGAAAGTCTTGCCCGTCGCCCTGCGCGATAACTCCGACGCCAGCTTGATGCGCTGCGCCTCACCGCCAGATAGCGTGGTCGCGGGCTGGCCGAGGTGGATATATCCCAGGCCAACGTCGCAGAGCGTTTTGAGCTTGTTCTTTATAGCGGGCACGTTGTCGGAGAATTCGGTGGCCTCTTCGACCGTCATCTCTAGCACTTCGGCTATGTTCTTGCCCTTATATCGTATCTCCATCGTCTCGCGGTTGTAGCGCGCCCCATGGCATACTTCGCACGGCACGTACACATCGGGCAAGAACTGCATCTCTATCTCGATGATGCCCTCGCCCCTGCACGCTTCGCACCGCCCGCCCTTCACATTGAAGGAGAAGCGTCCCGAATCGTACCCGCGCACTTTGGCCTCCGGCATCCTGGCGAATACTTCCCTGATCGGTGTAAATGCGCCCGTATAAGTGGCGGGGTTGGAGCGCGGCGTGCGCCCGATTGGTGACTGGTCTATCTCGATGATCTTGTCTATG
>JBBQIC010000082.1:0-12996 GCA_038324555.1 Chloroflexia bacterium
ATGTACGCTAGTACGTAGCGTGTGTCTGACCATTCATGACCATGCCTCAATTAGTTGGAACAGATGCCCTTGTGGTCGCCGTGTCTGCATACCGCTTCGTCTTCGTCAAGAGGGCGAACACAAGGTTCGCCCCTACACGGCTTTCTCCTCTATCCCTATTCTGAACACTTACCCTTTCTTATTTGTCACAGCTTCCTATCGAGAAGATAAACCAGCCAAAATCACTTCGTGATTTTGGCTGGTTTATCTTTTGACGGGTGGAGTGCGCCGGGCGGCCTCGGCGAATGCCTGGCTTGCTTCCGCCTGCTTACCCGCGCCCCGGTATGCGCGACCCAGGGTCAACCAGGCGTCGGATTGGGTGGGATCGAGTTTGGTGGCCTGGCTGGCAGAGGTTATGGCCTCATTGTAGAAGCCTCGGCGCAGCAGGCTCTCGGCCAGGAGTTGGTGTGGGGCTGCCCAGGTGGGCTGGAGCGAGATGGCGGTGCGGAAAGCCATTTCCGCGTCGTCAAGCGCGTGCTCGCGCCCCGATACGGCCATATATGCGAGGCCAAGCTGGTAGTAGGAGATGGCGTCTCCGCCGTCGGCGCTCACGGAGTTTTCCAGCAGATCAATGCTGGCGCTGAAGTTGCCTGCCCTGTACTGTTGTACCCCCTTGTCCCTTAGCTGTATGGCTGTTGTGTCAGTCTGTGCGGGCGATTTGGATTGAGATTGGGCATTTCCGGGTTGGGATTGGCCCTTAGCGCCCGTAGTAGTGGCTGGCTTGTGCGTGAGCGATGGCGCAGGCGGTGACAGCAACGCCGAGAACCATGCAGTGGACGTGACCACGTAAGCCCCAGCCGCCAACGCACCGACAGCCAACCCCGCGAGAGCCATCAGAAGAATGCTGCGCTTCAAGCCGGTAGTCAGGCGTGAACCAACGGTTGGCGACATGCGCGGCGGCTTCCGGTGCTCCACCATGCCTGAAGGCGGCTGGGGCACGATTCTCGGACCGGCCTGCGTTTCAGCGACGTTGGCCTGTGGAGTTAAGAGCGCCAACCAGTTCGTGGCGTCCTGGCTGGTGTCTCCCGCTTGGGTATCAAGATCGCTGTTTGTAAGGCGGGTTGTGGATAGCTGATTCGCTTTGGCAAAGTCGCCAATCGTGGCTACATGGTCGGTGGTCTGAACAGGTTTTGTCATGGCTGGTTTACCTCGGATGTGCGCCGCTCATTTTAATAAAGTAAGACATCAAGCCCTGCAAGCAGGGGTAATAAGTATAGCATCTGGATGGCGATATGGTGACGATTTCCACAAAGGCCAATATAAAATCCCAACGATAAGCCACTGGGCGATTTTTCGTTGGGATTTTATATTAGCGAGACAAACACTTACACTTCCATCGCTAGCCTCTACATAAGACCTACCTGACCAGCGTACCATAGTAGTAAAAGGATAAAGTAACCCTGCAATTGCCACCACATAACGTAACAGATCAAGGGTACAAGCGTTAGTCCTACAACCACTGCCACAATGAGGATTATGGGGATTCTATTTGACTTCAGTTGTCTTATCATGGTTATAGTTGACTCTATCTCTACAGCTACGGCTTTACAGCTACGGCTTTACAGGCGTGCTCGCAAGAGGCGCTTCAATAGGGGGTGTGAGTGGCGCGTTGTGCTTGAGGTAGAGCAGTATTCCGGAGGTGTAACTGACTTCGGAGGGATCGGCTACGAGCGCATCTTCCCAGGGCCGGCGTGGCTGAAATATCTCGGTCATTTGTATTTGACGCAGATAGTGTGTATCCTTGTCTATCCAGATGTCTCGTGCATAAGAGTTATTGCCATGCATTCCAATGGAATCGGTCGGCAATATAAACTTCAGATGTATCGTATCAAACCCAGCAACCTTTTCATCGCCTATAATAGTTGCGCATTTTGCAGTATCGAGGGTGAAGTTGATGTACTCCTGGGGGTTATTCAAACCACCCGTCACGATGAACGGATCGGACGCTTCTCCTAAAGACACGTACTCCTTGTTCTTCGAGATTGTGAAGTATTCATTCTTGCCAGCCACCAAATATGGGTTCGGGCTACCGTCTAAGTAACGAGCTAACGGAGGAACGGCATCTCCTTCAATAAGTGTCGGAAATGGAGTTATATGTGCAATTGGGGCATCCTTATTTGTGTCGGCTATATGCGTATCGGTAGAGTTATTCAGCGTGAAACTGTAACTCGTCACGCTCTGCATTGCCTTCTGAGTTTCTCTAAGCAAGGCGAAAGCTGGTTGGCTGCCTGCCGTGACTTTTTGTCCTTGTTGCCCAACGCTAGCGGTGGGAGTGGGCGGAATCGCAATGATCGAGACTGTGTTGGTTGCCATAAAGGCTGGGCCGCAGCCATAGAGAAGCAGCATTGCTGCCAAAATCAACAGCATGAAGGCATTTCTCTGTTTATCCATAACTTTCCCTCCCAGGTTCAAGTTCAAGTTTGGTCAATAGTGACCCTACCTTATTGTAAACCGGAACCAGGAGGGATGAATATGGGAATTATGTACCTACTAGAGGCGTGCATACTAAGGCGCGTTCATCGCCATATACAGCATCTTGCTCAACTGCGCCCTGGTTGCCGCAGAAGCTGGTCGGTACGTCCCGTCGGTGTACCCTGCTATCAAGCCCTGACCGACGCCGGTCTCCACATACCTATAGAAGATCGAGCCGCGCGGCACGTCAGAGAAGGTGGGTTGTGTAGGGTCCTTGAGGGTCCAACCCTTCGCCACTACCAACATCTTGGCGACTTGCCCGCGCGTGATGGGGTTGGACGGATGGAAAGTCCTGTCCACGTAGCCGCCTATTACCCCGTGCGATACGGCGGTCTCTACGTATTCATAGCCCCAGGCAAGTTCCGGCACGTCAACGAAAGTGGGCGTCGTTGGGTGCTGTAGGGGCCAGCCCATGCCCAGCGCCAGCATCTTTGTGAATTGCACCCTGCTTGATGGGTTGTCCGGCCTGAAGGTCTGGTCCAGGTAGCCCGTGACGATGCCCTGGCAGTAAAGCGCCTGCACGTAGTCATGCGCCCAATGGCTCGCGGGCACGTCTGTAAAGCGTATACGGCATGGGCGCGGCGTGGGTGTGGGCGTCGGGGCAATATTCCCATAGTAGACGGTGATGGGCAGAGATTGGAGCGCGGGCGCTTTGTACGGACCGAGGAAAAGCTTACCTTCCCAGATGCCGTCCGTTATCGAGGGCCGGTCGAAGCCCACTGTAAAGGTCAGGGTAGTGCCCGCAGGAATAGTGTCGGTTATAACCGAAGGCGATACGCTTAGATCGGTGCCCGCGATGGCTTTGATCGAAAAATCGAAGTGGGACGGGTCCGGGGCGTCGCGCATCGCGTCCACTCGCACCCTGTAGTTGCCGGGGAGCGCAGGCTCTATTCTCACAAACTCGTTGCCGTCCGCCCCCGCCGACGAGGCCAGCCACACGTACCTGCCGTTCTCCCAGTGGTCCACGAACAGGTCTACATTCACGCCATCGGGGGCCTCTGTTGAGAACTCGATAGAGGCCACATTGGATACGTTGGTCTCGGTGAACCATGTATGCTGCGGGCGTATCTCGTTGTCGCGCCAGGTCTGCTTCTGGGCCAGACCATATGCCTGGGAGCGCAAGCCTGGCAGGTCCATGCTGGTGGTCATCGTCAGGGTGGCGCTGCCGTGCGGCTCGCTGGTGGTGATGTCCAGGCTGTCTTTGGACAACTGCACTGTGCCCAGCGTGGCCGTGAACGGTTCTGAATGGGCCAAGCCTGAGAAGAATACGTTGTGCAGCACAGCTTCGTGAGTGCCGACCTGCCCCAGGCGGGCGGATACCCATTCTTCGGTGGTGTCGGTATTTGTGCGCCACGTCCAGGCCCCGTTGCCGAGATTGGTCCATACGCTGCTCGCCATGCCGTCCATGCCGTGCGGCCCGAACAAGGATGGATAATGTTGGGAGAACCAGTCGCCCGGCGAAGGGCCACCTATTGTGATGTCGAAGTCGGTCGGGAAGTTGGCCCAGTTGGCGCTTGCCCACAGGAAAGTGTTGTTCTGGGGTTGTTGGGGGTTGTTGACGTAGTAATGTCGCCAATCGCCCGACTCCGGACGCCAACCCCAATTCTGTGAGCCGGAGACCCTACCGTTGTCGAAAGGCGTGCCGGAGGCGGGAGTATTTGCTCCGCCGAAGGTAGTGGGAAAACCGTCGGCGCGAACATTTATGGCGACCGGCACGATGATGTGCTGGACGATGGACGATGGACGATGGACGATAGAAATCCCATCGTCCATCGTCCATCGTCCATCGTCGGGAGCGAAGCGACCATCGTCTGCAAAGCTTATGGACAGGCTGCCTTCGTAGGCTCCGGTAGCCGCGCCCGCAGGCACTTGCGCCACCACGCTTATAGGTACATTTTGCCCAGGCGGGATGGTGATCTGCCCGAACGGAGGCGAGAGCCAGGGCCATTGCTGCTTCCTGTACGTGACCATCTTCAAGTGGATTATGGAGGTGGGGATGGTGCGCGAAGAGAGTTGGTGCTGCAAGCCGATGAGTAGGCCGTCATGCGAGCGTTGCAACGGCTTCTCGACGTTTAGCTCTATCATGTCGTTCTGATTGTAGCCGTAGGTGAGCCTGTTGAACTCGCCGCGCTCATCTTCGCCCGCGTTGACCACGCCGTTGCCGTTATCGTCGTGCCAGGTCGCGCCATTATGGTTGTCGTCGTGCCAGTCGTAGGCCAGCACCCTCCACGCCGACGAAGCCCCAAGGAAGGGAGAGCGCGGGTCGGAGGCCGAAAAATCGGTGTAACTCACGACAGCCGTCACCCTCAACAGGTCTGTGTCCGCCGGAACGTGGGAAGTCATGTTCCAGAGGTAGTCGGGCCGTTTGAAGTCCGGCGAGGACTCCAGGTTGTTGTTTATGGGCACGCTCCACTCGTACTCAGAAGTTTGCACAAGCTGTTCGGCGCTTATGCTGGCGGTGACGACTACCGCAGAGGGGTTCTGGATGTTGAAATCGCCCGTTGTGTTCTCGCCGGGGGACATGACACCCATAAAGGCAGGCGCGGTCGTGCCCGGCACCCAGGACGACGGGGAGACCATCACGCCTGAACTCCCGTTTGCGAGTTGCACTGCCCTCGCCGCGTCAAGCATCCCAGCGCCCTGTATGAACGGATCGTAGTTCAGGTCGGTCGCCGACGACTTCAAAATGGTGCGCACCATTTCAGATGTGGGCCAGTTGCCCGTTCGTGCCCTGTAAGCCTGGTAGACCAATGCGGTTATACCCGCTCCCACGGGAGTAGACATCGAAGTGCCGCCCCACACGTCGTAGGCGATGCTGCCGTTGTGCGGGGCCATGTTCAGAGGAGTGTCACCCGTGCCCCACGCGCCAACCGCCACCACGTCGGGTTTCGGCTGGCCGAGATGTGACGGCCCTCGGTTGGACCAGGGTTGAACGTCGCCCCAGGTTATACGGTCCGCGCTTGAAATCGGCTCGAAGGTAGTCGTCTCGCCGTACTGCGTGGCGGCTCCTACCGCGATAACAGCGGGCGAAGTGGCGGGTGGCGTAACGGTTCCATATCCAGGCCCACCGTTGCCGTTCGCGGCCATGTAAGCTAGCTGGGGATTGTACTGGCTCAGGTACATCAGGTAGCGCGACATGTAATCCCAGCCGTTGTTCGAGCCACCCGAATAGCCAAAGCTCATGGAGGCAATCTGCGGCTCGTCGCCGGAGTTGGGCCGCCCGTCCAGCCCCAGGGTTGCGATGAGCATAGAGTTGTACACGGCCAGGTTCGAGCGGTAGATATTGCCGATGGCTACAAGTTTGGCGTTAGGGGCCATGCCTTGCACCATACCGCCTACACCCGCAGGCTTGTAGGGCGGCCTCAGCGGGGTATTGCCGTCAATTTGACCCTGGGCCACCACGCTCGACGCGCAGAACGTGCCATGGTCTTCGTTGTAATCCATTGAGCCAAACAGCGCGATCATGTCGCCGTTGCCAGGAGGGAGCAGGCCGAACAGCCAGTCGGAGGCGGGTATGGGTGTACGTCCGTTGGCAATGAAGTAGAGCAGGCCGGACGACTGGTCGGCGAAGCCGTCGCCGTTCGTATCGCGGGTGGCGATCTCGTTACCCTTGCTCAACGGCTGGTCGTCGCGGAAGTCGTGGTTGTCGTTGAGGTCAACGTACACGGTATCGTATACGCCGGGCGTGACCGTGTCGGCCACAAGCACAGCCGGATATTCGTGGTAAATGTCGAACGCCAGATGCTCGTCCGGGTGGATGCCAATGTGGTAGACGCCGCTACGCGATGTACCCGGCGTGGTGTAGGTATGCGTAACCCTCTGCATTCCTCCTGGCGTGGCTGTTACGGTGGTGAATTGCACCTGGTAGCCATGCACGGTCGTTGATGTGTCCACAAACCACGAACCGTAGCCCTGTATAGCCTCCGGAACGTCGTGCAAAACACCCTGCGACAGTAATTCCATAGAGTACGGGTCAACCACGTAAGGCCAGCCATAATATGGTGAAGCAGGGTCATCTACGCGAGCGAAGGTGTTTTGTAGGTCCGGGTGGCCGAAATCCACGCCGGAGTCGAGCAAGGCCACTTTCACGCCATCCCCCCTATAGCCGTCTGCCCAGGCGTCGCGGACGTGATGGATGTCTAGGGTGTGCCAGGAGTCGGGGGTGAGGGAATAGGGTGAGGGAATAGGGTGAGGAAATAGGGTGGGAGGGTAGTTTCTATTCCCTTTATCTATTCCCTCATCCCTCACCCTACTCCCTACAAAGGGTCTTGGGCCTAGCGGCCTGGCGTATTGCGGCTCTGGCAAGGGTGGTATCTGGGGTGGCGTGTTGGATAGGACTGCTACCACATTGCTCGCGCTTGCGGCCTTGGCGAGGGCAGAGGGGTTGAGCCTGGCCGATGTAAAGATGAGGCCGCGCGCGTCGGGCTGTTCGCTGACCACGCTTTGCAGACCAGTCGCGTCTTTGATCGGCCCCTGCGTTACTATGATTATGCTGATTGTGCCGCCCTCAGGTGTTTTCTTGGCCTCCTGCAACACCTGCGGGTCTACACGGGACATAGCCTGGTCCGAACCTGTGGTCACTTTGGGAGGCGCAAGGAGCGCAGTTAATGTAGGATCAGGAGGCGGAGTGTTCGCCTGACCATGTGCGGGCAGCACCAGGGACAGCAGGAGGAAGGGGAGAAGCACGACCAGCCTGCGCTTATCGCGTCTGACTCTGGCCCGTATTCTGGAGAAGGTTTGCGGTGATGGAAGCATGACACTCTCCTCAAAGGTCAATAAAGAAGAAATGAACAGGCAAAGCTGTTCATTTCTTCTTTATTGATATGTTGTAACTAGCAATTTCGGTTGTCTTTGGCGCGAACGCCGAGATAACGATAGTGGCGTCGCGTATGTTCTTGCCTTGCCCGAAGCCTTGAAGGTCCAGGGTGCCCGCGCCTGTGGTGTTTACCTGCATCTCACGGACGCGAGGTATCGGACTATTTTCAATGAGGGCTACGTACCATCGCTGCGGCATGGCGCTCCCGATCCTCACGAAGCCCTGGGCGTTCCAGCCGTTATCGGCCTCGGCGTTGTCAGAGTAGCCGATTTCGGGCACGCGCAGGTCGTCAACGGCAATGCCAGGCGCGTTGTAGCCCTCATCGGTTAGGTACTCGAACCTGATCTGTAGACTCTTGCCAGCGTATGCGCTCAGGTCTGTAGACTCCTGCACCCACTTTGGCGTGGAGTTGGACGTAGCGGAAACGCCACTCTTGCCAGTCCAGGCGTTGCCTAAGTTCGCGCCATTCGGGTTGGCAGTCGTAGTGTATTTGCCCTTTAGCGTATTCCAAGTGCGTCCACCGTCGCTAGAGGCTTCCACGTAGGCATAATCGAAGGTGTTTTCTATGTCGTACCACGTCCAAAATTGCAGAGTAGCCCTGCTCGTGCGCGTCAGGTCTAAATCGCGCGTGAGGGTGGCATCTCCGGAGTCGCGGCGGTTGGAATACCAGAAGCCTTGTCCGCTGTGAGGGTCGGCGGCGATCACACGGGCGGTTGGGCTGCCCTTGAAGGTGATTGTTGCGGCCCCCAGACTACCAGCGAGTTTGATATAATCGGCGGCGTACTGGTGAATGGTGTCGGTGCGCGCGCCGGGGTATGAAGTGAAGGTCCCGGCGACCTGGGCGCGCCCGCCTTCCTTGTAGCTGTAGCGTCCGTTCTCGACCGCCGGGTTGTTCAACCTGTTGGCGACCAGCCAGTCCTTGAAAGCGCCCTCAAAGCCCACCGGGTTACCTGCGTCCTTCACGGCAGCATCTATCGCGCCGGTGCCAAGCCCTCGCTGCTTCATAAGGGCGGCTATAAACTGCTCGTTATCGTAGTGTTGCATCAGGTAGCGCAAAAAGAGATAGGAAGCCCCATAATGCGGCCTGCTGATGCCGGGTTCGCTCGCCCAGGCGTTCAGTTGCAGGTCCGGTTGGGCCGCGAACAGCGCGTCGAAGTTGCCGGGGCTGTAACCGTTCAAGAACATGGCGATTTCCGAGCAGCCTTCGTCCAGCCACACGTCGCGGTCCTTATGTACGTTCCAGTGGATCATGTGCTGAAACTCATGGGCCATCGTACCCTCAAAGGTGTTATTGGGGTCGCGCGGGTTGGCCTGCGGACGGACGGCAATGTAAATCATTTTGCGCTGGTTGCTGAAGGGATTGACCACCCTCGGATAAGCGTCAGCAGAGGAGAAATAGCCGTTCACACCGGGTACGGGGGCGAGCAGCGCCGTGATGTGCGGGTCGTTGTCTATGCCGGGACTGACTTCGGGGCCAAATGCCTGCCTATCTGTCGGATAGATATGCTCCTCAAAGTATTGCGCCGAAGTCTTCAGCGCCTGTAAATCCACAGCATAGCCGTCTTTGACATACCAATAAGCGTGCGCGGTGACTTCTTTGATGGTGGCGGTGGCGCTATTATAGTCCTTGTTGATGAGGTCGGCTATATAGAACTGGTGGCGCGTGCCAACTACGTAGTTTGGCGGCGTGACGTTTACGATTTCAGGAATCGGGGCATCACTATGCAGCTTTATGCGCTGGGTGATGGATATTAGGTCCCTGCCAGGCGCGTCTACTGTCGCCAACAGCGAAGCCGTGCGCTGCGCTGCCTGGGAGGGAACGGTGATAATAGGCCGTCCAGTTGGGAACGCAGCAAGCGAGGCGCTTCCTGAATCTTTCCCTACAGTCAGCGCGGGCGCATCAGAGGGTGCAACGGGCCGCCCAAGAGAGTAGACAAGCACAGCGGAAACCAGAAGTAGCCCGGCAAGAATGTTGGTGCGCGACGTAAGGGGCATGTAGAAAGTATATTATTCGGTTTGATGGATGTCAACCGAAATCCAGGTTGACCGAGCCCCTGCGGTCGTCTATGCCGATTAATTTGTTACTCCTCATTAGCCATCGGGCGCTAACTTTTGCAAGACGATTTGCGTATCAACGCCCTGCACCCGAAGTGTCTTGTGCCGAGAAGTCTCGCCCGATATAAGGCTCACGTTGCCTTTGGGCACTCCCAATGCCTTTGCGATAAATTCTACCAACGACTTGTTGGCTGCGCCCCCCACCGGTGGGGCAGTCAGGGCGATCTTCAACTCGCCATTGTGCGCGCCCACTATCTTATTGGACGAAGCCCTGGGCGCGACATAGACCTTGATTAGCACTCCTGCTGTGCAGGCTTCAATACCATATGTGTCCGCTTCGATCTTCATCGCCACTATTATTTCCGCTTTTTCTTTGCCTGGTACGTAGATTTGAACCGCCCCGCCGGCGCGGACGGAGGGTCTCCTACTCCGGCCCCTCTTAATGCTTCCGCGAACCCCGCCGTGTCGGAGGGGGTCAGGATGACAGTTCTACCATCGTCGAGTCGTAGCACTACCATATTGGCAGGGTTGGTCCCGTACACCTGAGCATGGAGCGAGTTTACGTCGGTAGGCTTTCTAACGTTCACATTGCCCGCCCAACCAAACAGACCTTGAATGCTGAACATTCCAGACTTTACGAACGAACCCAGGTCTGGTTGTACCTCCATGTTCTTTATTATGTCAACTGGAATGCGTATTTTCCCCGGCCCCGCGCGCTTAACTATCACTTCCCTGCCAGCCAGACTATAGCCTTTTACCGACCTCAACCAGGCATAGGCGACCATCAAGGCTAGCGCAACGCCCGCCAACAGGCTAAAGTTGTCTGGAAAGTTGCCACCAACGAGGGATAGCGCGATAGTCACCGCAAAATATCCCAGGGCAGCGATAAAGGCGAGTGTAGGGACAAGTGCCGTAAGAGTAAGTGGCGCTACTCGAAAGAATTTGCCCACAGTGCTCCTCCCCGATATATGAGATGGGCTTATACAAGTTCTACAGCAGTATAACACCTAACATAGTCAGAATGGTTCTAACCATCAACCTTTAGGTTAGGCGGGCTTTCAGACGGTAATAACCCAGGGCCACTACAAGTTTTCGCGGCTATATCAATACGATATGAACGATAATGTTGGGTCCGGTTCTTGCTTTACATCCAGGAATATGCCACCGCCTTCAGTCCGTGAGATGACATTAAACCGAATGGCTCGTGGCTCAACAACAGGTTGGGGGCGCTTTATATTTCTAGCCTCAGTAAGGAGAATAAAACGATGAATAACGGCCAAACAAGCAGCTCTAAGAGCGCAAACAGCGCCAAAAGCAAAGCCGAAAAAAGTGAGAAACCCGCCAGTAGGACACAGAAGAGCACTAGCGCTACCGCCCAAAAGCGTGAGGGCGCTACTTCTACCACCCACAGAACTACCCGGCAGGCGAAAACGAAGACGCACGAAGCAGAGGGGATGCTCAACCAGGTACTCGGGCAAGTCAAGGATGTTGCCGGTGATGTAGCGAACAAAATGAGCGACACAGCTGGCAATGTAGCCGACAAGGTAAAGGATACTGCGAGCGACGTAGTAGACATGGTAGAAAGTAAAGGTACTAAAAAGGGTGCTAAAAAGGGCGCTAAATAATCCTGGGGAAGCGTCTAAACGATGATTAGCCCGGAGCAAAGTCATCCGTGATCGTCGTACTTTGCTAAATTCATCTATACCTGTCTTCTAGAGGCTCACCCTCCGAGCGCGGGGGCTTCAGGGTGTTGAGGTAGCTTTGCAGGATTACGGCGGCGGCTACGGCGTCTATTTGCTGCCTGGCTCTCTTAGGAGTTACGCCCTGCTCCTGGAGGATGCGTTGGGCCTCTACAGAGGTGAGGCGTTCATCGCAGTATTCAATAGGCAGGCCGGATACCGCGCCCAGGAGTTCTCCGAACTTATGAGCGCGGTTGGACATTGTGCCCGCATCACCGTTCATATGCAGAGGATCGCCTATCACGATTTTCTCAGCTTCTAGCTTCCTGGCTATCTCGATTATCTTAGCGATATCCACGTTGAGTGATACGCTCCGTACTGTCTCAACGGGCCGAGCCACTATGCCAAGCGGATCGCTGACCGCCAAGCCGATGCGTCTTTTGCCAATGTCCACAGCGAGGGTTCTCATGCGTGAAACGTGATGCGTGATGCGTGAAACGTGATTAGTAGCTTCACGTTTCACGTTTCACGTTTCACGGCAAACTCCTCCCACCGGTGGGCTGCACGTCTATGTGCGCCGGGTTGGTGGGGAGGGTGTTCAGGCTGAACCAGAGCACTTTGGCCTTTATCGAGTCGGGGCTGAGATATGGGGCGTAATTTTGCTGGATCAGGTTGCGCGCCTGGCTGATTGCTTTGCCTTTGACCAGCGTGCGTATCTGACTGGCAAGCTCGGGCGTGAGCGCGAAGGTCACGCGCCCGCTTGCCGATGTGCGATACACTACCCTACCAGCTTCCCTCGCTTGCAGCGACGGCGGAGTGTATTGCACGCTGCCGAGGTCGAGGTTTGGGCCAACCGTGCTGGGGATAGTGGACTGCACCGAGTCGAGCATCGCCTGCGCCACCGAGTCGCGCAACTCGCTATCCTTGTAGGCGTATGCCTGCGCCTGGGCAGTAAACTTTACATGCACCGAGTCTCCGTCCTCGCCCGCTTTGTGGTCGGGAGTGAACGTGGCATCGGTGAGGGCAATCGTCTGCGTGATAAGTTGCTGGCCTGAGTTAGCCATGCCAAGCACCGTGCTCGCCGCCCGGTTCTCGACCTTTGCCCGCAATTCGGCTGCCAACCCGTCTATGTCCTCCTGCTTGACTACCTTTATAGTATCAACGCTCCCCCCCTGTAAGGCCGAGTTGGTGTAGTTGAGCGTGTTGTTCCAAACGCCTGCTATCTGCCCCGCGCCCACATTGCCGTCAGGACCCTCAACGGTGGCGGCTACCGTCAAATCAAGCGTGCCAAACGACTGGCCGAATACAGTTGGGGGCACGGCGCCTCCCCTCGTAACTTGTACTGTCACGCCGTTGGGCGCTTTGAACTGCATACCTGATGGCACGTTCACAGGATTGCCGGTTCGGTTGGTGAAGTGCATTGTACCCTGGCCTCTACCGCGAAGCACTTGCCTGCTGCCGCTTGCAGGACGCGCACCTTCCTCTGTTAGAGGCGAGTGTATCCAGCTTGCGTTGATCGTAGGTCCGGTCTGCACGCTCTGTGGACCTAACTCCGTTGGTGCGTCGCCCGCCGCGCCCGCCTGCCCTGGCTTAGAGGATGTTATCACATTTATCTCGACGGGCTGGTCTGTTATCGTCCTGCTGAGAGGGGTCACCGATACGCTGCCTTCCGGCAGGTAGACGTAAGCATACGCCGATCCGCCCACCAGCAACACCAGCAACGCAATCAGTAAGAAGGCAAGGAGCCTGCCCCATACCGCCTGTCTAATGTGACCCCCATAGCGAAACCGCGCGCCCTCTTCTTCTTTCGCATCGGGAACCACCCGCCTTGCCTTGATGCGGCCCGTGGGCGTGAGGGCTGCCGGGGCCTGAGCGCGAGACGCGCCCATATGCAGGGAAGCGCCGCTCACGTCAACGGTGAGAAGCTGCTCGGTC
>JBBQIC010000083.1:0-12994 GCA_038324555.1 Chloroflexia bacterium
CAACGGCGATCCAATCATGTCGCCAGCAAACCAGACCAACCCCGACGAGACCGATGTTGACGGTCACTTTGGGTGGGACGTGATTGAAGGCTACTACGTAGTGCGGGCTGAATACCCCGGCTGCGTAGACCCGAACAAGCCAGATCAAGCCTACGTAGAGAGCGCGGTATTGCCCATACCCCCACCCGTGACCGATCTGGACCTGCGCCTGAGTTGCCCTGCAATCGCAGCCACTCCCACTCCTACCCCTCCGGGTCTGATAAACGGCCACCTGACGTGGCAGGGAGTTGCTGCCGCTAACCGTCCTTCTGTCACCGGCACTCTCATCCTATGCAACGTAGATGCAGGTGCAGACTACACCTTCACTACCGACACTAGCGGTAACTTCACTGTTACCACCAGCCTACCTGACGGCGCCTACCACTGGCGGGTCAAAGGCGGCAGGCACATCACTAACTCTTCTCCCACTGATGGCGGCGACGTGAATATCATTGGCGCTCATGCCACACAGGAGTTCGGTACTCAGAAGGGAGGAAACACCAACACTGACAACATAATCAACGCGCTGGACTTCAATTTACTCAAGGGCCAGTTTGGTCAGAGTGGGGTGAAGGCGGCGGACTTCGACTACAACCTGATAGTCAATGCCCAGGACTTCACATTCCTAAAAAGCAATTTCGGCCAGGCTGGTCACGATCTAATCTGCCCGTAAGGGCATTAGCCGGTCGCGCAAACTGGCGGCCGGTTTGAAACTTACTGTATCAGTAGAGCAGAAAGGGAAGCCCCCACTTCCCCTTCTGCATATCCCCCTCCTAAGCAATAGCAACCCATCGATCTTGAGATCAATGGGTTGCTATTGCTTATTCAATCGGGTAGTGTTGGCTATTTGTAAAGAAGCTACAGAGGACCGATATGCTGCTAATACGAAACATCTTGTTGCGCGCACTTATACTACAGATGTAGCCAATACAAGCATTTTCAAAAGGACCTTTATCTTATTGTGGGGCAGGATTAGGACTGCTACAATGACTCTGAATGCCCTTCATGAGATCAAGCCATTTTGACGTCCGCACCACATAGTGGGCACAACAGAACAGCAGAACGAGCCTACTTCCCAATCTTCCCCGCTCGCTATCATCCATATCGTCCCGATCTCCTGAAGTGGCATACGTGGAAGACAGCTCAGTTGTCTAATTATGTATCAGAGAGAAGGGTCAAGAAGCGGCTATGAGAGAGAACGTTAGATCAAAGACACGGAACTACGCGCTGGCAGCGGTGGCGCTGCTGCTCACGTTTATCGTAATGTCAGGCTCGGTTCTGGCCGACAAAGTGGCCAACCCACCGAACAGTATCAACGGCGCACGAGGTATAGCACCGGCTGCGAAGCCTGCGTTTGAGGCCTCTAGCCTCACGCTTACCACTGCGGCGACCCCACCAGTCACACCAACGAACACCCCAACCCCCACGCCGACCTGCCCGCCGGGCGGTTGGCTGGCCGCCACGCCTGTGCCTACAGGAGTGTGGCGCTACGCCTTCGTCCAGGACGGAAACGATTTCTACGAAATCTCGGGGGACACAATCACAAACGCGGTGCGGCGTTACAACGCGGCTACCGACAGCTGGGCTAATCTCGCGCCCGTTCCATATGCGATACAACTTGCGGAGGCCGTACTGTACGATGGGAAGATTTACGTGGTGGGCGGCTTCCCGGTCAGCTACTTCCAGGTCTACGATATACAAAGCGATACGTGGACCACTGCCACCTTGTCCTTTGCGGCTGTTGGTCCAGCGGTGGGGGAGTACAACGGCGCGATTTACGTCGCGGGTGGATTCTCAAACAGACCGGGGAACACGCAATCTACCAACTTAGCTATATACAACATAGCCTCAAGCTCGTGGCTCACTATCCCCAACTCTTTGCCCGCGCCGTATGTCGCGGGTGGGTTTACCCAGTCGGGCCGCTATCTATACGCTGTGGGCGGCTTCGGCAACCTCACACTTGCCGGTCCGACCTCCCCTAAAGCGCCTTTCAACGCCGGAACCGCTTCCAGCAGACCCGCCGCCAATGGCACCGCCACCATGAGGCTGGACATGACAACTAATGAGTGGGTACTTGGCTCGCAGTGGACCCCGGCGCGCGCCGACTTCGGCCTCGCACTGGCCCATAACAAGCTTTATGCTATGGGTGGCACGCTGAACAACGGCGGGTATAGCACTCCCTCCAACGAAGTGGATGAACTCGACCTCTCTGCCTGGCCGGACGGGGCCTGGATACCTTCGCCGCCTTTCCTGCCTACGGCCCGCTATGGCAACAACGGCAGTTTTTATACAACCACCCGCGTAGGAGGAGAAATATGGAGCCTCGGTGGGGCTGTGAGCGGCGGACCATTGTTAGCTAACAACCTTTACAGGTCGGTTGCGCCCTGCGTCGCCTGGACCCCTACCCTCACGCCCACGCGAACGCCCTGTCCCGCTTGCCCTACGATCACCCCCACCCTCACCCAAACCTCTACCAGCACCCCCACACTAAGCCCCACACGCACGCCCACTATCACTCCTACCTTCACAATTACGCCCATACCAATCGTTTGTGAACAGGTGCAGTGGACCAATAAAGTCAACGTAACCGCGCTCGACCCAGGAAACACCATCCAGAAGACGGGCGGAGCAAGCGCAACCTGGGACGCCGGGGCTATATCCACGCGCGCGTTGCTGTCAGCCGACGGCTACGTGCAGGCTACCGTGGACGTTACCGGCACTTACCAGATGTTCGGTCTCAGCAACGGTGACACTAACCAGGCATACGGCGATATTGATTTCGCTCTCTACATGGCCGGGACCAGCCTCAAGGTATACGAGGGTGGGGTCTACAGGGGCGATTTTGGGACGATAACGCCGGGCGATGTGCTCAGGGTGGCAGTAGAAGGCAACAGGGTCAATTATTACCGCAACGGCACTGTGCTCTATACCAGTTCGGCCACGCCCACTTATCCTCTGCTCCTCGATACGTCAATCAACAGCACTGGCGGGAAGGTATACAACGCCTACATTTGCGGCCAAAACCTGGGGTCCAACGCCACGAACACGCCCACAAGCACATTCACGCCAACGAACACGCCCACACCAACCAGTACCTTCACTTCCACATTCACGCCAACGAACACGTACACCCCGTTATGCGGCCTGGCCTGGAACCTCTACAACAGCCCCAGCCTCGGCACGGGCTACAACTTCGTCGTTTCCGTGGCTGCCGTCTCCTTTGCAGATGTATGGGCCGTTGGCTATTACGATACCAGTGGTGGTCACCAAGCGTTGATAGAACACTGGGACGGCTCCCAATGGAGTATCGTGCCGGGCGCTAATACCGGAGCAAGCAACAATTATCTGAATGCTATAAAAGTAGTGTCGGCCAACGATATATGGGCTGACGGTTACTACAATGGAGGCAACGGAGACCGCACGCTCATTGAGCATTGGAACGGTTCTCAATGGAGTCTGGTGTCCAGCCCCAACGTGGGCGCGGGCAATAATCGCCTGTTCGGGATCAGCGTCGTCTCGGCAACCGACGTATGGGTGTCAGGTTACTCTTGCAACAGTAACTGCCTCAGTGGCAGTCTGGCTCAGACGCTCGTCGAGCATTGGGATGGTGTCCAATGGAGCATTGTAGGCACACCCAACGTTGGTACAGGCAATAATAATTACCTAGTAGCGATTGCAGCCCTGTCATCGAGCGACGTCTGGGCGTCGGGTTACTACAACGGATGCTATGGGTGTGCCCCATATTCGCTGACGCTGCACTGGAATGGCGCCCAATGGAGCGTTGTGAACACTCCACATGTGGGTGCGGGTAGCAATGTCCTCGTAGCTCTTAGCGCGATCTCCTCAAATGACGTATGGGCGCTGGGCAGCTACTACACTGACTACCTGCAATGGAACACGATGGTCTTACACTGGGACGGTGCGCAGTGGAGCGTGGTCACTAGTCCTAATGTAGCCCGAGTAAATAATCAGATCCAGAGCGTCGCGGCGGTGTCCGCGAACGACATATGGGCGGTGGGAAGCACTACACTGGATAGCGCGCAGCGAACTCTGGCTATGCACTGGGACGGCCTGCAATGGAGCCTATTGCCTACCCGCAACAGTAGCGTGGGCAATAGCGCCCTGAATGGGGTGGCAGCGTTGGCCGGTGACAACGTGTGGGCAGTGGGCACCGCAAACACCCGCACCCTTATCGAACGCTACAACAACTGGTGCGTCACACCCACCGCCACTATCACGCCCGGCGGGCCAACTCTCACAGTTACCAACTCGCCCACCAGGATCTACACCCGCACATCTACTAGTACGCCGACCTTCACAAATACACCTACGCCAGTCAGTATCATCAGTGGGCACTTGACATGGCAGGGAATCACCCAGCCTGACATAAGCAACACCCAGGTTACAGGCACGCTCGCCCTTTGCAACGCCGAAGCGCCTGTGACTTACACGTTCATTGCCGACAGCAGAGGCAACTTCACTGTTACTACTAACTTACGCGATGGCATTTACCATTGGTACACAAAGGGAGGCAGGCACGTCTCCAGTAATTCTCCCACCGGTGGAGCTCACTTGGTAATCAGTGGAGGACATGCTATCCAGGAATTTGGCACACAGAGGGGCGGAGATACCAATGGCGACAACTTAAGCAACGCGCTCGATTTCAACAGTCTCAGGACCCAGTTCGCTCTGCCTGACGGAGAGTACTCAGGGGACTTCGACTACAACCTGCGGGTGAACGCTTCAGATTTCAACATGCTAAAGCAGAACTTCAACTTACAACAACACAGTTTAGTTTGCCCTTAATTACGTCGCGTCGAACACCTCGTTAACGTTTACATCGAAACCCTCAAGAAGCTTCGAGGCAGCCCGCTCGCCGCGACTGAAGACTCCGTGCTCTACATAGACATCATCCCGCAGCTCAAGGACAGTTATGGTCTCGTTCAAGGGATTGACAATCCAATATTCAGGGATACCGGCATCGGCATAATCTACACGCTTGACAGTAATATCGCGTTCGGGATTATCCTCACTTACCACTTCAACTACCAGGTCTGCCCCAAGCCAGTAGCGGTTCTGTCGCCGCGGATCTCGAGCATCGCGCATAAGCAGGATGTCAGGCTCTCGAAATTGGCCGTCACAGGCCAAGACCCGTAAAGGTGCGAAGCGCACTTTCCCACCTATGCGCTCGATAAATACACGTAGTGCGAGGAAGAGCCACTCGAGCATAGCCTGGTGATTCTCAGTGGGCATTGGCAACACCTCAATCCGGCCATCGGTATATTCGATGAGGCGATTAGTCTGGTCGGTGAGGCGCAAATACTGCTCCACGCTCCAACTGCCCTGGAGCGAAGCGAGATCAATATCGGTGATTTCCTCCGCAAGCGCCATGCGCATTCGCGGCACACGCGTGTCCATAGTCATTGCGAACCTCCTGACGCGAACCGATCAGCTAACTGTAGTATAATTAGCTGCCTATGCAACTGCAAGATGAGACAGATCAATTGTGGCTGTATGGTGGTACATAAATTGCTTTCAACTGCGTTGCTTATGGCGAGCTACTAACTCCCAACCCTGATCCAGCGTCCAGATTCAGGGTCGCAGTACAACGGATAATACTCATGGAGGACAATATACATGGAACCGAACCCACATTTGCCCAAGAATAGTTTTGCGCTCCTTTTTGCGCTCTTGGGAATCGCCCTACCTTTATTTTCTGTGGTTATTATCTCCTCCAATAGCGCCGAAGGGAAGCAGATAACGCAGACACAAGCCAAAATTGCGGCTGCTCAAGCCATGGCTGCTCCAGCCGTGATCGCAACTTCCATTCCCGCAATCGTCATCAATCACAACACCGTCAATGCAGCGCTCATTCCGCAAAGTTATCTTGATTTGGCTGCACAAAAGAATGTTGTTTTTGACCATCATTCAATCGGCGGCAACATCATGACCGGTATGAGCACTCTTCAGAGCCAAAATCCGGCCCGTTACTCATTCGTTCCCCAATTTGCACCACCAAGTGATTGGTTTACGACCCATCACGGCACAGGCGTCAATATCGGCGAATTTCAGGACGGTGACAATTATTACCCGGAAACGAAAATTGCCGGCTTTGACAGTACAATCCGAGGTGGCGTGGGAAATGTGGTAAATATAGCTTTCATGAAGTTTTGTTTTCTTGATATATATGATGATGCTGCCAACGGATTGAGTACCTGGAACAGTTACAGCGCCATGATGACGAACTTAATGGCTGCCTACCCGAACACTAGATTTCTTTGGGTGACTGACCCTTTGGAACAAACCTTAAGTTCAGCCTACATCAACCATGAAAAATCTCTTTTCAACACTGCCCTCCGGCAGTATGTACAGACAAACGGTGGAGTTTTATATGATCTGGCGGATATTGAAAGCCATGATCCGAATGGTAATCTGATTGTCGATAGTCAAGGGTATGAGGCGCTGTATTCCGGATATGCCCAAACCCAGGATCATCACTTAAACAGTGTTGGTCAACAGAGAACAGCTTCGGCGCTTTGGTGGGTCTTAGCGCGTCTATCAGGTTGGGATGGCGGAACAGTCCCAACCAGTACCCCAGCGCCATCCCAGACTTCTATCCCAACACCAACACTCACTGATACGCCAACGCCTGCCGCTATGTTGGTGGGACACGTCATGTGGCAGGGTCGTGGAGCACAGCCAAATGCCTTTCAGCAACTACCCGTAACCCTTACCCTCAAACTGGGTGCGAACGAAGTGAACTACCCAGCGCAAACTACAGACGCGAGCGGTTACTTCACGGTAGGCGTCGGGAGCATGCCCACAGGCATCTACACCTGGCGTGTGAAGAATACCAAGTATCTTGCTAACTCTGGCGCTATCACCTTGACCGGAAGCCGGAGCACAAACGCAGAGATGGGACTAATGAGGGCAGGCGACGCTAATAACGACAACATTGTGACTGCCCTGGACTTCAATATTCTCAAACTGGCCTTTGGTAAACGCGCTGGAGATCCTAGCTACGACGACCGTGCGGACTTCACGGGCGATCAAGTGGTGAGCATCACCGACTTCAACCTGCTCAAACAGAACTTCGGTCTGCCCGGCGCACCACCTACGGGTTCGGGAGGTTCGGGAAGGAAGTAATCAGAGTTGGGGTAAGCCCACTTCTTGAATTTTGGGTAGAAGTTATATACTTGATCCATGTCTACCCCAATTCTAGCCACTAAACTCTATATCCCCCCACCCCCGCCTAAAGTGGTGCTCCGTCCCCGCCTGATCGAGCGGCTAGATGAGGGTTTGCACCACAAACTGACCCTCATCTCTGCCCCAGCAGGCTTTGGTAAAACTACCCTCGTCACCACATGGATCGCCGGTTGCGACCTGGTGGTGGCTTGGCTGTCGCTGGAGGAGGAGGATAGTGATCCTATCCGCTTTCTGACCTACTTAGTGGCTGCTTTACGAACGATTATGCCGAATATTGGAGAGGATGCATTGGGTGTCCTCCAATCCCCTCAGCCACCGCCAACCGAGTCGATCCTGACTACTCTGCTCAATGAAATCGCCACCGTCCAGGACAATTTCGTGCTCGTCCTTGACGACTACCACGTTATTGACAGCAAACCGGTGGACAATGCCCTCACCTTCCTGCTAGAGCACCTGCCACCACAAATGCACCTGGTCATCACCACCCGTGAGGACCCACAGCTACCCCTGGCACGCTTGCGCGCCAGAGGCCAATTGACCGAACTGCGCGCCGCCGACTTGCGTTTTACTAACTCCGAAGCCGCCGAATTTCTCAACCAGAAGATGAGCCTGGACCTCAGGGCGGAGGACATTGCCGCACTGGAAGCCCGCACCGAAGGGTGGATTGCCGGACTGCAATTAGCCGCGCTTTCACTGCAAGGCCACCAGGATGTTCCCGCCTTCATCCGGGCATTCGCTGGAGACCACCGGTACATCGTGGACTACTTGGTCGAAGAGGTCCTACAGCGTCAGCCCGAAGGCGTCCGCAGCTTCTTACTCCAGACCGCCATTCTCGACCGGTTGAATGGTCCGCTTTGCGATGCCGTCACCGGCCAGGAGGAAGGCAAAGCGCGGTTAGAGGCTCTGGAGCGAGGCAACTTCTTTGTCGTTCCGCTGGACGACAAGCGCCACTGGTATCGCTATCACCACCTCTTTGCCGAAGTTCTCTATGCGCATTTGATGGGGGAGCAGCCCGATCAGGTGTCTACGCTGCATCGGCGCGCAAGCGAGTGGTACGAGCATAATGGTTCGGCGGCCGATGCTATTCGCCACGCGCTGGCCGCCGAGGATTTCGAGCGAGCGGCGGACCTGATCGAACTGGCAATGCTAGACATGTTCCGGAGTAGACAGGAGACCGCGTTGCTTGGCTGGTTCAAGACGCTACCCGACGAGGTGGTCCACTTCAGGCCCGTGCTCAGCGCCGGGTATGCCTCGGCGTTACTGAGTAGCGGCGAGCTAGAGGGCGTTGAGGCCCGACTGCGCGACGCCGAACGGTGGCTGCCCACCCTGGACACGACGGACACGACGGACACGACGGACACGACGGACAGGCGTGCGCGACCGGACGCCCCAGCGTCGGCGATGGTCGTCGTGGACGAAGAGGAATTTCGCCGTCTACCGGGTGCGATTGCCGTTTCCCGTGCCGGACAGGCGCTGATGCTGGGCGATGTGGCCGGCACCGTGAAATACGCCCGGCAGGCGCTCGACCTCGTACCTGAGGAAGACCATCTCGGGCGCGGGGCAGCATCGGCGCTCCTGGGGCTTGTATCTTGGTCAAGTGGGGATATCGAGGCAGCCCACAGGTCGTTTGCCGATGGCATGGCTCATTTGCAGAAGGCCGGGAACATCTCTGACGCAGTCGGTGGCACAATCGCTCTGGCTGATATAAGGATTACGCAAGGTCGTCTCCGCGAGGCAATGCGTACCTACGAGCGGGGATTGCAGCTTGCGATGGAGCAGGGCGACCCTGCCATGCGGGGAACGGCAGATATGTACGTGGGAATGAGCGAGATCCACCGTGAGCATGACGATCTGCATGTCGCCACGCAGCGCCTGCTGAGAAGCAAGGATCAGGGCGAGCACACCGGGTTCCCACAAAACCAGTATCGCTGGCGCGTCGCAATGGCTCGGATATTGGAGGCACAGGGAGATATGGACGGCGCGCTCGCCCTGCTCCAGGAGGCGGAGCGCGTGTATGTGAGTGACTTCTTCCCAAATGTACGTCCTGTCGGGGCGATGAAGACACGGGTGTGGGTCGCGCAGGGTAGGTTGGCTGAAGCCCTGGGCTGGGCGCATGAGCAGGGCCTGTCCGTTGAGGACGACCTCAGCTACCTGCGCGAGTTCGAGCACATCACCCTGGCGAGGCTGCTCTTGGCCCGGTATAGGAGCGACCGTAGCGGCGGTGCGGAGAGATCCATTCTTGAGGCAATGGGACTACTGGAGCGCCTCCTGAAAGCAGCGGAAGAAGGTGGGAGGACAGGAAGCGCGATAGAAATCCTGGTATTGCAGGCGCTCTCCCACCAGATGCAAGGCGGCATTCCTGCTGCTCTTACGCCGCTGGAACGCGCCCTGACGCTGGCGGAGCCGGAGGGCTACGTCCGAATGTTTGTGGACGAGGGCTTACCCATGGCTCAACTGCTCCTCGAAGCTGCCGCTCGCGGGATCATGCCAGACTATACAGGCAAGCTGCTGGCAGCATTTGAAGTAGGGGCGCACGGGATTTCGCTTCGCTCCATTGCGCCCCTACAACAGCAGGGGAGCGTAGGCGAATCTCCTCTCTCCACCTTCCCTCTCCCCCCCATCTCCCCCGCTTCGCAGACCCTAATCGAGCCGCTAAGCCAGCGTGAGCTTGAAGTTCTCCGATTGTTCGGAACTGAGCTTTCTGGGCCGGAGATCGCCAGTGAACTCGTGATCGCCTTGAGCACTGTCCGCACACATACCAAGGGTATCTACAGTAAACTCAACGTAAGTAGTCGCCGGGCGGCGGTCAAACGGGCAGCAGAGTTGGATTTGATATAATAGCCTTGCAAAGCCAGTCAGAAAGGATCAATACCGTGAACGAAGCTGAGATCAGCCTGTACATCACCGATACGTTTGAGGGCGTGGATATTGTGGTCGCTTCGGGCGACAGCTTCTTCTTCTACAACCCGGATATTACCTTGCCGCCAGATCACATGTTTCCACTTGTGACGCTTGTGACGAGCGATATCAATGACCAGTTCTCCAACCTCAACCGCCCATCGGTCTTTCGCTTGAACATCGGCCTCGGCAAGCAAACGTTTCGCGCGCTCTTCGGCTCGCCAAAACTACCTTCCTACGGGGCCAGTGCGGCTGAAAGCGATGCTAACTATAGCGACTACGACTTCACCGCCCTGGATCAGTTGATGCCTCACCCTGTGTATGGGCGGATGTACTGGGTGTGCGTGCTCAACCCCAGCGACGAGACCCTTGAAACGAAAGTGCGGACATTGCTAGCCGAGGCTTACGAACTGGCGGTGAGCAAGTACAATAGAAAGGCAGCCCGCAAATAAACCCCAACCTCCCGTTCGGGAGCCGCACCCGCCACGATCTCCAATTGTGGAAGACTCGCGTCCTCGACTGACAATTTTGAGATAGTTACCTAGCCCTGCCAGATAAACCAGCATTTCATTGCACACCTGGCAGGGCTTTTGTGTGCCTGGCATCCTCTCCCACATAACCTCAAATAAATCCCCACATACATCCCCACACATGGGGAAGACACCTCCCCACATTAATCCCTATGCTGTGGTGGAAGGAAAGAACGAATGCAACCGCAAGGAGGTTCACCCATATGAGGAAAATGTACGGAGTGCAGAATGAGTGAAACATACGCATCAACCGAGGATCATTACGAACCGGAACTTTATGAGATTCGCATCAAGGGACACCTTGATGACAGGTGGGCCGCCCGGTTTGAGGGTCTGACCTTCAAGCTAGAAGACAACGGCGATACGCTTCTAACCGGCCGGGTGGTCGATCAGGCGGCGCTACATGGATTGCTGAGAAAAGTGCGTGATTTAGGAATGCCACTAATCTCGGTAACCGCCGCCAGACCCGGCCAGGCAGATGCGTAAGATGTCAAACACCGATACATGAAACTCGTCAATACCGGAAATAGTCAAAAAGGAGAAAAACGATGGCTACCAACGAAAGAACTAATTCGGCCTCGAACACTACAACAATTGAAGGAGACAAACAGATGAATACCAACCGCCAGACCATAGCCACAAAGCAGAGCAAAATGAAGATAATACCCTCGAATGTCATCCGTTGGGCAGGGTTAGCAGCCATGCTGGCTGGGCTCATTTTCGCGGGCATTCAGCCGATCCATCCACTTGACACTCTTGCGTCAGTCAACACCACCCCATGGGCAATCATCACCCCGTTGAAGACGGTTATGTGCTTCTTCTTCCTGCTCGGCATTGGGGGGATCTACGCCAGGCAAGTGAAAGAGACCGGTTGGCTTGGTCTGACCGGTTTTCTCATGTTTAGCCTCGCCTGGGCGCTCCAGTCGGCGTACATCTTCGCCGAAGCCTTTATCTTGCCGCCGTTGGCGGCCACGGCGCCGAAGTTTGTGGAGGCTGTCTTCTTCGGAGTCATCACCGGGCGCGCCACCGAGGTTAACCTCGGAGCCCTCCCGGCTATATATGCTGTACTAGGAATATTGTATGTGCTTGGCGGCCTGCTGTTTGGGATCGCTACGCTCCGCGCCGGCATCCTGTCACGCTGGGCGGCAGGGCTGCTTGCCGTCGCGTCTGCGTTGACCCCCCTGGCGGCGCTGTTCCCGCACGAAACCCAGCGTTTAGCGGGGATACCGGTGGGGCTAGCTATAGCCTGGCTGGGCTACTCGCTCTTGTCTGAGCGGCGTGAGAAGGTGTCGGAACCCTTACCTGGCAGGGTAAGCCCACAGATCAGCCAAGCCGCAGCCGAGTAAGGTCGCTGGAAACTGCATGGAGTGACAAGCGGCCACGCGGCCGCTTGTCTCATTGAGAACTCGATAGTCACCCTCGTAATCACCACCGATGGTGATAACGCCTTACCACCTAGTCCGGTATCTTCGGAACGCACTGTGCAACGCACACAGCACTGCGTACATCTGTCCAAGGAGTTAAACATGAAAGCGAATGTCTACAATGTCTACGATGCAGGTCAAACCCCCGCTGTGCCGCAGCTCAATACGTCAGGGAAACCTACGCCTCCGCAAACCAGAGCACCGGCAAAAGCAGGTTCGGCAAAGTGGCTCGTCGCCGCACTGCTTCTACTGAGCGCCATTCCGCTCGCTGCTGGCGCCTTCCGCCTGAGCGAGCTGGCCAGCGGCGCGCAAATCACACTGGCCAACGCACGGTTCTTTGCGTCGCCGCAGCCGGTGGTGCTGCATATCGTGAGCGCCAGCGTGTATGCCATCCTGGGCGCGTTCCAGTTCGCCACCCGCTTCCGGCGGCGCAGGCTAGGCTGGCACCGCGCTGCCGGGCGGCTCCTGGTTGTATGCGGACTGCTGGTTGGGCTTTCAGCGCTGTGGATGACCCTGTTCTATCCCCGCCCGGCAGGCACCGGTGAACTGCTTTATGTATTGCGGCTCCTGTTTGGGTCGGCCATGGTCGTGTCCATCGTCCTCGGCTTTGCCGCGATCCGGCGAGGCGACGTGATCCGGCACCGCGCCTGGATGATGCGCGGCTACGCGATCGGGCTGGGCGCGGGCACGCAGGCGCTAACCCTGTTGGTCGGGGAATTGATCGCTGGCCCGCCGAGTGAGTTGAGCAGAGCGCTCCTGATGGGCGCGGGCTGGGTAATCAACCTCGCCGTTGCCGAATGGACCATCCGCAAGCGACCGGCCCCTCCAGCCCGCCGGGTATCAGCCGTTCTTTCCCATCTGCAATGAAGTCAGCCTGAAGGCAGCGTCCTATTCAGC
>JBBQIC010000084.1:0-12926 GCA_038324555.1 Chloroflexia bacterium
GGTCCAAATGGAGGGTACGGCAGCTAAAGTTCTGGTAGTTGATGACGATATTAACCTGGTATCCTTGTGGTCACAACTTCTTGAAGACGAGGGCTATGAAGTCGAGACGGTATACAATGGAAATGCGGCGATAGATAGCGCCTGCGCGAACAACTTCGACCTTATGCTCTTAGACATAATGCTTCCCGATATAGATGGTATAACCGTATGCAAGAAATTGAGGGATAACCCACAAACTAAGGACTTGCCTATCATCCTGATGTCGGCGTCGGATGCGTTGAGGGAGAAAGGCAAGGATTGCGCCGATGCAACACTCGGTAAGCCTTTCGACCTGGCGCGTCTTCTTCTGCTGATCAGCTATTTTGTTTGAAGTGCTTGCTTAGTACGATAAGCCTGCAACGGGTGATTGGGCTTATCGGGATACTTAAGTTCTAATTGACCAAGCTTTACCATCTTGGTTACATAAGATGCTTGTAAAAAATCGCCTGACCTACCTAGCAAGCTAGCTAATTCCTTGATTGTAAAGAACTGCCATTGACACAGTGTGAGAATGATCCTTTCCATAGTGGTCCTCGATACCTTTCGGTTACTGCGTACAAGTTCAGCAAGAGTAAGCAGTTGCTCAGGACTCGGAGGACTAGGTTCCGATGTTTGGTTCCGAGGTTCCGATGTTTCTGCTTCCTTCGGATCACTCAATAGAACGTCCAGCATAGGAAGGGTCGGGGAAATTTGATCCCCTGGCAGAACATAGTAGCTCCAGCGACCACGTCCCTTTGGTCCCAAGAAGCCCCGTTCTACTAAGCCACGCAACAATTCAGTAATGTCGGTTGAGTGTAAATCAGTAAGTTCACGTAACCGCTCATTACTAATCTTATGTTCAATCACAGCTGTTGCTAATGCTAGAGTTTCGTTCTCGGTAAGGGATCGGAACCCGGGGCCAAAACGGCGATCAAGTTCATCAAGCACAACCTGGGGTAATAGGCTCATCATAGGTAACTGCAATTGAGCTTGCTCAGGCTGCGTTGTATCACGTAGTAATGGCTTTCGCCAGTGTTGCTCCTGCCACGCACGAAGTATTTTAGGGAAGCCCGATCCTGCTTGCTCACCTGCGCCAACAAGTTGAAACATTTTCTGCAGGTTACGATTTCGACAATCACTAGTGCCTCCCTCTAGTACCACATGCAAAGGCAAGCGCAGCCCACCAGGGTTGCGGAATCCGAAGATATCTGGACGCTTCACTACTAAAATACCCACAGAGCCACTATAGTCCCCGTGAATAAGAGTATTTACAAAAGCCTCCCTAAGTGCCTCATGTACATGCGACTCATCTATCCGCTTGAAGCCTTGCTCAAGCCGGAAAGGTACCTTCAAATCATTAATGAGCTTGGGATAAACCTTACGATAGAAGTCGAATAAGTTCCCTGACCACGTGCCATCTGTAGTCACACGATCTACCCAACGCGGCTCCGTTTTGGGAGCAGGGCGCTCTTGATAATCCACTATATAGTTAGGCAACGCATCGAGGATGGCTCTAAGCTGTCCAAACATCAACAACCCTGCCAGGGTCAAGCCCTCGTCACCAGTCTGGCGGTCGCGTGCCCAACCCCTAAGTTGCCGTAGTAGTTCTCTATCATCCAGGGACAGCCAAGGGTGCCCAGGCTTCGTAGAACGAAACTCGTTCCTATATGCAGCAAAAGTGCCTAAATCAAGGTCTTCAAACCCAAAGCCAAGTAATAGCCGTGCATCACGAGATTCTTCAAGGGCTTCTGCAAGCATGCGTCGTACTGTAGCTTCATCACAGCGATAGTCCCCCTCAAAGTTACGGCGAAATGTACCTGTGATGGGATTCTTGCCCAGATATATCGGACGCTGCTGCCTAGATGATCTCGGTATATATACTTCCAATACTTGCTTGCCGTCATAATCTACCAACCGGACATCTTGATTAGTGAGTAGATTGTGACTAACTATTTCTGTATTATTTAGACCATCCCATAAGGATTTACGTACTTTTGCCGTATTCTGTAAGCCAAGTGGCTCAAAACTGTGATCCTCTTTTTCCCTAAGCCCTAATAGTACAAGTCCACCGTCTGTGTTTGCCATTGCAACATAGGTCTCCCAAAAGCTCTCAGGTACAGTCCCCCTTCCATCTCTGCCTTGTGCTGCTTTTGCTTCAAGATCGCAATTTTCACGCAATACAGACAATTCAGCCAACGTCTTACTTGGCTGAACATCGCTGATAAACATATCGTGTCTTCTCTGTTGGGCTGTCATAATTTCTTGATAGAATGACGATTAAAACGCGAATGGGGGCTATAAAAGCCCCCAGTTCACATCCAGTTTTAGAACATCTTTGTTATCGGTGCCGAGAAAGGGATTTGAACCCTTACCCCCTTAACGGGGACTAGGCCCTCAACCTAGCGCGTCTGCCTATTCCGCCACCTCGGCAGGTCGCAAAAGCAAGCATAACCATGCCCTGCTGACCAATTATAAGTATACACGCTCACAATTGTCAAGTTTACGAATCGCATAAATTGCCCCTTGACAAAGGAAGGGAAGTAGTTTATACTTAAACCATCATCAGCGAATTACTGAGAAAGCAAGTAGAGCAAACGTATGTCAGCAATGAGAACCCCAGGACTGTTAGCATGGATCCATCTGATGCGCGTCTTTCAGAAGATGCAGTATCACTCGATGAGCCATCTACAAGACTATAATGTCACCCCCGCGCAATTTGAGGTGTTGTCGCGCCTCAGCGTGGACCCTGGAATAACTCAGCAGGCGCTGGCGGAAAAGCTCCTCGTAACCAAGGGCAACGTTTGCGGGCTTATAAGCAGGTTAGAAGAGCAGGGCCTGGTAGAGAGGCGCAGCGACCCCGAAGACAGGAGGTCAAACTTGCTCTTTTTGACTGAAGCCGCCCAGAAGCTGGCATCGCAAGTAATACCTGCCCACGAGGGGTTTATACAGGAGCATATGTCCTCTCTCGCAGAAGACGAACAGCGTGCGTTGCACACTCTCTTGCGGAGCCTCGATAATTCGCTGAAACGCCACGAACACTGATACATTTTTTTGGATATGAAGTTTAGATATAAACAGTATAGATTTAAACAATAGAAGGAGACTTAAAATAATGGTTAGCATTGCACCAAAAACAATACTTTGGAAGACCGACCCGACCCATACGCTCGTAGAATTCTCTGCGAAGCACATGATGATTAGCACCGTCAAGGGCCAATTCAAGAAGGCAGAAGCCCAAGTCAACTGGGACGACACGAACGTCGCCAACTCGTCGGTTCAGGCCACGATTGACGCTGCCTCACTGGTTAGCGGCGATGACAAACGCGACGGTCATCTGCACTCGCCCGATTTCCTGCACGTCGAGAACCACCCTATTATCACCTTCAAGAGCAAACGCATAGAGCCAAAAGGCAAGGATGAGTTCCGCATCATCGGCGACCTCACGATCCGTGACATAACTAGAGAAGTAACTCTCGATACTACCCTGGAAGGCCGTGCGAAAAGCCCCTGGGGTACCGAGATCGCGTCGTTCATTGCGAAGACCACGATCAACCGCAAGGATTTCGGCCTGACCTGGAATGTGGCGCTCGAAACCGGCGGCTTGCTCGTAAGCGATACTATCAAGATAGAAATTCACACAGAGCTTATCAGGCAACAAGAGGCATAAAAGTCCTATTACGAATAAGTAGGGGCGCATGGTCGTGCGCCCCTACTTATTCGTATCGCACTATCAGGTCGTTCGCGAGCCTATGAGGTCGGCGAGGCGGGTCTTTGGCCCCGTAGCCGAGGTTTATCAGAGCATGCGGAACCAGTGTGCCGGGTAGATCAAGGGCTGTCTGCACCGCGTCTGGGCAGAAGAGCGGCGCGCACATCCAACCTGCGTCCAGGCCGAGACTGTAGGCGCTTAGAAGCATGTTCTGGATGGCCGCGCCAAGGCTTTGTATCGCCATCGTCTTCTCTGCCTCCTGACGTACCACATCAGGATAACGGTCCAGGTCTTCCAGGTAAAGGCAAGGGACAATCAGTACGGGGCTGGCGGTGATGCGCCCTTGCGATTTGCGCAGGCGCGTGTCCACTATCTCTGCCTCCTGACCGTCCATGTCAAGGTTGCGCCGCCACTCGACAGCCATAGCCTCCGCCAACTTCTTCTTCAGTTCAGGCCGCGAAAGCGCCACGAAGCGCCAGGGCTGCGCGCCGTGAGGCGAGGGCGCCCACCCTGCGGCTTCTATGACCCGCTCCACTAACTCGCGCGGCACGGCTATCTGCTTGAACTGCCTAACTACGTGCCTGCCCCTGACAAGGGAAGCAAAATCCAGTTCGAGGCGCGTGGCTTCGGTTTCCGAGGCGGGCGCGCTTTCACTGCCCTTCCAGGCGTGGGTTGAAATGGGTGTGATTAGTATCACGGGCTGTTGGTCTATACCCATTTCGCGGTATTGCGGATACTTTTCGCGGAGTATACTTATGGCCCTGGTGTGGCGCTCCGTACCGGCAGGCTCAAGTTCAGCGTGCCCGTTTATGAGCACGTAGCACAGGCGGCTCCAATCTTCGTTGTAGGTGTCTACCAGCAGCGCGACTTGCGGATTGCGCATGATGTTGCGCACGCGCTTCAACCGCGTAGGAGGGACGCTCTTGGGCTTATCATCGAGGGCAATATAGAAGTAGCTGCCGTCGAAGGCGTAACACACCGGCACAACATAGGGCCGCCCGCTCTCGTCGGCGGTGGAGAGATGAGCGACGCGCTGTGCTGCGACGTAGGCGGATTGGGTTTGGGTGAATAGTTGCTTGGTTTCAGTTGGCAAGGGCATATTATAGTTCTTGATTGGGAGATGGTTTCTAGTCCAGAGCGTGTTGGCAAACCTCCCGAAGGTGAGTTCATAATTATACTATCATCACCTTACGCAGTTCGCTGAGTGGAGGAGATGAGCTAACCCTTGTCATTCTGAATACCTCACTAACTAAGGAATGACAGTACCTGCTGTGCCTCCGTAGGGGCGCACGGCCGTGCGCCCCTATACCGATATGTTGCCATAATTTAGTTAGTGAGGTACTGAACGGAGTGAAGAATCTCGTCCCTTACCCGGATGTGACGGCACAAATGAGGCTCAGGCATCAGGGTCAACGACGAGATTCTTCACTCCGTTCAGAATGACAAGGGCTGTTTGGTTCCTTTCCTTCTAGAGATTGCGTAAGGTGAGACTATCATTAACTCTTCGGCCACTCTATCTGCGGTATAACCTCTCGCCCATAAGCTCCTATGAACTCCTCCTGGTTGCGGCCTACATTGTGGATGTATAGCTCGGTAAAACCCAGGTCTACGAAGTGCTGGATGTGCTCGCGATGGACGTTCAGATCGGCGGATGTGAGCACGCGGCCTTTGAAGTTTTCGGGGCGCACCATCTTTGCCATCGCCTCGAAGTCTTCGGGGTTGCGGATGTCCTGCTTGGGGAAGTTCATGCCGCCGTTGGGCCACTCTTTCACCGCCTGGTCAACTGCAAGCTGGTCGCTCTCTGCCCACGACACATGCAACTGGATGATGCGGGGCATTTGTGAGGGGTCTTTGCCCGCCTCTTTCGCGCCCTTCTCGAAGCGGTCGAGGAGCGTCTTTATCTTCTCGTCGGCGGCACCCACCGTTATCAGCCCATCGCAGGTACGGCCCGTACGTTCGGCGTTGATGGGGCCGGAGGTAGCCACGTAGATAGGCGGCGGGGCCTCTGGCATGGTGTAGAGCCTGGCGCTTTCTACGGTGAAGTACGTGCCCTTGTGCCTGACGACCTTGCCAGAAAAAAGCTTGCGTATAACCTCTATTGCCTCGGCCAATATCTCCAGGCGAGCCACAGGTTCGGGCCAGTAGTTGCCCACGATGTGCTCGTTCAACGCCTCGCCCGCGCCCAACCCCAGGTAGAAGCGTCCTGGGAACATAGCCTCGAGGGTGGCGGCGGCCTGCGCCAGTATAGCGGGGTGGTAGCGGTAGCCCGGCGGCGTTACGCCCGTGCCAAAGCGCAGGTTGGTAGTGGCCCCAAGCGCGCCCAGCAGCGACCACACGAACGCGCTCTGCCCCTGCGAAGGCGTCCAGGGGTGGAAGTGGTCAGACACCATCAGGCCCGTGAAGCCATTATCTTCAGCCTGTTTGCTGTACTTTATTATGTCGTTAGGGTGAAATTGCTCGCACATGGCAGCGTAACCGATTATGTTCATGTTATATCTCTCCTATACTTATAACCTTTTAGAGTTCATCCTTTTTCAGGAG
Organism: Chloroflexia bacterium; assembly: GCA_038324555.1. Taxonomy (GTDB): domain Bacteria; phylum Chloroflexota; class Chloroflexia; order QHBQ01; family JADMIH01; genus JADMIH01. The sequence continues at coordinate 6,266 of JBBQIC010000084.1, forward strand.
GGCATTGTATTCAGTCGAGTAAACGTATTCTCCTATTTCAAGGTCATGAGCGAACTGTTCCAGCCATGCTCTGAAACTGCTCGCAACCATACTCCGCGTCGGATCATCGTGCCACATAGTAATTATTTGCCCGAGATCGCCACCTTGGGCAGGATTCAAATCTAAGCAATGGTGATTACCACTACCGTCATATGTAAGCGGAATCCATTTTGGATCCCACCAGTCATCCTGGATTGGGCCATTTGGCTCGCTCTTTAAGCCTTCAAAAGCTCCATCATCGAGAAGCTCTTTCCAAACATTCCATTGATCACGAATATTATCGAGTGACAGAAACTCCCAGCCTCCAAGAAAGCCAGGACTTTCCGATAACTGGCCATCATGTATTTTATACGAGTCTCTAATATCGCTTGGAAAGGTAACACCCAGGAATGCTTCGGTTTCTGAAATCGCCTGATCTGTAGATCCAGGCTGCAAGCTATTAAGGACCTCTGGTAGGTTGGCTGCTAACCAGATATCGATGCGGTTCCATATGGCTTTCATAACACAGCTACTCCTTCTGCGTTGAGAGTTCGCGCAGCTTAGCCAAACTCCCCTGCAACTTCTTTATATCCACGCTGCCGTCTTGCCTCATAGCCGACGCTTCAAGGCTGACGGAGCCGCTGAAACCTCGCTCTTTGAGGCGCTTGAAGAAGTTGGGGAAGTCTATGTTACCCTCGCCGGGGTGCAGATATTGGCGGCGGTTATCGGGCGTGTGCATGGTGCCGTTATAGTCTTTTATGTGGACGTGTATTACCCTGTCATCTTGCCAGAGCCAATCCGCATCGAGGCTCTCGTTTAACTGGTTGTGGGAGGCCAGGAACTCGGTGTCGAGGGCCACTTTGCAACGCCCGTCCTGGTCGAGCGCCCGGTGTATGATGCTCAACGGGTCGGCGCGCAGGCATGGGACAGTCTCTATAGCCAGTTGGAGGCCGTGATCTTCAGCCATGCTCAGGCAATCACCAAGGGCGGCGAGGTTGCGCTCGATGTACAAGTCCGAAGCGGGCAGTCCCCATAAGTGCAAGACCACAAACTGAGCTTCTATTTCGCTGCTAAAACGACAGTTGCTTGTGAGGTTCTGGAAACCCTGCCTTTGCTCTTCGCGGGTTGCGCCGCCCAACAGGGGACCTATGCTCTTTTCGGCGTGCATGGCGGGGAATCGCAGGCCCGACTCGCGCAAGTCCTGCGCGATCCGCCCGGCGTTCCCATACCAATCCGGGTAGAAAATCACTTCAAAGCCGTCTACGTCAAGGTCCGGCCCGTACTCAAGTATGGCGAGATGATCTGTGCGGTCGGGGTCGCGGCTGAAAGCTCCGGTGGAACAAAGCACGCTTATGGTTGGGTCTGTCATTCCATGCTCACCGGAACATATCTCGCGTGGGGTCAATCACCAACTCTTGCGCCGTGCCCTCAGCCGCTGTGTAAGGGTAGCCCCTGACTAGAGCCACGGGACAGGCTTCGAGCTTGCCCATGACAAGTTCGGCAGCCGAAGCCAATTCGTCGGCCACCGCTATAACAGTCGCGCTCATGCGATAGCCAAACTGGTCGTCCTGCCCTCTATAGTCTGTAAGCGCCTGAAGGCCGGAGACGCCGATAGCGACGTTGATGATGCCGTTGCGCCAGGTGCGCCCGAACGAGTCGGAGATTATCACCGGCACGTCCACACCCGTACTCTGTCGCAAAGCCTCCCGGATGCGCGCCGCCGATACGTCGGAGTCCACAGGGAGCAAGCTGACAATGTCTTCTCCCGGCACGTTGGAGGCGTCTACCCCTGCGTTGGCGCACACTAGACCCTGATGCGTCTCAGAAATCAGCACGCCCTTATCCATACGCACGATGCGCGCGCTCTCCATCAGCACGACCTCGATCTGCCGGGGGTCTTTGCCCCACTTGCGGGCGTGCTCCAACGCGAAAGGCGACGGCTCAATATTATTAAGATCAACCAGCCGCCCCTCGGCCTTACTCACAATCTTCTGCGTGACCACGAGCACGTCGCCCTGCTGCAAAGTGACGCCTGTAGCCGCGAACCCGTCCACAATCAAGCCTGGGAGGTCGTCGCCAGGCTTTACCTCTGGAATGCTATTGATGCCGGTGATGGTGATTTGCATGGGTTCGTGAAACGTGAAACGTGAAACGTGAAACGTGAAACGTGATAGCGTAATTCACGTTTCACGTTTCACGTTTCACGCTAATCTCGGCAGCACCTTCTCCACAAACATCTCCAAGCCGTCCATTTGCGGGAAGTCGAGGAAGCGGAGTTGGAAGTGTTTGACGCCCAGTTTTACGAATTGGGATAGCTCCTTCGTTACCATATCGGGGGTTCCTGCTACTACGTGGAAGTCTCGTGCGCCTGCCTGGGACTGCGAAAGGTCGTTTACCAGGCTGACAGCGGCGTAGTAGGTGTGTACGATTTCGTTTGGGTCGCGCCCGATTTCGCGGCAGTGGTCGGCCAGAATGCGCTGTTTGTGGGCGTATTCTTCGGCGGTGCAGAAGTTGTGGTTCCACCAATCGGCGTGGCGGGCTACTATGCGCAGAGTCTTTTTCTCGCCCGCGCCACCGATGAGAAGTGGGATAGGCGGGTTGGGTTGGGGCTGGCACTCGGCGTTTTCGATGCTGTAATATTTACCCTGGAAGCTGGCGGGACTCTGGGTCCATAGGGCGCGGATGATTTGCACGGCCTCTTCAAGTTGGTCTGTGGGCGCGGCTGCGGAGGGATAGGGGTAGCCATAAGCGCGGTATTCGTCTTCCTTCCAGCCAGCACCTATACCCAGTATAAAATTGCCCCCGGAGAGCACCTGAAGTATAGCAGCCATCTTTGCCGTGAGCGCAGGGTTGCGGTACGATTGGCCCAGTACGAGATGCCCGAAGCGCATACCAGGGTGCCGTCCGATCAGGTAAGTGAGGGCGGTTATAGCTTCCAGCACAGGCCGCTTATCCCACTGAAAGTGGTCCTCGGCCCACACTGAATCGAAGTGAGGCCGCGATGCTTCTATAAACCGCTCGTTGGCGGTCATGAGCGCGTGGATGGCCCGCGTAGGGTCGGCCATCTCCTCATCGGAGAAGCCTTTGGGCGTGGGCTGTATTACAAAGCCAAAGGTTAGGTCGCGGTTGCTCATCTTTTACAACACCTCTAGTTTCAGTAAATCAAGCATTTCAATCATTTCGTGCAGTTCGTGATTGAAATGCTTGATTTATGAAGCCAATGCAAGCGGTCCTTGCTCCAAGAGGAACAAGTCGGCGGGCGTGTCTACATCAATGGATGTGCCCGGTGATATGTAGGTTTTTACCTGCGCCCCGGCGCCGCGATGCAACGCCTGATGCGCGGCGTAGCTATTCTGCCCAAAGGCGAAACGGGCCAGAGGTGCTGGATAGGCCAGCATTATATTCGTACCCGCGTTATGCCTGTCAGGGGCTAATACCACTGTATCGCCTTGCGAACCAAGTTGTACAATGCTTCCAATGTCGTCAGGCGTGAGGAGGGGAAGGTCCCCCAGGACCACCAGGAGGGCATCAGCCCCTCGCGCTATAGCCCACTCTTTGCCTTGCCCCAGCGCATGGTTCAACCCTGGGGTGGTTTGCTTGACGTGGATAACATTCGGGGGCAGGTCCAATCCCTCTGCGTTCGGGCCAACTACAGCGATCAGGTCCACGACTCCGGGGCGCGCCAGTACGTTCAGCACATGGGCCAGCATTTCTAGAGTAAGAGTAGCACGCTGTTCTGGCGATAAGACTTCCGCCAGCCTGGTCTTGGCTTCGCTGAGGCTCTTTACCGGTACTACGGCTACCGTTTTCACACTTCTGCCCTTTCCATTTCGATGTGCGCACCTAGCGTCCCACAGAAGTGAAGCACGGTTTCCGCGAGAGCTTGCCTGTCTGCGTCGCTGTTCATTATAGTATCCGTTATTTCCACTCTGATGCCCAACTCCTCTATACGCGGGGCGAGCGCTGCGTCAACTCGGTCTATCACTATGCCATCAAGCAGGCCAGCGTATAGAGAGGCCACGCCCACAGGAGAGACCTCGTGCCCCAGGGTGTGAAGCATGTCGGCGGCGGGGCCTTTGAGGGCTGCCCCACCCACGATGGGGCTGACGGCCACTTTCACCGACCGCGACCGCTCGATAAGCCCCAACATGCCGGGGACCGCGAGGATAGGGCCGATGCTTACTATAGGGTTTGAGGGGCAGAAGACAATAGCGGCAACCTCGCCCAGCGCCTCGCTCACGGCGGACGTGGGGCGGGCGCTATCTATGCCCTCGAAGGTCACGCCCGTTACTGTATCGGCGTGGCGGCGGCGGACGAAATAATCCTGGAAGTTGAGCGTACCTTCGGCGGTCTCAACCAGGGTCTCTACAGGCTCGTCACACATTGGCAGCAGGTGGCTGCGCACACCGAGCGAAGAGGCCAGGTTGGCCGTAGCCTCGGTCAAGGTGCGCCCTTCGTGCCTTAGCTGGGTGCGTAAGACGTGGGTCGCCAGGTCCATATCGCCTACGCGAAACCAGGGGTCTCTGCCGTATTGAGTCAGCATATCGAGCGCGCGCCACGTATCGCCCGCCAGACCCCACCCGGTTTGCGGGTTGGCGACGCCCGCCAGCGTATACATGACAGTATCCAAATCAGGCGATATATGCAGGCCCCACAGCTTGAAATCGTCGGCGGTATTGACCACGACGGACAAAGCCCCCGGAGGCAGCACCGCCTGGAGGCCATGCGCCAACTTCGCACCGCCCACGCCGCCCGCCAGGGCCGCTATGCGGAGTTTTGGATTCTGGGTTTTGGGTTTTGAATCGTCAAATCTCATACTCGTGTATATCTTCGATAGTCAGGTAGATGGTCACGCGGTCCTGTTTGCCGTAGACGTCGCGTGTTTTCTGTTCGCCTTTCTCCTGACCGTAATAGCGAATTGCAAGGGTCTTGATGTCGGCCAGAGCTTGTTCTTTATCGTAATTGAGGGTGACGCGCCCCTTTATCGTGAGGTAACGATAGTCATCTCCCACACAAATTGACATACGCGGGTCGCGTCGCAGATTCTTCTCTTTGAGCCTGCCTACCCGTGTGTTCATCATTATGCGGTCGTCTTGCTGCAATTCGTACCATACTACTGTCTGCTGAGGGGCGCCATCCTGGTTTATGGTCGCCGCTACGGCGAACCTTGGCCCACTTAGATATTCCCTGAGCTTATCGTTTAGCTTGTCCATCATTCCTCTTGGCAAATTATGAAGTAAGAATTATGAATTATGAGCAAAGGCAATTCATAATTCATAATTCTTACTTCATAATTTAGGTTAGCGTCCTGCGACCTTCATGGCATGTACGGCGGGCACAATCGTTTCTTTGAAGACCTCAAACGCATCTGGGTCGCTGACGTTGCTCATGCTAATTATGGCCTGGTCGAAGCCAAGCCCCGCCCCTTCACCGAAGGAGTCTATGGCTTGCTGAGTGGACATGCTGTCGTTGCCGCCTTGTGGTGTGACGTGGATGCGGTCCAGGCTGGTTTTCTCTATTTCCTCGTAAGGTCTACCTTCGGCCTCGCAGTGGCTGCGCAATACGTCTAGCTTGTGCTTCACTACGTCCGTCCCCATGCGGAAGAAGAGGTTGCAGGCATCCGCATACTTGGCGACGAGACGCAGCGTTTTCTGCTCACCGCCGCCGCCGATAAGTATGGGCGGATGGGGTTTGGTGACGGCTTGCGGTGAGTTCAACGTCTGGGCTAATTGGTAATGCTTGCCGTCAAAGCGGCTAACCTCGCCGGACCACATCATGTGAGCTATCTGTAGGGTCTCTTCAAGCATCTCGAACCGCTCTTTGGTGGACGGGAAGGGTACTCCCAGGCCCAGGTGCTCGCTCTCATTCCAGGCGGCCCCTACACCCAGGTATGCGCGACCACCCGACAATACGTCGAGGGTAGTGGCTGTTTTGATGAATATGCCTGGGTAGCGATAGGTTACACCCGTTACCATAGTACCCAGCTTGATCTTAGACGTTTGACCTGCGATGAAGGATAGCGCGCTGTAGCCCTCGAGCATGGGCCACTCGGCGGGGCCGATGCCCTGTATCTGGAAGAAGTGGTCCATCACCCAGAGGCTGTCGAAGCCCGCGTCTTCAGCGCGGCGGCCAATCGCCCCGAAAGTTTCGCCGATTTTGGCGTCTCCGCCTTCCCATGTGAAATTGTTGACTTGTAAACCTATTTTCATTGTTTATGTTACCTCATATATTGGTATAGTTTCTTGATAAAAGGTAGCCGTAAAGAACACGCCGTTCGCCTGGCATGACTGAGAGTATTAGTGTTGTGATACGCTTCGTATCTCTAATGGGGATTTATCTAAGCACCTACCGTGCCGTGACAGGCGATCAGTATAACATATCTGGGGGCAAAACCTACTGGGATCGGACAGGTAAATGTTCAGAGTTGGGGTGCTCCGTAGGGGCGACCCTTGTGGTCGCCCTCTCTGCATACCGCTTCGTCTTCGTCAAGAGGGCGACCACAAGGGCATCTGTTCCAACTAATTGAGGCATGGTCATAAATGGTCAGACACACGCTACGTACTAGCGTACATCTGCGGTCCACCCGTAGGGGCGCACGGCCGTGCGCCCCTACAGCCGCAATCATGCCTACGATTTATGACCA
>JBBQIC010000085.1:0-12872 GCA_038324555.1 Chloroflexia bacterium
GCTAGAAGAAAAGGACCAACTGACCCGTGTCATTCTGAGCCGCAGCGAAGAATCACCCACCTTAGCAGCCTGTCTGGTATCAGTACCGCTATCTCTGACGCTTACGACCTCGTAGTGATTCTTCGCTGCGGCTCAGAATGACACGGGTCAGTTGGTTTGTTGCTCTCATAGTTTTGCTTTCGACTTTGCGACAACCCTGCTACCTCACTGCGTAAGGTGAGTTACGATGAAGCTCGCAGGCGACTCCAACTTCGACGCTGTTTGGCGGGCATGGGGCGGCCAACGCGGGCGATTGTCTTTTCGTAGAATGCCAGGACGCGACCAGCTACGATGGGCCAGTCGTACTGACGGGCTGTGCGCGCACCGGCTTGGGCCATATGCTGGCGCAAGGTTGGGTCGCTCAGGAGTCGTATCAGCCCCGCAGCGATAGCCGCCGGGTTCTTTGGCTCGGCCATGAAGCCTTCGCGTCCGTGAGTCAGCACGGTGGCGTAGCCGGTTATCCGGCTTGCGAGAATAGGTACGCCAGCCGCCATAGCTTCGAGGAGCACCACGCCAAAGCTCTCACCACCTGTGGAGGGAGCGCAGTACACGTCGCATGATTGGTAGTAGCGCGGCAGGTCTTCTGCGGGCACGAAGCCGGTGAACTCCACTTCAAGCGCCGAGCCTGCGGAGCGATATATTACCCTGCCGGCGCGAGAATAGTCACGCAACGGCAACCACTCTGCGACTTCGTTGGGATCGCCACTGCCCGCCACCACCAGCCGCAGGTCGGGGAAATAAGGCTCTATAATGTGTAGAGCCTGTAGCAGCCAGCGCAAGCCTTTACGATGCTCCTCAAAGCGTCCTACGAACAGGATAGTTGGCCTCCCATCGCGCATCCACTCGATTGGTGGTAGTTCGGCGCTGAAACGCGCTACGTCTACGCCGTTCGGGATAATCTCGTAGTCCGCGCCGAAGTACTGCGACACGTATTCGAGGGCGGCGGGCGATACGGCTATGCGGCCGTCTATGCGCTCGAAGAAACGCCGGAGGATGGGCCGCCCCATGGCGTATGCTGTGGACGAATCCCCAAAGGCGTGAAAAGTACCGACGTTTGGGCTGGTGGAATACCGGAGTACGAGCGGGGGCACGGCGGGCATAAGTGGTTCGTGGAGATGCACCACGTCAAATTGCTCGGTGCGCAGAATGGCCTTTATCGTGCGTCCAAGGTCGGGGGACAGAGAGATGCGCGCAATTGAGCCGTTGGCCGGGATGTGTGTGACAGCGCCGAGGGCATACACGTCCTCCGGCATTTCGGTCTGCTCGGAGGAGAATGGCGCGAGTATCTTGACGCTGTGCCCTCGCGCCTTCAGTTCCTTGGACAGGTAATTAATATGCTCGGTAACACCGCCCTGGTTGGAGTAGTCATAGGGCGAGACCAGACCTATGCTTAACGGTTTGTCGGGCATGTTGGCGGCTCCTGCGTGCGAGGGAGTAGGGAATAGGGTGAGGGAGTAGGGTAAGAACTACTCCCTCACCCTATTCCCTACTCCCTATTTTTAGCAAATCGCTTGCTCACTGCGCGCTTTACCTTGTAGGTAGGGTGGACGATCATGCTCTTCCAGAGATTGGGCGCGGCTATCTGGCCGTGGTCGCGCAGGTTCATGAAGGTTCCGCCCGCCTGGGTGGTCTTGTCTTTCATGGCTTGCATGAGATCTTCTATCGTGCTGCCAGGAAAGAATGTGTAACCTTTGCCTATCATCGAGAGTGCGTGCGCATCGGAGCCGCCGAACTCCGGCAGCTTGAGTATAGTTTCGTTCAATTCCTTGACGCGCTTGTGAGAGACTTGACCAGCATACGACGGGTTGAAGGTCTCAATGCCGTGAAACGGATATCTCCCCTCGTGGGCTGCCAGCAATTGCTTCTCCCGGATGGAGGTGGTCAGCCAGGATAGGGGGTGGGGCGCGATTACTATGCCGCCCGCTTCGTACACCGCCTGCATACTCCACGCTAGCGAGCGCAGCATCGGAAACTCTTCTGTTACGAAAAGAGCGAGCAGGTGTCCCTGGCGTGTGGTGATCTCGTTGCCGGGTATCACTTTGAAGCGATAGTGACGCTGCTCGATCAGCTCGAGCGCCTGTATAGCTCCGCGCGCGTCGTCGTGGTCGGTGATTGCGATAACATCAAGATCGGTGTAGTTTTCAACGAAGTCAAAAATCTGTTGTACGCTCGCCAGGCCGTCGCCTAGCGAAGTGTGAATATGCAGGTCCGCTTTGCCGATATGCGCTACTTTGCCGTTGCTGTTGCGCGTTTCAGCCAGATCAATCGGGTGTGCGCTTGGCTCGTTATGGGAGTTGTTCATAGTTTGTGGTTTATCGTGAGGTCCTTACGAGAATAGTGCATGTCTCGACCTTATGAAGAGGCACGTTGGGGCTGTCCTTTTTTCAGGTGGGCAACACAAGTTGACAGGTCAATTATAAGGGAAAGATAGGTGGAGGGCAAGCGCGTGAAACTTTTGTCACGGGCAATTCATATTCGGTAGAGGAGCGGATCGCAGGGGCAGGCCCCCATAAGCGCGAACTTAAGGAGGCTGCATGGCAGACAAACCCTCTGACCCGTGTCATTCTGAGCCGCAGCGAAGAATCTCGTACCTCGCGTAGATGCTGGATTTACCATGTCCCACTCATCCTGGTCCACGACGAGATTCTTCGCGGCGGCTCAGAATGACACGGGTCAGAGGGTTTGTCTGCCCTTAAGTTCGCGCCTATGGGCAGGCACGGGGGCCTGCCCTCTCTCCTTACCGCCCGACCGCCCTGGTAAACCAGCAGGGCAGGCACGGGGCAGTCCCCCAAGCCTACGACGCTGCCGGGGCTTCCACGTTAGGAATAATGCTCAACTCGCCAGCACGTCGAAGCAGCCCAATCCTCTGCTCCCGCCATGATGATGTCGCAAATTGGATCTTTCACGTCGTAATAGAGGTCCCAATCGGTCGGCCCGTGTTGTGCTAGGGCCTTTTTGGACTGGGCGTAGGCGGCGGTTGCGAGGGGATGTGCGCGTAGATAATCGCGGAAGAGGAGGGCATAGTGGCCATTCGCGCTTCCTGCCCTGCGAACGTGGAGGTTGTGAGGGCGAATATTGGGGGAGCGGTACATCTGTTTCTCCCAATCCTGGTCGTGGCTCTGGCCTATTGCGGTTGGTGGAATATGGTCTTGCGTTATTTGAGGAAGACGCTCGAAGCCCGCCCGCCTGAAAGCGGCTTCGAGGTCGGGCGTGAAATCGCGGGCCGTGACCTGCACGTCTATGACATCCTTCGCAGCGAGGCCCGGCACCGCGGTCGAACCGATATGGTCTATCCGCAGCGCGAGGTCGCCCAACGCTTCCTGTAGGGCGCGGGCTATGTCTGTAAAATCTTCGACCCATTCCGGGCGATAGTCAACTATGACGATTTCTCTGACCTGTTTCTGGGACAACTGTCTTTCACCTCACTAATTCGAGAGCTACGGCGGCGCGGGGCAGAATATGCACCCGTAACACGCCGTCTTTGACCGTAAACATGTCTTTCTTGAAGGCGTCGCGCAGGACAGCGCCTTCGGGGAGGAACTCGCCTACGGGTATGCGGGCTTCCGCGATTGAGCGACCAACGTTGAAGGCTGCTACTACGCGGTCGTGTTCGTGCTGGCGACCCATGGCGTAGACTGTGTCGTCGGCGAGAAGGGTGACGTAACCGCCTCTCCTGAGCGCGGGGTGGGCGTGGCGCAGGGCGACCGCCTTCTTCATGAAGCTCAGGAGGTCGTGGTTCCAGTCCTTCTCGTCCCAGATAAAGCCCGCGCGGCTCATGGGGTCCTTACCACCGGCCATGCCTATCTCGTCGCCGTAGTAGATGCAGGGCGCGCCTGGGTAGACCATCTGCATCACTGTAGCCAGCCTCAGCGCGGTCTCATCCCCTTTCGCCATGTTCACGAAGCGCGCAGTGTCGTGACTATCGAGGAGATTGAGTTGGACCTCGGTGACTTCGCGCGGGTAGAGCTTCAGCAAGGCTTCGATCTCGCTGGCGAAGTGATGCGGCGTCAGACTGCGGATGGGCCAGAGGCTAGTGTCTTGCACCAGGTTGCTGTCTATTCCGTCGCCAATAAAGAGTTCGATGCACAGCTTCGTGAAGAGATAATTCATCACCGCGTCGAACTGATCGCCCGCCAGCCAGCGTCTTGCGTCGTGCCAGATCTCACCAACGATATAAGCCTCCGGGTTGGCTGCTTTCACCCGCTGCCTGAACTCCTGCCAGAAAGCGTCGTCGTCTATCTCGGCGGGCACGTCGAGCCGCCAGCCGTCTATGCCGAAGTTGACCCAGTACTCGGCGACCCCGAACAGATACTCGCGCACATCGGGATAGGCCGTGTTGAACTGAGGCAGGGCCGGGAGGTTCCACCATGCGTTGTAGTTCGGCGGTTGCGTGCTTTCATAGGCGTGGAGGGGCCAACCATGCACCGAAAACCAGTCTACGTAAGGAGAATGCGGCCCGTTTTCCAGGATGTCGTGGAACTGGAAGAAACCCCGGCTGGCGTGATTGAAGACGCCGTCGAGTATTATTCTGACGCCGCGCCCGTGCGCTTCGTCCAGCAACGTCCGCAGCGCGGCGTTTCCGCCCAGCAGGGGGTCTACATTGTAGTAATCATAGGTGTGGTACCTGTGGTTAGCCGCCGATTGGAAGACCGGGTTGAAATAGATGGCGTTGATACCCAGGTCCACCAGGTAATCAAGGTGTTCGACCACGCCCAGCAGGTCGCCACCCTTGAAGCCGTGGTACGTCGGCGTGCTGTACCAGGGTTCCAGGTTGCGCGGTTTGTGCAGGCTCATGCTCATCGCAAAACGGTCCGGGAAAATCTGGTAAAAAACCGCGTCCCGCACCCAATCGGGTGTTTGTATTTGTATCTGGTTTTTGGTCATAGGCTCCTCTCTGGAGTAGGATGATCCCGTAGGGGCGCATGGCCGTGCGCCCCTACGGGATCATCCTACTCCCTCACCCTACACAGCGACTGCCGCCTGCACCCTAGCTACGAGCATATCTATCGCTACTCGGTTATGACCGCCCTCCGGGATAATGAGGTCCGCGTAGCGTTTGCTTGGCTCTACGAACTCGAGGTGCATGGGACGCACTGTGTCTAAATATTGCTCCACGATGGAGGAGACCGAGCGGGCGCGTTCGGTTACGTCGCGCTGTAGACGCCGGATGAAGCGGATGTCGGCGTCGGTGTCCACGAAGACTTTTATGTCGAGCAAGTCACGCAGTTCTCGTTCTACGAGTATCAAAATCCCTTCGACGATTATAACGGGGCGAGGCTCGCCGCGCTGGGGTTCCGGCAGGCGGGAATAAATGCGAAAGTCGTACTGGGGCCTGTCAATCGCCTGACCTTCAACCAGGCAGGCAAGCTGGCTTACCAGCAACTCGGTTTCGAGCGAATCGGGGTGATCCCAGTTGATACGCGCGCGTTCCTCGAAGGAGAGGTGGCTGTATTCCCGGTAGTAAGCGTCATGGGGCAGGAACGTGACATTTTCCGGCTCAACGGCCTGCATCAAGGCCTTCGTCACGGTGGTCTTTCCCGAACCTGTGCCCCCAGCAACGCCAATCGTCAGCGGCTTCATTGCCTCCATTATACCTTAACAAAGAGATAGGGTCTTCCCCTAGGAATGTAAGAATCTTGGTCTTCCATCCAGGTTGGCTATCGGATATACTATGATTTATTAGAGGAATCAGGCAAATGTTGGTAGATACAATGAGTAAACTAACGTGCAGGCGCTCCGTAAGCCTCTATATTGGCGCGCTTGCATTCCTCGGCGCGTTACTGGCGAGTCAGAGGGTATTCTCGGCCAATCCCGCCACATTTTATGGTGCGTCTCATCCCACCTCTGCGCCCAGCCTCGCCGACGCAAGTGTATCTGGCGAGGTGCTATTATTGGGGAGGCCTGCCCCTCCAAACGCTCGTTGGAGCGTGCCTGTTTCCGTAACCCTGATGTCGGCCTCTGGTGACTACACTTTGGATCAGGCGCCCAGCACCGACCAGAGTGGGTATTTCACCTTGACGACCGAACTATCGCCGGGCGTCTACCTGTGGCGCATCAAGCGCCCGCAGACCCTGGCAAATGCAGGGAGCGCCACCCTCGTGTCGGGTACGAACATGATTGAGATGGGGACGCTCAGGGAAGGCGACGCCAACAATGACAATTGTGTAAACGCGCTTGACTTTGGCATCCTGAAAGTTACTTTCGATAAATCATTCCCCGACCCAATCTATGACGCGCGAGCCGACTTCAACGGCGATAACGCTGTAAACATCGGTGACTTCAATCTTCAAAAGCGGAGCTTCGGGCAGTGTGGGGCGGCTCCCTTCCCTACGCCCACAGCAACCTACACTTCCATTCCGCTCCCTAGTGTTACCCCTACCCCTACCATCACCCCTACTATTGGAGCGCCATGTTCCTTCTTGCCCGATAACATCTGGAACCGGAATATAACTGCGCTTCCTACTTATGCACTTTCGGATAATTACGTCGCCAGCATCGGCGTGACCGCGTCGCTGCACTCAGATTTTGGTTCGGGGCTGTATAATGGCGAGACAATCGGCGTCCCCTACGTGACTGTGCCTGGCTTGCAGCAATTCGTGCCGATCACCTTCAGATATGCCGATCAGAGCGACCCTGGCCCGTATCCCATACCCACTAACGCTCCCATCGAAGGCGGGCCAGCCAGTACCGGAGACCGGCACGTAATAGTAATTGAGCGTGATTCCTGCACACTGTACGAGGTGTTCAGCGCGTATCCTCACGCCGACGGCAGCTGGGAGTCGGGATCGGGTGCGGTTTGGCATCTAAGCTCCGATGACTTACGGCCATCGGGTTGGACCTCAGCGGACGGAGCAGGCTTGCCTATTCTGCCCGGCCTGGTAACTTACGACGAGGTAGCTAGTGGCAGGATAAATCACGCTCTCAGGTTTACCGTACCGCGCACCCAAAGAGCTTATCTCTGGCCAGCCCGGCATTACGCGAGCGAGGACGCCGATCCGAACCTACCGCCTATGGGCTTGCGCGTGCGCCTGAAGGCTAGTGTGGACATTTCTAGCTATCCACAGCAGGTAAGGGTGATTTTGCAGGCGTTGAAGGATTATGGCATGTTCCTGGCCGACAACGGGGGCGCGTGGTCAATAACCGGCACGCCCGACGAACGCTGGGACAACGAGATATTGGTTGAACTGCGCAATCTGCATGGTCAGGATTTTGAAGCGGTAGACGAGTCGGGTCTGATGATTGATCGGGATTCCGGACGGAGCCGGTAATCGGGGATCAGGGATCAGGGATCAGTTTCTAAATCCTGATCCCTGATCCCTGATCCCTGATCCCCTATATGGGCGGCGCACCTTCTAGCCCGAAATTGTTCTTCAAAAGGTTGAAGTCGGTGGTGTTGACCGCGTTATCGCCGTTGAAGTCGGCTCGCGCGTCGTAGCCTGGATCGCCTATGGTTTTGCCAAAGGTGATCTTCAGGATGCTGAAATCGCTGGTATTGACGATATTATCGTTATTAGTGTCGCCCGTCCTCATCAGGCCCATCTCCGCATTTGTGTTAGGCGCGCCAGTCAGGGCTACACTCCCTGAGTTGGCGAGCCATTTTGCCCCTTTCACGCGCCAGCTGTAGGTTCCACTGGCAAGGCTTCCTACAGACACCGTGAAGAAGCCGTTTGCGTCTGTCGTCTGGGTCGCATAGTTCACTTCGGTCGTTCCCAGCTTCAGGGTCAGCGTCACAGGCACCTGTTGCAAGGCGTTAGGCTGGGCGGGTCGTCCCTGCCAGGTAACGTGTCCCACAAGCACAGGCGCGGCGGTAGGAGTTCGGGTGGGGGTCGATGTGAAGGTTTGCGTTGGTGTAGAGGAAGGCGTTGGCGTAGTCGCGGATCGTAGAGCGCGGGACGTGTAGATGTCCTGCTCGCCATTGCGCGTATCGGTCCAGGCGGCGTAGACGTAGCCCCCCGCGCTCCCCAGTCCCCAGTAGTCCCCCGCCGCGTTCCCGCTCCCAGGCGGCAGCCCCACGTTCAGGTCGAACCCCAACCCAGGCGCATCGCTTACCTGACTGTCTGCCTCCCAGCTTGTCCCACCGTCTGTTGATGAGGAGTACCACGCCTGGAAGAGGTGGTTTGATGCGTCCAGCCGACGGTCCAGCCACAGGGCGTTCAGGCGTCCATCTGCGCTAACGTTGAGTATGGGGGTAATGTGGTCTCGCACTACTCCTGTTGGGTCGTGGCTCAGGCGGGTGATCGCTCCCCAACTCGTGCCGTGATCTGTTGAGGAGGAATACTGCACGTCCAGCCCATTTGTGTTGATGTTTCGGTTGTCTGTCCATGCTGCGTACAGCCGGTTGTTGTTCGTTGGGTCCGTCGCCGCTGAGATGATGGAGAAGAAGCGCCAATCATCGCCTGTGCGTGGGGGTGAGTTGGGCTGGTAGATGGTAGCCACGCTTACAGGCTGGCTCCACGTCACCCCTCCGTTGGTTGATTTCACCACCTTGACTATGCTTGGACTGGCGCCGCGAACGCCCCAATCATACATGTGGAAGATGAACACATCGCCGTTTGGGGCTACCACCGGATAGGGGTACTCAATGCCTGCTGTGCCGTTGTTCGGGATTTGCTGGGGCGTGCTCCATGTAAGACCACCATCGGTGGAGTAGGAGGAGACGACGCCGCCGGGAGCCCAAGCCATGTACACGCGGTGGTAGTATGGTGACGATGGGTTGTTGTCTACCGCGAACCAGTCTTTGTCCTGCAAACTCGATTGGTTCTGCACGATGGGGATAGCGGGTTGCCATGATACGCCGTTGTCGTCAGACCATGTGATGAAGACGCCGTTGTTGCCGGTGGTGAGGCAGGAGACGTAGATGCGACCGTCGTCTCTTGCTATGACAACAGGGTCGCTCTCGGTGTCCGTAGTTATGCCGTTAGTCATGCGCAGTTGGGTAGGCCAACTCTGCCCGCCATCACGGGAAGCTTCTATCCACACATGTTTGATGTTGCCTTCCCGGTAGTCCTTGTTGGCGATAACCACCACATTAGGGTTGGCGGGGCTGACAGCCAGGGAAGGCTCGTGCTGCCCGTTGCCAGTCGTGTCTGTGTTCGCTCGCACGTTCGCCGACCAGGTGGGTAGGGCCAGGCCGAGGAGGTTGGCGAGTGCGTCGCTTCGGCCAGACGAGTGCCATTGGTCCATCGAAGGCGAGGCTGCGCGCGTTACGATTGGTGCGAGCAATACGCTGAAAGCGAGGGTGATCATGAGCGCAGAAAGGACATAGCGCATATTGCGCCTGGAAAAGTTCGAGGCTGAAAGCATAAAACGCTCCACTGGAATTAAGAAAAGAGGCGTGTCGGGCGCATAGTATCTGTGCGCGCTATCTTAGTTACAGTTGAAGTATAACAAAGGGTTTGCGCGATAGTCAATCAGCTTGATACCGGCTTCCACGCCTCCGGCACGCGCCCGGCGTACTCTATCTGCTTCGCGCCCAGGAACTTGCCCAGTTCTTCGATTGCGCCGGCCACTGCCTGCCCCACCTCCTCTGTCATCGGGGCATTTGGCTCCGCATGAACGGCGTTGACAGTGAGAACTTTGCGCTTGCGGTCCATTGTGGGGTCTACGCGGCCAATCAGGGTATCGCCATGCAGAATGGGCAGCACGTAGTAGCCGTACTTGCGCTCTTCCTTCGGCACGTATATTTCGATGCGAAAGTTGAAATCGAAGAGCATTTCTGTACGCGCGCGGTCGCAAATCAGGTTGTCGAATGGAGAGAGCAACGTTGTGCGCGGCTCCCATTCCCCGGCTTCCAGGCTGTCCAGCAACGGTAGGTCTTCCGCGTGGACGTACCATGGGCCGGGCCAGGCGCGCACATCATCAGCAATTTGTACGCGCTCAACAAGGCCCGCCGCTTCTAGTTCATGTAACGTTCCAGTCAAGCCTGGGTAGCGGTTGCGCAGGAAATGCTGCTGAATATGCCTTGGAGTAGACACGCCCAGGGCGCGCAACGACCTCTGTATACCCTGACGCACGACTTCCGGCTCGGTCAACACCTGTCGTGGCGTCCAATCGGGCAGACAACGCTCGGACAGGTTCCACAGCTTCTGTCCACCGGCCCGACCCGCCACTATAATTATGCCTTTGGTCCAGAGATAATCGAGCATCTGATTGATATTGCGCCCGCTTGTCCAACCGCTTGAGGCCCATTCCGTTCGGGCCTCACTCTCGAACTGGCGCGACAGCATCGCCCCGTTGCGGCGAATATCGCCCAGGATGTAGTCGTGCAGCGTAATATTCTGCTCCACCCAGGAGTGGACTCTCTTGGACCATGACGAGTCGGTGGTGGCGTACTTGAGCATCATATGTGAATGGAGCGGGTAGTCTTCCGTGAGCACGATAGAGGCGGCGTGGGCCCAGTACTCGAAAAGCCGCCGCTCTTGCCACAGTAGGGTATCCAGGTGTGCTGGATCATAAACGCCGAGTCGGCTCCACAGCACGAGCAAATGGCTGCGCGTTACCGCGCTGATAGGATCGAGTTGCAAGCAACCAAGATCGTGCATGACTTCCATTATTCCTTCAGTAGTGGGGAGGGGGCGAGCGCCTGCCAAACGCTGCCGCATTACGGCCATGCGCCGGGCTGTGGTGGGAGAGATAGTGCGGATAGAAGTCATGGTGTTATAGTCAAATGTTTTGTGAATGTCTGGCGATCCGGGAACGTGTGAATTATATCACAATGTTGATAGGCGGGCAAGTGTCCCTTGCGCCGCTTCCACACTTTGACACTCTAGGAAGCCCTATGCTATCATTCCTGTAATCTTTACTTATTATTGACGGACCATCTTGATCATATCTTTATTACGATGCCTGTCTGGATGGCCCTACGAAAGCGCAATTATCCTTATATGATTATCCAATGCCGGTGCAGGTATAATGTCATTTAACGTGGCGGTCCGTGTGATCGGCATGGCGCTATTCGCTGCGGCGGGCCTGTTGCTTGGGTTGTACCTGGATCAGATCGCGTTCAAAGGAGCCATAGAGAAGGGCTTTGAGCAACTGGTGCTGCCCCTCATTATCATCAGCGCGCTATTCGGCTTTGTTGCTACTCCATACGTAACCGTATACCCGATACGCTGGCTCCGAAGGCGCGTCAGGACGATGCCCGCGCTCGATCTTATGGCCTCGGCTTGCGGCTTATCTGTCGGCCTTGTGCTGGGTGCGCTTTTCACATGGCCTCTAAGCAACCTCCCCGGCTGGCTCGGAGATGTAGCGCCCACGCTGATAACGCTGCTGTTTGCCTGGCTGGGCATTTATGTCGCCGTGTTGCGCAGGGGTGATTTTCTCGAGCTACTGCGGATCAGCAACGAGCGCAGTGAAGAAGCGCGCACCAAAGCTATGAGCAAGACGCCCCAGATGGAGATGATACACGGCGCGGGCAACGGACGCTCCCACTCGGAGGGCGTGCATGACCCGGACAGGCTCCAGATGGACAAATATGTACTGGTTGATACCAGCGCCATAATAGACGGCCGTATCGCCGACATCAGCCAGACGGGGTTTATAGAGGGCACGCTGCTTATACCGCGCTTCGTCCTCAACGAGCTACAGCACATCGCCGACTCTGCGGACGCATTGAGGCGGGCCAGGGGCAGGCGCGGCCTGGACATGCTCAATCGCCTGCAACGGGAGGCGATCGTGCCCATCCAGGTCAGCGAAGTAGACGCTGACGACATACCCGAAGTAGACGGCAAGCTAGTCAAGATTGCACTTGCATTTCACTGCCCGATAATAACTAACGACTTCAACCTGAACCGCGTGGCCGAGATACAGGGCGTGAAAGTATTGAACGTGAACGAACTTGCCAACGCCCTAAAACCGGCTGTGCTGCCGGGCGAAGAGATGAATGTGCATGTCATCCAGGAGGGCAAAGAGTTAGGCCAGGGCATCGCCTACCTGGACGACGGGACGATGATAGTGGTAGAGAATGGCAAGAAGTATATAGATACGGAAGTAGAAGTCGTAGTCACTCGCGTACTCCAAACAGTGGCGGGTCGGATGATATTCGCGCAGATGAAGAACGGGAGGGCTTGATGCGTTAGAACGTTAGAACGTTAGAAGGTTGGAGTGGAAACGTTCCAACAACGTTCTAACGTTCTAACGTTCTAACGTTCTAACGCATGAACCAAATAGCAGCCATCATAGTCGCCGCCGGGAAAAGCCAGCGCATGGGGGGCGTGGACAAGCAGATGCGCACGGTGGCGGGCGTACCGGTGTTGGCGCGCACTATTGGGGTCTTCGAGGCTTGCGAAGACGTGGGCGCTGTCGTGCTGGCGCTCAATCCCGACAACCTGCCTGCGGCCTCGGCCATGGCGGCCCAGTATTCGTGGAGCAAGGTGCGGGCGATAGTGGCGGGTGGAGAGCGCAGACAAGACTCCGTGAGAGCGGGATTAGCAGCCGTTCTGGGGTTGGGTCGGCAGGGCACACCTTACGATTGGGTGGCGGTGCATGATGGGGCACGGCCCTTGGTTACGCCGGAACTGATAAGCAGAGGTCTGGAGGCTGCCCAGGAGGTAGGAGCGGCAATTGCCGCTATTCGGGCTACTGAAACCGTGAAAGTCGTAGACGCCGACGGCACGATAACCGCCACGCCGGAGCGCAGCAATCTGTGGATCGCCCAGACGCCGCAAATCTTCCGCACCGACTTGCTGGTCGCCGCCTACCAATCGCTCGAAGAACGAGGTATGGACGGCCCTGAGAGCGCAAAGGAAGCCACCGACTGCGCGCGCCTGGTCGAGATGATGGGCCGTCCCGTGAAGGTGTACGAAGGCGAGCGCACGAATATCAAGATCACGACG
>JBBQIC010000086.1:0-12835 GCA_038324555.1 Chloroflexia bacterium
TTCCCTCACCCTATTCCCTCACCCTACTCCCTCACCCTACTCCCTACGCCGCATACGCATGAAAGAAATAACCCTCGATGCCACGTCTTCGGGCGTCAGGCCGTCGGTGGGGACGTAGAGGTCGCAGTGCTCACGGGCGTGCGCCAGGCGACATCGCTCCTCGTCAAGTACGCTTTGCTGCCACTTGGCGCGTCGCCGTCGCCTGATAGTGGGCAGCGACGCATCGAGGCATACCAGCACGTCGGGTTTGGACAGCTGCCACAGGTGCGGCACGTAAGAGTGTTCCTGCGAGCAGGCGCGGGCGTTATATCCTGCCTCTCTCAGTTTCTCCACAAGTGTAGACTTGCCCGACGAGCAGACACCCACCACCAGCACTTCTGGATTTTGGATTTTGGACCCTTCACTTCGTTCGAGGGCAAGCTTTGGATTTTGGATTTGTTGGGACTCGCCAAAGCTAGGCCAGCGAGCGTGGCGGTAATCCGTGTTGCTGAGTGCAGGCGGAGATGCGAAATTGTGGTCAGGGTCCCCTGGCGAAGATGTCGTATTGTAGCCCATAACCGTATGCCTCCAAGCGCCCTTGCTCTCGTATCATAGTAGCAACAGGGGCGGGAGGTTGTCAAGACTTTGTTTTCAGGTAAGAGTTCAGAGTTGGGATAGAGGAGACCGGCGGGTAGGGACGACCCTTGTGGTCGCCCTCTCTGCATACCGCTTCGTCAAGAGGGCGACCACGAGGGTCGCCCCTACGGATAGATTTTCCTGCACCCCTAATCTGAACACTTACGTTTTTCGGACGAAAGACAAATGCTCTATCGTCCATCGTCTTTCGTCCACTGACATCTAGTCATAAATCTCCAAGCATCGGGCAATCCAGCGCCCGGCGACTAAACTCGCGGGCTACGGGGACTTTGCCGCCTGTAGCCCGCGAGTTTAGGCGCCGGGCGCTCTCCCTGAGCACCCAGCCCCGTTTATGATTAGATGTCCATCGTCCCTCTTTGACGACAACCCACCCCGGTGCTACAATCCCACTATGAACGCAAACCAATCGCCCTTATACCCGCTTCCCGTTTCACGCGCCCTCGCGGTGGCTGAACAGGCATCTGCCGCCGCCGCAGACGACAGCACATCTTACCACGCTGCCGTGCTCCGGTTAGCTGATGCAATAATGTATTACCTGGGCGCTGTCGCGGTGGGGCAGTATTCGCAGGCGCTCTACCTGGGTAACGCACAAGTTGACCCTACCCTCAACCGCAGCCTTCGCAACCTGCGCCGCCTTTTGCCAGGACAATGGCTTGGTTGGATCTCAAGGGGCCTGGCCGCTACCCCTAACGGCCCTGTTGAGGGATTAGCCGCCTGGTATTCAGGCGAACAGGATAGAGGCGAGCTCCCGAAGGCATATCAGGCCGTACAACGTATTATGGCTGACACGCTCGCTTATACTGGTGAATACGGCCCCAGGGATAGAGTATCGCCCCGCCTGTTGCTCGAATTGATAGACCAGTACCGCATCCGCCGCAGCAAAACCCCGTCTGATACCCTATCGCCCGACATAGACGCTCAGGTATCGAACGCTCTGCTGTCCGGCCTACGAGCACTGCTGGCAAGCGCGGACTTCATAACCCGCTACCCGCTCTACGCGCCAAACCAGCGCCAGTTGCTTACAGGCTCCAAACCAACAGTGCCTATGCCACCCATATCCGCCCCCGCAGACTCTACTGCCACCATTCTCATCTACCCCCCCGGCGAAGCGCCCGACTACACCAGGCGTCCCGACCTCCAGACAGAGAGGCTGCCGCTCTTCCCGTTGGACCCTCTATTGGTCTACATTCACTGCCCCCAATGCGACCGCTATCGTGTTGCTGCCTTGCGGGAGGTTGTGGGGGGTAAGCCGTCTTACCTGGGTCTTGACCCTGATTGCGGCCATACTATCTGAAACAAACAATGAAAATGGGAACGCACCCGTAGGGGCGCAATGGAGCGAAGCGAAATCCCGTGCGCCCCTACCCGCCCTGACCCCTGACCCCTGACCCCTATTTTCATATCAGTTTGTCATCGCGGGTTGCCACCCGCCTATGAATGAAAAGGGTCGCGCCGCCTCCGTGATTAGGTCAGATTTGAGCGTCAATTTGGCTATTTTCAGAGCAGTTCGCATCCCGTTTGGATATGCCTCTCAATCCGCCTCGCTCCCAAGCGCTCTTAGGAGCGCCTCAGTTTCCGCGATTCTGGCGAACTCTCCGTTGAGGGAGGTTAGCTCTGCTTCGTGAATCTCCTCGGCTGTGAAGTGCCGGGACGTGATGGGGCTATAGCGTTCAAAAGTAGCTGTTGCATCCGAGACAACAATGGTGTCAAAACCCAGGTTCGCCGCCATCCTGGCCGTGCTGGAAACGCAGTGATCGGTGGTCAACCCGATGAGCGCCACGCTGCTCTGGTTGCCAGCGCGGAGTCGCTCCTCAAGGTCCGTTCCGATAAAGGCGCTGTTTTCACTCTTTTGAAGAATAGGTTCGCCCGGCTGTGGCCTCACTATATCTTTGATCTCGTTTCCCACGTAATTGGGTCGCAGTGGAGAATTCGGATTCTTTGACTGGTGTTGTAGGTGATAGATAGCCCATCCACGCCGCCGCCACGCATCAAGCAGTCTGGACATGTTCTGCTCGGCTTCGGGATTGTTGCGCTCGCCCCAGTACTGCTGCTCATCAAGGCCCTTTTGCACGTCTATAACTATGAGGGCTGTACCCTCAGGGAGAACAACTACGCTTCTCGAATTGTCAGAACTCATTTCACTCTCCTCTATCTCTTGTTTGCAATTATAGGACTTTCGCTCGTGACGCTCAAATAAGGCTTCAACGGGACGCAAATTAGGCGCTGCAAGCGAAAGTCCTAAATTATAAGGATCATTACTAGAAATCCTTGCCGTTGCTTTGCGGTCCGTTCAATTCAAAGCGGAATGTGAAGCTCCATCCTTCTCACCTGCGGATTGATGCGGTTACTATCTACGGGTGGTGAAGGGAGAATAGCCAGCACAAGGACGGTCATGTCGTCCGAGGGGCGGTTAGCGTCTAATTCCAGGGCCTTCGAGAGGAGGTAGTCAGCCAACATCGTGGCCTTAGCGTGTCCCTTTTCCAGGCATTCGGACATTAGCGAGGGAAGGTCTATGGCGTGGCTGTCGCGCTTACCCGCCTCCATCAAGCCGTCTGAGTAAGTGACGGCATAGGTATAAGCTTCCATCGGCAATTCGGTTATCACAGGCTTAGTCATAGAGTATATGCCTATCGGGTTGGCGGGCGCATCTATTACCGTGATTCCCTCACCATCTGGGCGAGACAGCAATACAGGGCAATGGCTGTTGCGGGACAGAACGAGTGTGCGGCTCGCAAGGTCCACCGTCAGAATAACCAGCGTGGCCGATACTTTACCATTCCTGTAAGCAAAAAGGTAGTCATGCACCGAGCGCGCCACCGCGCCATCCCTCACCCCGTCCTTTATCATGCTGATCGCTTTAGTGGTCACCAGATGCGACAGCCTTTTAGCAGCGAGTCCGCTGCCTTGACCGTCCGCGAGCACAACCGAAAACCCGCCATGCGGCCTCTCTACCACTTCGACGGTGTCCCCGCTCTCTTTGCTGGCATATTTGTTAGTTTTGGCTACGGCTATTTGTACGTCTAGCATACAGGTTTTAGATTAGGCAGTAGTCTTTTCAAGAGCGTATTCGATGGCCTGCTCTATGCTCATGACTCGTCCTGCTTCCCAGGCTGCTCCCCAGGCTGCCGCGTCTAACTGGGCGCGGGCAGCAGCCACGTTGCCGTCATAATCAACTCGGTCGGGACCTCTCAGGGGGTAGCCGTTGCGCTCGCGGAGTGCCTCAGACGCCCCGAAGAGCCTTGCCGCAAGCGCTGCCTGGCTCTTCGACCCCGCAACTACTGCCAATCCCGCCAGGCAGTCTGCGCCAATATCCTTGAACCCATGCTCCCGGCATAGCCTCAGGCTCTCGGCGAAGCGCGCAAAGGCCAGGTCAAGATTGCCCTGTTGATGTTCTACGTACCCAAGATGGTGGAGTTGGACGGCTGTGCGATGCTTGATATCCAATGCGCGGGAGATTAGCAGGCTTTCCTCCCAGCAGGAGCGCGCTCTGCCGTAATCCCCTTCCTCATACGCCACTTCCCCAAGATTTTCCAACGAGAAGGCTATACCCGAATCGTTTCCCAGCTCTCGGTTGATGGCGAGACCCTCCTCCAACGTTGAGCGCGCACGATTGGTGTCCCCCAATTCGCTAAACACCCATCCTATGTTGGTAAGCGCCGTGGTGATGTTACCCTTTCTGTCCAACTCCCGGTACAATGCCAGGCTTTCCTCATAGAGCGAAAGCGCTTGGACCTTATCTTTCTCGCCTGTGGTAAAGGCCAGCCAAGACAGGGCATCTGCCATGCCGCCCTTATCGTCCAATTCGCGGCAGATAGCCAGACTTTCCTCTGTCATAAGGCGCACGGCATCATAATCAGCCTGTTCAGAAGCTAAACGGCAAGCACTGAGCAACAACTTCGCCCGTGCTTCTCTATGCTCGGAGGCTGAAGCCTCTGGATGAGATAGATGAGATAGCAGTCTAGATATTCGCTCCCGACCCTCGGTGTGGTAGCCACGCGTCTCCCAGAGCCTGCCCAGCATCGCAACCAGGCGCAGTCCCAACCCGATGTCATTCTCCACAGCCCAGTCTAACGCTGCCCGCATGTTGTCGTGCTCGTCCTCAAGCTGGTCGAGCATGGCAACACGCTCTGCAAGAGTTCCGCCCGACTTTTCAGCAAGGGCCAAGGCAACAGTCAGGAAATAGGCTGCGTGCTGCCTCCTCAATTCACCTGCTTCTCCGCTCTCCTCCATCTTCTCTCTTGCATACTCGTGTATAGTTTCAAGTATCACAAAGCGTGGCTCTCCGTCACGCCCCTCTCCCTGTCGCAGCAGGCTATTCTCCATTAGCGATCCCACACCGTCCATCACATCAACTTGCAAAACGCTGTCGGCATTGCACACTGCCTCCAACGCCTCCAACGTGCGCCCGCCCTGAAACACCGCCATGCGAGTGAATAGCTGCTTTTCCCCATCATCCAACAGGTCGTAGCTCCACTCGATTGTGTTTCGTAGCGTCTGCTGGCGGGCAGGTAAGTTGTGTGCCCCACCCGTCAGCATCTTGAGCCTATTGCTCAACCTGGAAAGGAGCGCGGCAGGAGGAAAGAGTCTGACGCGGGCGGCTGCCAACTCTATAGCCAATGGCAGGCCGTCCAGCCGCACGCATATCTCCGCAACGGCTGGGGCGTTGTCGTTGGTCACCTCGAAGTCCGATTTCACGTCCTGTGCCCGCTCTATGAACAGGCGCACTGCGTCGTATTGGGTAAGGCGCTCCACAGAAGGTAGATGGGCGGGGTCGGGAAGCTCCAGGGGCGGGACCTGGAACTCTTTCTCACCGTACAGGCGCAGCCCTAGTCGGCTGGTGACCATAACGTTGAGGTTCCCAGCGCCCTTGAGCAGCGCGTCCACGACCGGAGCGGCTTGCGAGACTTGCTCGAAGTTGTCCAGCATCAAGAGGAGTTGCCTGTCTTTTAGATACTCCTTGATGCTTTCGACGATGAGCTTACCTGAGGCTTCGGCAACACCGAGAGCCTGGGCAATCGTGGAGGGGACCAGAGAAGGGTCGAGCAGGGTTGCCAATTCTACAGCGAACACTCCATCCTGGAAATCGTCGAGCAGTTCAGCCGCCACTTGCAGTCCCAGGCGGGTCTTACCCGTGCCTCCCGGTCCTATGAGTGTAACCAATCGCACGTCGGGGCGGCGCAGCAAGGCGCACAAAGCCGTTACTTCCTTCTCGCGCCCTATGAAAGGTGTAGCTTGAACAGGCAGGTTATTGGGACGGTTTTCCAGCGTTTTGAGGGGCGGAAACTCGGTAGCAAGGTTGGGTGCTACAAGTTGGAACACGCGCTCAGGGCGGATCAGGTCTTTGAGGCGATGTTCGCCCAGGTCGCGTACAGAGACCCCTGCTGGGAGGTTATCGCGCACAAGGTCGTAGGCAGGGTCTGACAGCAGCACCTGACTACCATGCCCCGCCGAAAGCAGGCGAGCCACCCGGTTTACGGGCTGGCCGAAGTAGTCGCCTCCTCTCTCCTCCGCAGCGCCCACATGCAACGCCATCTTCACTCTTACCTGGCCGATAGTTTCAGGCCACCCTTCGTGCAACAAAGTAATTTGGGCATCGAGTGAGGCTCGCAGAGCCTGGGGAGCTGTGGGGAAGGCGGCACAGAAAGCATCGCCCACCGTCTTGAAGATGTACCCACCGTTGGCTTCAATTGCTTGGCGCAGTATCTCGTCGTGGCGAGCTAAGGCAGCGTTCATCTCCTGGGGGTATTGCTCCCAGCGTTTGGTGCAGCCCTCTATGTCTGTGAACAAGAATGTAACCGTGCCTGTAGGCAGGCTTGAAATAGGTGCCTCGGACATATCGCGCTTCCTCTCATAGGACAGTCTACACGCAGACTAATACTAGCAGTGAAGCTATTATATCACCGCCAGCAAAACCAAGTTGTGCCTTTGTCTTATGAGAAACTTAAAACACCATGTCCAGCAATTTATACGTCACGAACGCCAGCGTCGCGCATACTGGGATCGTGAAGACCCAGGCGCGCACAATGTTGAAGGCTACGTTCCAGCGCACGGCTGAGATGCGCCGCGCCGCGCCTACGCCCAGTATGCAGGAGGATATAACGTGGGTGGTGCTCAGAGGGAAGCCCAGGCGCGAGGCTACCTCGATGATGGTAGCGGCGGTGGTCTCGGCGGCGAAACCGTGTATCGGTTCGAGATGCACCAGGCGCTGGCCCATGGTGTGGATTATGCGCCAACCGCCTATCGCCGTGCCTAGAGCCATCGCCGTCGCCGCGATCAGTATCACCTCGATAGGTATGTTGGGTGAGCCTTTTGCGTCCAGCGACAGGTTGAAGCCCGCCGAGAAGAGAGACAGCGTTATCACGCCCATTGTCTTCTGTGCGTCATTAGAACCGTGACTATAAGCCATGAACGCTGATGATAGCACCTGCAAGGCTCGAAATGTGCCGCCCACCCTGTGCGGCGAAGCGCCCGCGAACAGCCGGTAGAGCACACGCATCAGTAAGGTAGCTACCAGAAAGCCTATGATCGGCGAGAAAACGAGCGGCAGGACCACCTTTTGCAGCAATCCCGACCATATCACCTTCTCCATGCCCAACGCCGATATTCCAGCCCCCACCACGCCACCGATAAGAGCGTGGCTAGAGGATGATGGTATACCAAAATACCACGTAATAAGGTTCCAGATTATGGCCCCGACCAGCGCGGACATTACAAGCACCTGAGCCGAGTTGAAATTGAGGCCCTTGATGCTGCCAGGGTCCACCAGGCCGCTCGTAATGGTCTTGGCTACTGCCTGCCCGGTCAGCGCGCCCACGAAGTTGAGCGCCGCAGACATTAGTATAGCCGTCCCCGTGCTGAGCACGCGAGTAGCTATTACCGTTGCGATAGCGTTGGCGGTGTCGTGGAAACCGTTGATAAAGTCGAAGCTGACCGCGAGTACGAGGACGAGAGCGAGCAAGGTCCAGCCGGTTGGGCTGAGATCAGGCATTCTTGATTACCAACCCCCTTAGCACATCTGATATGTCTTCGGCTTTGTCGGTGGCCTCCTCCAGTTCTTCGTAGATGTCGCGCCACTTGATGATATGTATCACGTCTTCTGGGTGGGCAAATAGCTCTCCCAGCCCGGCACGCAGCAGGTCGTCGGCTCTGTTTTCCAGGCTGTTTATCTCGATCACCGATGCCTGAATGAGGTCCAACTCGGTCCGCTTGCGCAGATGGGGTACGGACTTAACTACCTCTTCGGCGCAGGCTACGATGCAATCTGCCAGTTCCTGGGCAATGCGCGGCACCGCCTCAACCTTGTAGACCGCCATCAAGTCGGCGGCTGAATGCACCAGGTCCGTCACGTCGTCAATCGAACTATACAGGCTGATAATGTCTTCGCGGTCAAGAGGCGTGACGAAAGTCTTGTTAAGCTGTTCATAGATACGGTGCCCTATTTCGTCGCCGCGATGCTCAAATTCGTGTATGCGCTCTGCCGCTCCCTGCGGGTCCTTAAAGTTGTAACATAGCTCCTTGAGGGCCAACGACGCGCTCAACATATTGTTGGCGGCGTCCTCAAACCACTGATAAAAGTTCCCGTCCTCTTTCTTCAGAAAATTGAATAAGGCCATGCTCCCCCCTACAGAAGTAAGAAGGAAGAATTATGAATTATGAAATAAGCGGTTCATAATTCATAATTCTTCCTTCTTACCTTTCTTAGCCGTGTTTAGCCAGCACCTCCCGTTGCTCGTACATGCGGGCGTAGTATTCGGCGAATTCGCCCGATTTTATCTTCTCCCACCAATCGCGGTTGTTGAGATACCACTCGATGGTCTCTCTCAATCCTTTTTCAAGTGAGTATTTGGGCACCCAGCCCATGCTGCGCAGCTTGCCGGTGTCCAGAGAGTAACGCCTGTCGTGGCCTGGGCGGTCTTGCACGAAGTGGATCAGGCTCCTCGGCTTTTCCAGCAGATCGAGGACCATGTACGTTAGGTCAATATTGAACGGCTCGTTGCCACCGCCAACGTTGTACACCTCGCCGTTACTGCCCTTATGCAGCACGAAATCTATTCCCTCGCAGTGGTCGAACACGTACATCCAGTCGCGTACATATTTGCCGTCGCCGTAAATGGGAATCGGCTTGCCCTCGATAGCGTTGGTGATAAACAGAGGCAGCATCTTCTCCGGATACTGGTACGGTCCGTAGGTATTGGAGCCGCGCGTGACGACCAGAGGCACGCCATAAGTGACGTAGTAAGCGTAGCACTGTAGTTCGCCGCCCGCCTTTGATGCCGAGTATGGAGAGCGCGGCTCGAACTTATCGCCTTCCTTCGACGAGCCTTCGAGCACCGCTCCGTAAACCTCATCGGTGGATACCTGCAGCATCCTCTCAAGCCCGAACTTGCGCGTAGCCTCCAACAGCACGTACACTCCGAACACGTCGGTCTGTATGAACCCGCCCGGCTCCTCGATAGACCTATCAACGTGCGACTCCGCCGCGAAGTTGACGATAGTATCTATCCCCAGCTGTTGGATAGTGTCCCCCACCTTCTCAGCGTCGGCAATATCTCCCTTGACGAAGTTGAAGCGCGGATTGCCCTGCAAGTCCTCAATATTGTCCGGGTTGCCCGCATAGGTCATCTTGTCGTACACGGTTATATGATAATCCGGGTACTTCCCCAGCATCATACGAGCAAAGTTACTGCCAATAAATCCCGCCCCGCCGGTCACCATTATGTTACGCAAGGTTAGCTCCTTTTCCGAAACGATGCGTGAAACGTGATGCGTGAATTACGATAATCACGCATCACGCATCACGTTTCCACTTCTCCAACAACTCCCCGACATGCGGAATATGCTCTCGATAATGGTCCGCGAGCCAGCCTGAGACATCTGCTGGCCGCGTTGGGTAGACTTGTTCTGAGCCTGGGTAATAGACGGGCGCGTGGCGTGTGTAGTCGTCGTAGGCCATAGCGCGCAGTTTGGCGGCGAGTTGGTCGTGCGCCTCTTCCATTTCGTCCAATGCGCTCTGGCGGTTCTCTGTTCTGCGCGTCGTGTCCACCCTGACCTGGCGGTGGCGCTCTATTAGCTCGGCTTCCTGCGCATCCGCGACCAGCCTCAACTCCTGGTACTCGACCTCTTTCATCATGTCAAGCATTCTGGAATACCTCTGCATAGACCCCGTAATGTGAGGTATCAAATCGGCGACGGTGTAATCATCGCCCTTTGGCCTGTAATCAAGACCCTCGTCAGGAGCCTGGCTGAACGCCTGCTCAAAATCGTCCCGCGCATGATCAAAATCCGCCAGCGCAGCCTCACGGTCAATCATCTCAGCAGCAACTTCATCCACTTTATCACCTTCCTTGTCTGAAGCGTGAAACGTGAAACGTGAGTAATCACGCATCACGTTTCACGCATCACGTTTCACGCATCACGTTTCACGCATCACGTTTCACGCTACAAAACCCCAACCTTACTATTGTCCCCCAGCAGCATCTTATATGCCTTCGGTTTGATGGGCGAGCGGTTTATCTCCACGTTACGACCTATCAGGCTGTCTTCAAGGCGGCTCGGCAGGTCTAGTATCTGGCTGTTTTCGAGGACGATAGAGTGCTCTATCTCGCTGTTGGTGATAGTGCAGCCATAATTGATGGCGGTGTATGGCCCGATGAACGAGTTGATAATGCGCGTGCCCGCCCCGATAATAACAGGCCCGCGTACAACCGAGTTGATTATCTCGGCGCTCTTGTCAACAACCACCTTGCCCTTGATGTGGCTGTCGCTGTCCACAAAGCCCTCTATACTGGGCGTCAGTTTGTCGAGCACAAGGTGGTTCACTTCCAGCATGTCTTCCAGCTTGCCGGTATCTATCCACCAACCTTCGAGCACGCGAGGGTGGACGTGATAATCATGGTCCAGCAGGTATTGAATGGCGTCGGTGATTTCGTATTCGTTGCGCCAGGAGGGTTTTATGTTATGCACGGCCTCGAATATATGGCTGTTGAACATATAAATGCCCACAAGCGCCAGGTCGCTGACGAACTCTTGGGGTTTCTCCACGAGCCGCTTCACCCGCCCGTCGTCAAGCTCGGCCACTCCGTACTGCTGCGGATTGAGCACCCTCTTGAGGAGCACCTGGCAGTCCCAATCATTCTCCTTGTACTCGCTCACAAACGGCGCGATGCGGTCCTCCAACATATTATCGCCCAGATACATCACAAAGGGGTCTTTGCCCAGGAAATCTTCGGCCACCATAACGGCGTGGGCCAGGCCAAGAGGCTCAGGCTGTTCGATATACGTTATCTTGGCGTCCCACCTATCCCCCGTTCCCACTGCCTGCTTGATTTCGGCGCGCGTATCGCCCACGACGATGCCGATGTCCTTAATACCCGCCGCCACAAGGTCTTCTATCGTATAAAAAAGCACCGGCTTGTTAGCCACAGGCACAAGCTGCTTGGCGCTCGTATAAGTGATAGGCCGCAGCCGCGTCCCCTTGCCTCCACTGAGTATAAGTCCCTTCACAAAGCCCCCCTTCGAGTTAGAACGTTAGAACGTTAGAACGTTGGAACGTTTCAACCTTCTAACGTTCTAACGTTCTAGCAGGGTTCCCGCCGTCAAGGATAGCATACAGACGGGCTGATTGACAAGCGCGGTACTCTGTTATAGAATTGGCTACCTTCTAACGAGATGGGCTGTGCTTATGGCTCTTGACAATATGGCTCCCGGTGAATTGGCGGCTTGGGCGGCTTTGGCCCTTGCCTGTATACTGGGCCTTGCGCTTTTTCTGGTGGCGAGGCGCTTGAGACGTGTCGAAAAACGGCTTCGTGCGCTGGTAACGGGGGCCGGGCCTGGCGCTGACGCAATGTCTCTTGGAGACCTGATTATAGCCCAAGGTGAGCGCCTCGAAGTTACTCGCGCCGACGTAGATAAGCTGCGCAATATCGTAACCAGGCTAGACGTATCGGTAACCAGGAGCGTGCAATGTATAGGACTCGTGCGTTATAATCCGTTCGAGGACACGGGCGGCGACCAGAGTTTCGCGCTCGGCTTGCTCGATATACGCGGCGATGGCGTAGTCATCAGCAGCCTGCATGGTAGGACAGCCACGCGCTTCTACGCCAAACCCATAAAAGGCGGTACGTCTGCGATGTCTCTCTCGGCTGAAGAAGTTGCTGCCTTGAAACAGGCGATGGAGCGTGGCGAGTGAAACGTGATGCGTGAAACGTGAATTACGATAATCACGCATCACGTTTCACGTTTCACGTTTCACGTTTCACGTGTATACTATATACCATAAGAAACCCACCAACCGCGTTCACAGGAGCAAATGTAAATGAATATGCTGCGAAGCATAAGGGAAAAGAAGGGGCTCAGTATCGGGCAGTTGGCTGCTCGCGCCAGCATACCTACCAGGATTCTTGCCGAATATGAGGAGGGTCGCCAGCCGATACCTCTACCCCATGCTAAACTAATTGCTAAAGCCTTATGGGTGCGCATCGAAGATTTGATGCCGCCGGGTGGTACAACGTCCGTCCCAGCGCCCTCCCAGCCTGCTGTACAGCCACCGGCTGCTCGCCCAGAATATAAACCCCAACAAGGCCAACCGCAGCAAGCGCCTACTCATGCCCCGCTACCCGCCGATACCCGGCCTGCTTATGCGTCGCCTCCTCCTCCGCTCCCACAACCGCCACGGCCCGTGCGCGATGTTCAGCAGCCTCAGGTGGTTGGAAATCAAGGCGCTGAACGGGTGCAGGCTGAATCGCGCCCCAACCGTTTGGGTGAGGGTAATGCCCCGGCTCAGGGGCAAGCCCCCCGGCCCGGCGGGAGCGGCGCGCAAGCCGTCAGAAAAGTAGGCGATGCGCGCGGCCCTCGACCGTCCAGGCCACCGGCCCCGCCCCCCAAGCCTATTGGTGAAGGCCAGGTGGAGGAATTACTGCGCCTGGGTGTGCGCCTGGAAATGGAGCAGCCCCAACTCGAAGACCGCATCGGCAAGCCTCTTTCCCAGGTCACACGCACCGAGGCTAAGGAGTGGATAAAGCGCTTCCGCGACATGCTAGAGGAAGCCTCGCCCTCCGGTAAGGTCAGCTTCGGACAATGGCCTGGTTCGCATGAAGACAATGAAGCCACCTACCTGGCAGCGCAGCGCGAAGCCGGGGCTAGCCTGGAATTCAAGCTATTCAATGGCGAGCAGTTCAAGGGTAAGCTCTTAGATTTTACC
>JBBQIC010000087.1:0-12685 GCA_038324555.1 Chloroflexia bacterium
GCGGTCGGTATGCAGCAGCGTGTAGAGATACTCAAGGCGTTCTACCGCAACGCCGACATACTTATCCTGGACGAGCCTACGGCAGTGCTCACGCCCCAGGAGGCGCTTGACCTCTTCAAGATTATGCGGAAGCTTGCGGACAGCGGCAAAGCCATCGTCTTCATAACCCACAAACTGAAAGAAGTGCTCGCTATTGCAGACCGTATAACCGTACTACGCCTGGGCCGCGTGGTGGGCACAGCCGACCCGCGCATAGCCACCGAAGCCGATCTTGCCTCCCTCATGGTAGGTCGCACCGTGCTGCTGCAAGTTGATAAGCGTCCCAGGCAACCGGGCAAGGCCGTGTTGGAGATAGAGGACCTGGCGGTAAAGGACAATCGCGGACACATGGCCGTGGACGGCCTCAGCCTCACGGTGCGCGAAGGGGAGATTTTCGGTATCGCGGGCATCGAAGGCAACGGGCAAACCGAACTCGTTGAGGCTCTGACCGGTCTGCGCAAGTCCCTGGGCGGCGCTGTTAGATTGGACGGTCGCAACGTCGCAGGTATGGCTACGCGCCAGTTGATAGACTTGGGAGTGGCCCATGTACCCGAAGACAGGCACAAGTTTGGGTTGGTGCTGACCTACCCGATCACCGACAACCTTTGCCTCAACACCTATGACGAAGCGCCGTTCGCCAGAGGAATTTTCCGGAATGAGCGCCCTATCTTTGACTTCGCCCGCAAGCTGGTGAAGAAGTTTGACATACGCGCCCCACGCATTCAAACGCTCGTGCGCAACCTCTCAGGCGGCAACCAGCAAAAGACCATCCTGGCCCGTGAGCTATCGCGCGAAATACGTCTACTCATCGCGGCACAACCGACACGTGGCCTCGATGTCGGCTCGATAGAGTTCATCCACAAACAGATCGTCGCCCAGCGCGACGAGGGCATAGCAGTCCTGCTGGTATCCGCTGAACTTGACGAAGTGCTGGCCCTCTCTGATACCATAGGCGTGATCTACAAAGGCAAGCTAGTAGCCATCATGCCCAGGGCCGAAGCCACCCGCGATAAGCTGGGTCTGCTCATGACCGGCGGGAGCGTTGCGTGATAGAGTGAGGGAGTAGGGTGAGGAATGCCCGTAGGGGCTAGTTCGACCCCGCCCGGCGGCTAAAGCCACGGGCTACGAATACAAAGCCTCCCTACGGAGGCTTCTTATGGAGAGAAAAGGTCCACCCCTACCAGCCTCCGTAGGGAGGCTTTGTATTCGTAGCCCGTGGCTTTAGCCGCCGGGCGCTCTCCGCGAGCGAATTAGTTGGAACAAATGGTCTCCGTGCCTGCCCTGCTCGCGCACCCCGATGTTTGTATGTCGTAGGCTTGGGGGACTACTCCGGGCCTGCCCTGTTCGCGCACCCTAATATTGGTGGTAAGGAGAGAGGGCAGGCACGGAGTAGTCCCCCAAGCCTACGATTACTCCACTAATCTGAACTCTTACGGTGAGGGAGTAGGACAAGGTCCTAGTGCAATACTCCTACTCCCTCACCCTATTCCCTCACCCTATTCCCTCACCCTATTCCCTCACCCTATTCTCCCCAGACCCAACCCACTTCAATATCAGGGCCGCGAACACCATGCAGACCGCCGCAAGCACGAAAACGCCCCTGTAAGACTGGGTTACGTCTACCAGCACGCCCGACACGAGCGCGCCCAACGGCTGGGCGACCGACCATATCATGTTAGCATAGCCCATGAACGCCCCGGCGCGTCTCTTTGGCACCAGGTCGGCAAGCAGAGAGAGGTGCAGGGCGGTGGGCGCGGCGTTGCCCAACCCGACCATCACCATGACGGGAATAGCCTGTCCAATGTCGCGCACCTGCGATCCGGCTAGCGCCGCCACCGCAAATAGAAGCAGTGCGGGCTGTAGAGCGCGCTTGCGCCCAACCCTGTCCCCCAGCCAGCCCCAGAAGACCGCGCCTACGGAAGTCGCCACTACCACCACAAGCAACAGCAGAAACGACTTTTCTTCACTCACCCCCAGTTCCTTCACACCGAACCGGGTGATAAAAGGGGCCGCCGCGCCAGCGCCAAGCCAGTAGACGCCCATAGCCGCGACGTAAACCGTCAGCGACCGCTCGGCGAGTAGACCGCGCCATACGGGTTGGACGATGGACGATGGACGATGGACGATGGAACCGCTATCGTCCATCGTCCATCGTCCATCGTCCTCTGAAAGATGGTTCTCAGGCTCTCGCACGCTGAAGGCCGCCACCGCCAGCGCGACTATTACCAGTAAGGCTGTGATCAGGAACACCCAGCCGCGCGCCGTTGCCCAGAGGCCAACCGAAAGGAGCACAAAAATCATCGCCCCAACCACGCCTGCTACCGCGATGAGGCCGCCTGTGCGCCCGCGTTGCGTATAGGGGGTTATGTCTGCCAAGAGGCTAGAATATGGGCCGAGCGCCACGAAGAGAGCTACCCCCGCCAGCGTCACCGCCGCTACCATCAGCCAGAAGGGAGGCTGCAAAGCCAGCAAGGCGATACACGCGCCTGTGCCAAGCCCGCCCGCAAGCATGTAAGGTCCGCGCTTTCCTATGCGCGTGTGGGTGCGGTCGCTGAGGTTGCCTACAAGTGGTTGGATCAGCCCGCCGAAGAGGGACCTCTCGTTTGTCAGCAGGGCTACGATAGTAGCAGGAACGGCCCCGCCCGGATTGAGGAACGCGGGCAGGTTTGTGGGCATTGAGTACGATAGGAGGAATAGAGGCAGGGCGTTGTTCATCATCGTGAACACCAGCCCGCCCGCTATTCCTCCTGTCGAGTAAAGCAAGGATTGCGACAGGCTGAGGGGCGTTATATGACTATCCGCTTCGGCCAGTCTCTCGCCCTCGCCGCTCGCTATTTCGAGTTCACGTGCCAGTTCCTGGCTGGCGAGCAACGCTTCCTCTTCGGTCTGCACCCTGCAAGTATAACCGAATCGTGCGCAACCGACGACAAGCGGACAGTGAATCGCTTATTGGACGATAGACGATAGACGATAGACGATGGACGATGGACGATAGACGATAGACGATAGACGATAGAAAAGCCATCGTCCATCGTCTATCGTCTACTGCAAGAGCCAACGAAGAAAGTTGTGTCCAGTCGGGTCGCCTGCGAATATCAGTACGAGCCAGCCCGCCAGAACGAGAAATGCAACGACACCTACCCAGAAGGACAGCCCATGTCCCTCATCTTCCAGATCCAACTGTTTACTAAGCTTGCTATTCATCATAGATGCCTCCAACCGGTTGCGAGTGAAACAATCCAGGTTATTTTGATATAGTCTAGCGGGCGATAGCGGAGGGGCTATTATCTGCCCGCATCTGAATTGTAGGGTAAGTAGTAGTACTTTAGTAATACCTATGTGGGCTATTTAAGTAGTAAGCGGGAGATTAGGTCTGGTGTTATATAAAAGGGGAATAAAAAATCACATCGCGTGGCGATGTGATTTTTTATTCCCCTTTTATATTTATTACTCGTCTGACATCTTGATCCACCCGTGTCTCAGCGCGTAGATAACCGCCTGGGTGCGGTCGTTCACGGCCAGCTTTCTTAGGATGGAGGTGATGTGGTTCTTCACCGTTTGGTCGGAGATGTTGAGGATGCGGGCTATCTCTTTGTTGGAGTTACCCCTGGCTATGCAGTCCAGGATTTCGACTTCGCGCGTGGTGAGCGGCGCGAAAACCGACTCGCCGCCCTCCGACTCGGCAGAGGCAAGCTCGCGGAATTGGTTTAGCATCCGGGACGCTACAACAGGGCGCGACAGCACGTTATCGTTGATAGGATAGTGCCCTTCACCCACCTGGCGCACCAGGCTCAACAGGTAATCGGGCGAAATGTCTTTGGCCGAATACGCAGCCGCTCCGACTTTGGTCGCGTTGAACAACTGTTCGTCGTCCTCGTACACCGTCAAGATGATGCAAGCAATCTGCGGCTGCCTGCGGCGCACCACCCTGGTCACTTCGAGGCCGTTCAGCCCGGGGAGGTTGATGTCCACGAGCATAATGTCCGGCGCAAGCGTCTCCGCCATCTGGATAGCGCGCTGACCGTCCGGGGCCTCGCCAATGACCTCGATATCCTTGGTCGCTTCCAGGGTATGCCGCACTCCTTGCCGGAATAGAGGATGATCGTCTACAACTAATACACGTATTTTTTCCATTAGCTCTTCCTCCTTAGGATTTGTGAATTATGAATTATGAATTACGATTGGTCAAGCTATGTGGATTCACGATCCATAATTCATAATTTACTTAGGCATCGGCAATACTAGCGTTATTGTTGTGCCTGCTCCAGAGTTACTTTCAATTTGCAACGTCCCTCCGACGGTGGCCGCTCGTTCCCTCATACTAACAAGGCCCGAACTGGAGGGCTGGCGTTGGCGTGCCAGCTTGGGATCGAACCCTTTGCCATTGTCGGCTATATTCACCACGAGCGGGCCGCCTGGCCTCTGTTGCAAGTCTACTACAATTTTGGTCGCTTCGGCGTGTTTGTGGCTGTTTTGCAGGCTCTCCTGAATTACCCTGAAAACCACGAGTTCCTGGTCGGGCGATAAGGTCAGATTATCCGGGACATTTAGCTCGACCGCCACGCCATATTGCTCGGCATAATCATGCACATGCTGGTTCAGAGTGGACACAAGTCCTACATCACTCAGCGAGGCCGGGCGTAGATTGAATACGAACCTCCGCACATCCTTGAGACTATCCTGCACGGCGACGCGCAACTTGTCAAGTTCGTCCTGTACGGATTCGGGTTGTTGCTTATACATCTGTTCGACAAATTGCAGACGCAGTACGGTGTTCGCCAGCGCCTGAGCAGGGCCATCGTGGATTTCGCGGGCAAGGCGGGCGCGTTCGGCCTCCTGGCCCATTATGATCTGCGCCCACATTACCTGCTCGCCGCTATCCGGTTGCAGTCCTTTCGCGTGCTCGCTCTCTGTGTTAGCCCCGTTATTGTTCTCTCCGTGAGCCAGCACCCACCCCCCCGCGCCTTCGATCTGGTGGACGAGCCACGCCACCCGCGTAGCCAGGCGTTCAAGATTGGCGTTGATCCCCTGCAATTCAGCTTTGCGCGCTAGTAGTCCCTCTTCTTGCCTTTCCATTCCGTGCAGTTGGTCGTCCGTTAGAGGGCCTGTGACCGTTATCGGCTTCTCCCCGCTTTCGGCGTTCTTCGACTGAAATTGCAGCCTGTAGTGCAATTCGTCAACAAAAATATCCAACTGCTGGCGTTCGACGGTCGCTTCGTGCAGGCGTTGTTGCGCTATGATCTCGATTTTTCTGAGACTTACCAAGGAGTCCTCGATAGCCTTATCCACCTCGTGGCGGATTGCTTCGACGTCTGAACTCCTCAAGCCTTCTGCGGGCATATTATATCTGCTCCCAATGGCGTGACCCAAAGCGCCTGCGTGCTGCATGGGGCATCTACGAAACCCCAGCGCCTGTACAGACACCCAAAACTCAGTCCTCAAGATACCTTAACTCGCTTTTCGTATTCTACACTATTGGCACTTTGTAAGCAACACATATCAATTTTCCTTTCCTAACATTATATCTCATGTTACGCAATCGGACGCGAGATAGGGTCTATGCAAGGCCAATAAGCTAGGGGAAACGAGCCAACTAACCCGTGTCATTCTGAGACGCAGCGAAGAATCTCGCCTCTCGCTCGGCTGTTAGAAGTTGCATCGTACCCAAGCATCCTGGCCTACGACGAGATTCTTCGCTGCGGCTCCCCTGAAAATAGAAAAGGTGCGCCCCTACACCGATATGTTGCCATTCTTTAGTTAGTACGATACTCAGAATGACACGGGTTAGTTGGTTTGTTGCCCTCACACTTTTACTTTCGACTTTGCGGCAACCCTCCTACCCCACCGCGTATGGTGAGTTATATCAGTTGCGGCAATGCGTAAAAGCGATGGCTGTCACGGCGCGGGGCTAAAGAGATCAAGCCATTTCTGCCAGTTCGCTCGCTGCGGAGTCGGCATGGGCGCTTTGGCTGTTGAAAATGAAGATGAAACTGGTATTTGGGTGTCCGTCTGCCCTGTGGTAGCTTGGTCCGGCGCTAGCGGTATAAGCACTTCTTCGTCTGGCCGCCGGAGATTGAGGTCTTCCCTGGCGCGTTGCTCGATATACTTGTCCGAGCGGTAGTATTCCAGTTGCGCCTGCAAGCGACTATTCTCGTCTTGCAGGCTCGCGTTAGCAATTCTCTGCGCGCTCGCCTTGTCGCTCAAATCGTGCGCGAGCAGCAACTCCTGGCCGTACCTGACCACGAAGAATGTAACAGCAAGCCCAAGCCCTAACCAAATAGCCGCCGTAGATATTGCCGGATTGCCCCGGCGTTTGGTTCTGACGATAGCGCTCATACGTGAAACGTGATGCGTAAATAACCTGGTTGTTCGTTACGCATCATCCAGAAATACATTATATACTACAAACATTGTATATGGTCTGTTTTCCACGCACTTTCAGTTCAGGGTTAATACAAAGCCGACAAAAGCCGAATGGGAAACAAACGTGCTTTTCGGCGTCATCCTTCTGATTTCTAACTTCTAATTTCTAACTCACGTTACGCAACGAGGCGCGAGGTAGGGTTGGCATAAGACCGAAAGCCAATAGGGAAACGAACCCACTAGCCCTTGTCATTCTGAACGGAGTGAAGAATCTCGTCCCTTACCTTTATGTTAGAGAACAACTTATCACTAAGCATCCAGGCCCACGACGAGATTCTTCACTCCGTTCAGAATGACAAGGGCTGGCTTGGTCTTGCTCCTTCAAGAGACTGCGTAGGTGAGCTTCTAATTTCTGATTCCTCGCGTCCGTGTTATGATGTCAGTATGACATCTGAGTTGGAAACTGCTAGCGCGACGCATGTACAGGTAGACAGCGAGCATCATGCCCGCAGGTTTGCCCTCAACACCGCCATCGTGGGCGGGGCGTTCGTGTTGAGTCGCGTGCTTGGTCTGGTGCGCGAGGCGGTCATCGCCGGGCGGTTCGGCACTTCGCAGCAGACCGACTCCTACATCGCGGCCTTCCGGCTGCCCGATACGCTCTTCCTGCTCATAGTGGGGGGCGCTGTCGGTTCAGCCTTTATACCCGTATTTACTGAATTGATGGGCAAGGGACGCGAGAAGCAGGCGTGGCAGCTTGCCTCCACACTTATGAACGCCTCTGTAGTGCTCCTGAGCTTTGGCGGTATAGTCATGGCCCTCGTCGCGCCTTCCCTCGTCTCCTGGGTGATTGCGCCCGGTATACGCGACCCGCGCCAGCAGGCGGTGGTTGTTGATCTTACGCGCATCCTGCTCCTGTCGCCTCTCTTATTGGGTTTGGGCGGCTGGGCTATGGGCGTTCTCAACGCCACACACCATTTTGCGCTGCCCGCCCTCGCGCCCGTTGCCTACAACCTGGCTATAATCGGCGGTGCGTTCTTTCTTGCTCCGAGCATGGGTGTGTACGGGTTGGCGTGGGGCGTGGTGGTGGGCGCGGCGCTGCACTTTGGTTTGCAGGTGCCCGGACTACGTTTAGCGGGTATGCGCTACAGCCCGCTCAGGGTCAACCTGCGCGACGAGGGCGTGGGGCGCGTCGGTAAGCTGCTGGTGCCTCGCGTGGTTGGGCAGGCGGCTTTCCAGGCGAACATAATAGCCATCACCGCCATCGCATCGTTCTTGAGCGCGGGCCGCATCTCTGCCTTCAACTATGCATACGTGCTGATGATGCTGCCGCACGGTGTGTTCGCTATGTCGCTGGCTACTGTCACCTTTCCGACGATGGCAGGGCAATGCGCGGCGGGTGATTTGGACAGTGCAAGGAGGACGCTGGCGAGGGTCACGAGGGTGCTGTTGTTCCTGGTCATCCCGTCGGCTGTGGGGATGTTCATGCTCCGGCACGAGATAGTTGCCACGCTGTTCCAGTTCGGGGCGTTCACGGCGTCTTCGACCGAACTGGTCGCTTCGGCGCTTGCCTACTTCTCGCTTGGGCTGGTGGCCTATGCGGTAGTGGAGGTGCTCACCCGCGCTTTTTATGCTCTGCAAGATACCGCTACCCCAGTCACAGTATCTGTAACAACGGTGCTGCTCAACCTGGGCCTCAGCCTCTTGCTAACCCGCGTCATGGGCTGGGGCCTTGAAGGGCTGGCCTTCAGTTTGGCGGCAAGCACGACGGTCGAGATGGCGCTGATGTGGGTGCTGCTGGGGCGCAAACTGCCCGGCTGGCGGCTCTCCTCGGACGGGATGGCACGTTCGATAACCAGGAGCGCGTTAGCTGCTGCCGTGATGGGCGTGGCGCTATGGGCGTTGTTGCCCGTGTTCCACTCCATGCTGCCCGCTTCGCAAGGGGATAAGTTGAGTGTAGCCGCGCTTGCCGCGCTGGGCGTCGCCGTGGGAGGGCTGGTATACCTTGGCGCGGCGAAGGCGTTGCGCTCCTCGGAGGTGGACGAAGCGGTGGGGTTGGTGTTGAGGCGAGTAATTAGGGTGAGGGAATAGGGTGAGGGAATAGTCTTATTCCTATTCCCTCACCCTAATTATGGTATACTAAAACTACAGCAGAGCGCCGGGCAGGGTGAGGCTTCCTCTCTACGTGTAAGTGCTCATGTCTCCGTCGTCTAGATCGTTGAAGAAAGTTACGAGGCATATTGAATGAACTTTGTTAGGCAGTTGTACGTACGCGCGCCCCTCGCCTCCCTATTGGCGGTTGTACTTATTTCTCTGCTGGCAGTTGTGTTGATCAAATCACCGAGCGGGCATAGCAAGGCGGCTGTCCCTGCCATGGTGGCGTCGCCTCTGCCGACGCCGGTCCCTACGAGCACAGAGGTGTTGGGGACGGCTACTCCCACCTGGACGCCAGGAGGCCCTACCGCCACTCCAAGTTCGACCCGCCCCCCCACCGGCACGCGAAGGCCCACTGTTACCCGCACGTCTACGCCCACAGGTGTAAGAACAATCGCTCCTACTAACACCCGTCGCATTGTGCCTACGCCCGTGCCTACCGCTCGTCTGAACTCGACCCCTTGCCCCGTTAGCTTCTCGGATGCGCGGTCTTCCGACTGGTATTTTGTGCCGGTGCGCTGGTTGGTATGCAACAATATAGCCAGCGGTTATGAAGACAATACTTTCCGTCCCAACAACAATATTACCCGTGCCCAGGTCAGCAAGATAGTCGTGCTTGTGAATGGCTGGCCCTTGATTAGCCCACAGGTGCCGAGGTTTAGCGATGTGCTCAACGGTTCTGCGTTCTATGACTACGTGGAGACGGCTGTAGCTCACGAGATTATCCTGGGATACCCAGACGATACGTTCCGCCCAGACAACTATTCGACACGCGGAGAGTTGAGCAGAATAGTAGTGTTGGCACGCGGTTGGCCTCTGGTCAGGCCCGATACGCCTACCTTCAAGGACGTGCCCGCGAGTTCGCCTTTCTATCCGTACATAGAGACTGCCCTGAGCCGTGGCATAGTAAGCGGCTATTCCAACGGCACGTTCCGCCCCGACAACACAGCCACTCGCGCCCAGCTAGCCAAAGTGATCCTACGGGCGTTTGGGGGGTAGTTGCTTTGCACCAGATGTGTTCTTGCTGCGTAGGATTATACAAGAGGGCATTCAACAGGAGGCAAGAGCATGAAATACGGATTGTTAGTTCTGGGTGTGGCCTTACTGCTTACGGGTTCGATATGGACCTTGCAGGGCCTAAACGTAATCAAAGGTAGTTTTATGACCGGGCAGAGTCTGTGGCTGATGATGGGTCTGTTGTTTCTGGTTATCGGCGTGGGGGTGTCGCTCGCCGGTTTGAGGATGCAACGCGGGGGCGGTTCGTAAGTTAAGGGGACTATCCCAGGCCTACCCTGTTGGTTTACCAGGATGATAGGTGGTAAGGATAGAGGGCAGGCCCCCGTGCCTGCCCTTACGATATCCTACTCCCTAACCTATAACTCACTTGACCGCGTGGCAATCCTCTCCTGCGCCATCGCAATAAACTCCCCTGCGGGCAGGCCGTTTTGTTGTGTGCCGTCGCGCTTGCGTAGGGACACTGTCTCCTCTGCCATTTCGCGGTCGCCCACTACCAGCATGTAGGGCACCTTCATCAGTTGCGCCTGGCGTATCTTGGCGTTCATACGCTCGCTTTCCAGGTCGGCTTCGGCGCGGATGTCGAGGTCTTGCATACGCTTCGTAAGCTGCATGGCATATTCGTTGTGGGTGTCGGAGATGGGGATTACCCTCACCTGTTCGGGTGACAGCCACACGGGGAAGTTGCCCGCGTAGTGTTCCAACAGGAAGCCCACCATGCGCTCGTGTGTGCTCAACGGTGCGCGGTGGATGCACAGAGGCGTCTCGCCGTGGCCTTCGTTGTTGGTAAACGTCAGGTCAAAGCGTTCGGGCACGGCGAAGTCTACCTGATTGGTAGCCAGCGAGAACTCACGGCCTATGACGCTCCATATTTGCACATCTATCTTAGGGCCGTAGAAGGCGGCTTCGTCTGCTACCTCCACGTATGGCACGTCGCCGTTGCGCATGGCCTGGCGTACCATATCTTCTGTCTTCAGCCACAGGCGTTCGTTGTCCACGTACTTCTTGCCCAGACCGCTCTTGTGGTGGGTGCTGAGGCGCATTACATACTTGTCTATACCGAAGATGCGGAAGTACTCTTGATAGAGGCCCACGACGCCCATGAACTCCTGCTCGAACTGCCCCTCTGAGCAGTAGATATGGGCATCGTTCATCTGCATAGAGCGCACGCGCATCAGGCCGAATAGCTCGCCACTCTTCTCGTAGCGGTAGCAGGTCCCGTACTCTGCGAGGCGCAGGGGCATGTCGCGGTAGCTGCGCGGCTTGGCGGCGAATATCTTGTGGTGGAATGGGCAGTTCATCGGCTTGATATAATACTTCACGCCCTCTAGCTCCATCGGCGGGAACATGCTCTCGGCGTAGTAAGGCAGGTGGCCGCTGCGCAGGAACAGCGCCTCTTTGGAGACGTGGGGCGTGCGCACCCTGTCGTAGCCAGCCTTGCGCTCCGTCTCTTTAGCTAGCTTCTCTAGCTCCTCGATCAGAACGCCGCCATTCGGTAGCCACAGGGGCAGGCCGGGGCCTACTTCGTCATCGAAGGTGAATATCTCCAGTTCTCTGCCCAGCTTGCGGTGATCGCGTTTCTTGGCCTCTTCCAGCATTTGCAGGTGGGCATTCAGGTCTTTCTTGTTCTGCCAGGCGGTCCCGTAGATGCGTTGCAGCATGGCATTGTGCTCGTCCCCACGCCAGTATGCGCCCGCGATGCTCATCAGCTTGAAAGCATCGGCTGGCACCTGTCCGGTATGCTCAACGTGCGGCCCGCGACAGAGGTCCTCGAAC
Source organism: Chloroflexia bacterium (assembly GCA_038324555.1). Taxonomy (GTDB): domain Bacteria; phylum Chloroflexota; class Chloroflexia; order QHBQ01; family JADMIH01; genus JADMIH01. The sequence continues at coordinate 11,344 of JBBQIC010000087.1, forward strand.
GTGTCGTGCTTGTAAGTGCTAATGACAGTTGAAGAATGGGGATCAGGGATCAGGGATCGGGGATCAGTTAATGACTCCTGATCCCCGATCCCTGATCCCTGATCCCCCTCCTCGCCATACTCGTTCACTTGCCCTTGCGCAAGGCCCTCTATCAATTCCAACTTATAAGGTTGGTCTTTATATAGATCGCGGGCTTCGTCGGCGCTCAATTGCCTGTAGTCGAAGGGGTGCTTACCCGCGATGATCTGGCGCATCCGCTTCTCTATCTTCTCCATGTCTTCGGGCGTGAAGGTGCGGGGCTTGCCGTTGCCGTTATCCTCTTTGCCCAGGTCGAAGTCGTAGTAAAAGCCGTTCTCTATCGGCGGACCGATGGCAATCTTCGCGTCCGGGTATAGTTCCAGGACGGCCTGGGCCATGATATGAGCCGCGCTGTGGCGGATTTTGTAGAGGCGGTCCTTGCTCTCTTGTTCGCTATGGCCGCCGTTGCTGTTGTTACTGTTAGACACTGCTGCTTCTCTCCTGTATATGATATGACACTATTAGTATAGCATAGGGTGAGGGAATAGGGTTACGTTCATTCCCTCACCCCAAATATGATATAATCCCTCGGACCAGCAATTTGTCGCTGGCCTATAACTCTGCAATGATAGGGGTATGACATGAATACTAATTTGGTCCGTAAATACTCACGCGAATTAGCGACTATCTTCCTGGCTCTGATCGTCGTGGTAGGCGCACTTGCAGCGTCCACATCGGGCGCAAACGCGCAAACTAAGCAGGCGCCCATTCCTACGCCTACTCGCGTACGACTTGACGCGCCGCCCACTCAACCCGCGCCACAGCCAACACCCGCACCTGCACAACCCATCGCCAAACCAAACGCGGCAACGCCAGTGCAACCAGCACCAGCACAGCCAACCCAGGCTGCACCCAAGCCGCCCGCCGACCTGCTATCCTACGCAGGCGATATACTCCCACAGCGCCAGCGCGACCTGTTCACTATGCGCGCGGACGGCAGCGACAAAAAGCAGTTAACGCAGGGCTTCAACGTCTGGTTCGCTTCGTGGTCCCCCGATGGCAAGCGCCTCGCGGCCACCACTGAACAATCTCAACTTTACACGGTCAACGCCGACGGCAGCGACCTCAAGGTCATCGCGGGAGGCGCGTACTCTCCGCCTTTCTGGTCGCCCGACGCCCACTACATTGCCTTTGTAGGTGGCGAGAAGTTCGCAACCCCAATCGCACACGGCAACCTGCGCATCGTGCCATCAACGGGCGGCTCCGTGTGGACCGTGCCCGGCGGCGAGGACATCCCATCTCTTCCCCCCGGCGCTGCTGCTGT
>JBBQIC010000088.1:0-12681 GCA_038324555.1 Chloroflexia bacterium
AGCGTGAAGATGTCTTCCCATCGGTATTGTGTGATAAAATCTGTTAGGCCTTCCATGCTGCTTTCTCCTTTTGGTGTTGTTACCTACAGGATATGCAGCATGGCCTTTTCTTTCAATTAAACCCAGAATTAGAGTACGTGATGCGGGAAGCTTATCTCACGTTTCACGATTCGATCTGTATCAGGAGTGGATAATGGGCTGGGGATATCGGGATTGGGACAAACCGAAGCCTCGTCGTGCGGCTGACGGCATAAAAGCCAAGACGCAGCGCGGGGCGTTCGGCAAGACCTGGTGGGCGGGGCAATGGATTGAGGCCCTTGAGCGGCTGGTAGACAGCGGCAGGCTGCAGCGTGGGCGCTCCTATGCGCGCAGCGGGCAGGTGCTGACCCTGGACATAGGGGCGCAGGGTGTACATGCGAAGGTACAGGGGAGCCAGGTCAAGCCCTACAAAGTGAGCATCAGCTTTCGCACTCTCAGTGACGGGGAATGGGAGAAGGTCATCGAAGAGATGTCGTCGGAAGCGCTGTATGCAGCCAGGCTGCTCAGTGGGGAGATGCCGGAGCATATCGAGGAAGCATTCAAGGCCGCAGGAACCAGCCTTTTCCCTGCGACGGGAGCAGATCTGACCACAGACTGTTCCTGCCCCGATTGGTCTAACCCGTGCAAGCACGTGGCGGCAGTGTACTACCTGCTGGGAGAGCGTTTCGACGAGGACCCGTTCCTGATCTTCGAGTTGAGAGGGAGGAGCAAGGAGCAGATAAGCGAGGCTCTTCGGGCGAGACGCACGGCTGCAGATGCGGGTGCAGGTGCAGCCGTAGGCTTAGGGCCTCCAGACGTAGAAAAGGCTGCGGGCCTTCTACCAGAGGAGGAAGTTGAAGAGGCCGAGGAAGTGACGGCGCTGGATGGGTCGCTGCACACGTTCTGGTATACGCCCTTGGGTCTCCCCGACCTTGCGTTGCATTTCGATGCGCCGCCTGCGAACGCGCTGCCTGTCAAGCGGCTGGGCACACCACCTTTCTGGCGCACCTCCACTGCCACTGTGGGCATGCCCGATTTCAGAGAGCTTATGGAAGAGAGTTATATAGCTACGGCTGATTATGCGTTGCGGCTGGCAATGGGTGAAATGCGGGAAGAGGAATAGTGTAACCCAGTAGCGCAACGCGCGATCTGATAGCGTGCGGAAGCGGAAATGTCATAGCATCTATGACTTTCCGTAGGTCATAACAGGCGTGGATGAGCCAGGACAGGCCGACATCATTCATTCTGGAGCACTTTTCCACTGTTGCGCTCAAGGGCAAGACGAGTGGGGCTATAAGCGGTATCGCCTGGCGGCGATGGATTGTGCAGTGTGCGGTGCCCACGCCTGGCACTTTCCACCTCGTCAACACTTCAGTCGGCGAAGATGGGGAAAGATCGCCTCCAAGACCCAAAGGTGAGCCATCATTTGCGTTACTTGCTTGCTCTAGCAAAACTGTGTGATAATACTCAAACGATTTTGGCCTATAAAGGGGTAGGCCTTGAACCAACAAGCGAACCAGTATAGAGATCGGCAATTACTGCGCTGTCCTGGCTACACACCTCATCCGCAGCTTTAAGCAAGTTTATCAAGTATGAATATGAATCAGTTGCGTGAACATATAGCTTTGAATCCATATAGCCGTGTAGCCTGTTGTCCTGACAAATCAGGGCAGGCATGGTAGGAGTGGTGGATCAGGCAAAGTAATACGCGCCGACGCGCCACACCTGATGCTCGCCAATACCAACTCAACCAACTCGTGACCTCAGTTCTGCCACTTGCATCTGTATGTGCTATAATCGACCCAAGAGGCAACAGGCAAGTTGGAGAACGTACATGATTGAGAAGGTACTTGATCAGCACATCGAGATAACGCCAGATATCGCCGGAGGTAAGCCGCGCATCGCCGGGCACCGTATCACCGTCCACGATATCGCTGTTTGGCATGAGCGCATGGGGATGAGTGCGGATGAGATAGCCGTCGAATACAATCTAACCCTCAGTGATGTCTACGCCGCGTTGGCCTACTACTTCGATCATCGAGACGAGGTAGATCGCCAGATCGCGGAAGGCGATCTATTCGCCGAGGCCTTACGACAGCAGTCGCCCTCGCTGGTGAAGCAGAAGCTGCAAAAACCGCAAGCGGGTGGCGGCGAAGATGGCGAAGATTAGGTTCTACATGGACGAGCACATTGCACGCGCAGTAGTGCTTGGGTTGCGACAGCGTGGCATTGATGTCCTGACGGTACCGGAGGCGAACAAACTTGGCGCTACTGATGAAGAGCAATTGGCATTTGCGCGAAAAGAGGGTCGCGTATTCTTCACTCGGGATGACGATTTCCTGCGGCTGCACGCTTCGGGTCTTCCTCATGCGGGTATTGTCTATACCTCCCGGCGCGTTTCTATCGGATATATGATTCGCGGCCTTGCCCTAATTCATGAGATTTTAGACGCAGATGATATGCAAGGCTACATCGAGTACCTATAGGTACGATGGCAACGATGTAAGGCTCAGAAACGAGTGTGCTAGGCTGTGTTGCTGTGTTGCTGTGTTGCTGTGTTGCCTTCCCTGCGCATCCAGGTGCTTATGCAGCACGTTTGTAATCGTGGTGCAAGCCGCCCAAGACCGGCAGGCTGCTTATCTTTGGATTAGCTCTACTCCCGGCTCCACTGGTGGCTGATGACATTGCCTGTACAGGCGACGGCACTACTTGCGGGATCTGGTGCTCAATGACTTGGTGTGGTCGGGTCCGGTTGTAGTATTGCACATACTCCTTCATAACACGGTGCACATGCCTCTCCCCAAGAACCAGCACATGATCGAGGCACTCTCGCCGAACACTCCCGAGGAACCGCTCACAAATCGCGTTGGCCTTGTGCGCTTTGTACGGAGTGCGCAGCACCTCTATGCCACTACTCGCCGCCACGCGGGTGAACTTCTCTGCGTACTTGCTGTCGTTATCACGAATCAGGAACCTCGGTGCCTCTCCAAACGGTGTTGCCTCTCGAAGTTGTTAGGCTGTCCATTCGTCTGTTGGAGATCTTGTGACGCCGAAGTGCACCACACGGCGAGAGCCGAGTTCGATGATGAAGAAGACAAACAAGGGCCGGAAGAACAGATCATAGACGGGCAAGAAATCACAGGCCCAGACTTGAGAGGCGTGATTATGCAGAAAGATGGACCAATTCTGGCTGGGCTTGCGGTCTGAGGGTGCTGGCCTGCGTGCTTGACGCATGTACTTCTGGATGGTTCGCTTGCACACTCGAATCTCCAGCTTGAGCAATTCTCCTCTTATGCGCTCGGCACCCCATAGTCGATTTTCGAGAGCCATCTGCTTGATGAGGTCCACAGTCTCGGCAGGTAGACCCCGTTCGCGATAAGAGGTCTTGGACTTTCTCTTCCAGAACAGGCGAAAGCCTTCTCGGTGCCAGCGAAGCAACGTGTCCGGTTGTATGATGAGCAGTGCACTCTTCCATGTTCGGAGCCTATTCGCTAGCAGCACCAGGAGGGCTCGATCCAAGTTGGTGAGCTGCGGCCGGTTGACCTGACGACGTAGAATTATGAGTTGCTGGCGCAGTAAGGCATTCTCCAGGATCAGTTGCCGCTTACTGCAACAAAGGTCGAGCATGGCACCAGTGGGAAGGGATAACAGGCTACCAAGTGGCTTGCGCCACAGCCAAGTGGCAACATTACGCCGAAAGGCGGGGACCACAAGCATTACGAAGAACGGAAGAAAGTCGACCAAAATACTATGCTTCTCCTATACAAGAATGGCGAACGAAGGACGGCGCATTGATTCTAACCGTTCAGCTTTGGGTTATGCAACGAGGAAAGTTGAATTGTTGAATTAGCGCATTTGGTTAAGCTTCAAAGTCTGTGTAAGTGACCTTTCTACATATGGATGAGTATGGTAGCCAGGACAGGTATGTGGTTTTCGATGACACGGTGTTGGACCACACCTTTGGACCAAGCATTGAGATGGTGCATCGGCAGTGGAGTGGCAACAAGACCCATCACGTAGCACGGGGAACTGACCTCAAAATGGTCCAGGAGACGCTAGGACACGCGAGCCTGGCGACCACGACATTATATGTTATATGTTCAATTGGCGAAGAAGGCTCAGAAGAAGGCGCTACAGGAGCACGCGTTATTAGGGAATCAGGTTAGGCAACAGGCAAATCATATTTTGAGGTTCTGAGGGAGTAGCAGGAACGTTTGATTGACTTTGGCATAGAAAGATACCTTGAGCCCTACGTCTATACTAGCAACTGGTTGCACTGCTGTCTTACTTACGTTGTTCACCTGTATCTCTTCGATCTCGCTACTGCGATAAGTTTCATCGGGCAGCTTAGCTATCAGGACATCCCCAAGTCTAACCCCTACATTGTGCAATGTCACACATACGATATTACCTGTACTGATACCGCTGGCGAATCCTCGCTCAGTTGGCCGCTACCGACAAAGACCAGTCAAATCATCTCGTTTTGGGCTGTTGGCTCTGTACGGCGCTGTAGAAACTTCTCAGCCATGTGGCTAAGAATGGCTCCTATCGGTCAGAACTGTTCGCAAGTCATTGGTCTGAAAACGACCGCGTATGTTGCCTCCACAGCCCCGATAACTGCTATTCTGACCAAAATCGATAGACATATCAGGTAAGGCCGCTCACTATGAGTTCGCCAGCGGTATCCTGTACTGTGCGGAAACCATATCCGTGCCTGAAAATGCGTATCAAGAGCTGTGGATACCGTTTTCGTACTGTACAGGCATCGTTACGCTATCAGTGCGCCATAGTTGCGCCATAGTTGCCCTTATTCCGCCAGTGCTCCAGACGTTCGCATCTTCTGTCACATGCGATCACCGAGATCTCTGTTATCGTTGTAGCAACTTCTCTACGTCCGAACGGTAGACGTGCGCCCTGGTGTAACTATCCGGACACCTGAAGTAACCAGCGAGCCGGAGCTTGCCGCTTTCAATGTATCGTTTGATGGTGCGCCACGATACTCCAAGCCGTAACGCAGCCTCTTCTCTGGTCATTACCTCGCTAGCAACCTCGTTGGTGACACCCCTGGTGACAATGCTGGTGACCTCCCTATTGATGCCGGATGAAGGTATTGCACTTTTATCCGCGTTGAGACCTGGGGCGACGCCGCCTTGCGCTGTCGGACCGGTGGGATTACGGTCTATGCTCTCCAGGTACCGGTCAAGTTCGCTCCTGTGAATGCGCAAACGACCATAATCATGCCCGCTCGACCTAGGCCCGCCGCCAGGTGTGGGCAGGCGTTGGGCGTGTAGAATGCCTTTCCCCAGATAGCGGGTGACGGTTATCTCGGCTACACCCAGATAACGAGCGGCCTCCACCTTGTTGTACCATTCCTTCTCGACGCCGGGTGGCCTGCCGTGCCTCCTCCGTCGCCCTTCGGGCGGTGATAGTCCCTCTTCGGTTTCGATGGATGATGCATCTGAGTTCGTACCCGCGTTCCCCCTATCCAGTCTAGTGTCGTTCGATTTGCTCAATACCTGTCTCCTCTTCCTCCTCGGAAACGGGCCACGCCCACTGGACCTGGTTCCGTGTTTCAGTGTCAATGATGCCCTGGCTGCCTCCCCCGCACTATCTCCCGGTCATCAGTTCTGTGCAGGAAACGGTCAGCCACACAACTGACAGAACTAGGGCAGCTACAATAGCTTCAGTAGCCTCAGTAAATATAGTAGCGAGTAGGAACCCATCTGTCAAAGGTCATCCCAAAGTAACACGGTCGGGAGGCGAGCGCGATCAATGGAAATCCCTATGGTACACATGGATGTGTGACGGGCGCGTGACTCTCCCGGTGCTAAACTTGCCTCAAGGCCGTCACGTCCGTCATGTTCGTCATGTTCGTCATGTTCGGTACGTCCTACCATGAAGGCGTGATGCCACCAGTTCCTGCTGTGTTTCCACTGCGGAGCCCGTCAGGACCTTGACGCCAGGCATTCACTTATAGTCAATAGGATATTCACATGACCAGGACCAGATTCGATCTAAGCAAACCAAAGACAATAGAGGCTGCGCTTAGAAGAACCGGTTCAAGCAGCGATGGGGCTGAGGCTGATGGCGTGATAGCTGATGGCGTGATAAGCGGCCGATTGACCGTAGTGGCTCAATTGGGCCGCGTTTGTGACCGCTCTGCGGCCCGGGCCTGGGTGCTGATGCTGCTGGGTCTACTCGCTCTGTCGAGCCTGGCAACCGGGTGTACGAACACGAACGGGATCATGTCCGAGCAAGCAGCTATCGCCACGGCCACCGCCTGCGCCTGCAATTGCTTCCCCTACGGTTCTCGCCAGTACACGCTGCCAACACCGACACCGACACCCACTGGGACCTGGATACCACCCCGTCCCACAGACACGCCTGTTCCAACGCGGCCCAGGGGTGGTTCCTATGCTTCCTATGCGACCCTCGTGCCCGCTCAACCCACCGAGCCGCCAGCGTGGCCTCCACCCGCCGTCACCTGCACCGCCCGTCCTGACCAACCCACCCTCACCCCCCGCCCCACTATCGCGCCACCCGTCTTCCCGACATTCCCGATCAACACTCCCATGCCGTCAGGGGGCAGCGGTACCTCCGAGGGACGCTCCCTCGCCTCCATGTCGGGTAACGCGGGGATAGGCCAGCCTGCAATAGACCCTGTGACGGGAGCATCCTCCTTCATCTGGTCTCAGGACAACACCAACCAGGCGACAGACGCCGAGCACCGGGTCTACCTGCGAAGGATGGACCCTCAGACCCGCACCCTCCTGGATGCCCGTTCGGTGAACGTGTTCGAGTCGAAGACCGGCTTCAAGACGACCTACCTCGACTCGGCAGTGGCGATCACACCCGACGGGGCTGTGCACGTCCTTTACTGCGAGAGGCGCGGTAGTACGGGTCTGACCGACGCCCTCTACAGACGCTCTCCAGATGGGCTCACGGGGTGGTCTGAACCAGTGCAGGTTGGCGATGCCAGCCCGAACTGGTGCAACAATGTCAGGCTCAAAGTGGCCCCTGACGGTACACTACTCGCCTCCTGGACCGGTGGCAACTTGGAGAGCCCACAGGCTCCAGACTCCTTTGTCAGAGTGTGGAGGCGGTCCCCGCAGGGTGAGTGGACCAACGTCTCTCCTCCCAGGATGACCAGTGGACGACAGTTCGAGAGCGATATCTCTTTCTTGGAGCTCCCCGAGGCGCACGGCGGTGGCAACATGAACGGGAACGGGAAGAGTAGCTATCGGGCTTTCCTTATATTCGACGACGGCAGCAACGTATACGCCACCTATAGCGATCCGGAAGACGGAGGGTACTGGCACCAGCCGGTGGAATTAGTGAACAGTAACGTCATGAACAGCAGACTCGGCATACGGGACTACTGGCCCTCCAGCCTGCGCACCCTGACATTCAGGTACAATGGCCGGGCGTTCATCTACGCTTTCTGGAGCCTCTACTCCACCGGGCGGATCGGCTATGTCTACTCAGCAGACGCTGACGCACCCGGTGGGCCCCACTGGACACAGGAGGATACCTTCGCATACTTCCCACCCGTCCCTGGAGAACCCGACCCTTCACCCACACCTGATGAGGATGGTGGCTCCGGCGGCGATGGAAGTGAGGTAAGTGAGGTAAGTGAGGTAAGTGAGGTAAGTGGGCGAGGTGATGAGCCTGTCCTGCCCAATTTGGATCCCGATCTCTCAGCGCAAAGTGCAACGATCGCACCAAAAGTGCACATGCCACAGCCGTTCTGGGTACCGGAGCGCCAGAGGGTGCTCGTGATGTACAGATACGGCAGTGCTCCATCAGTTGTGGGTGCGACCAGGCAATATTACGCCGCCTACGCATATTCTCTACCCGACGCGCCCGGCTCGGCCTGGGAGGGAGCAGTAGGACCGCAATTCGGCCAGACAACTCCGTTACGAGCCTTCCCGCCCACACAGTATGAAGCAATGAACCAGTTGCAGGGTGCGGGCACTTTGGACAGCACAGGAGCGGCCTGGGTGACGTGGATGGAGAAGGGAGCAAGCAAAGAAGCCTTCTTCGGCGCGATATGGCCGTACACGCTCATATCAGCCAACAACCAGCCTTGAGCGCATGGGGTCATGGGCTGGAGGAGAAAGAGGAAGAGAAAGAGGAAGAGAAAGAGGAAGAGGAAGAGAAGATGAAAAGATCAGACTCGCAAAGCGATCCTTCGACCAGCAATCGGGAACGGAGTCGCGTTTGTGCCCAAGACCAACACCGCCATTACGGGAGCGTCCAACGAACAGCACAATGGAAAGTACAAAGGAGAGCACAACGCGCCTACCTCTTGGCCGGTCTATGCTTTCTAGCGGCGTTCCTCCTGGCCTGCCGAGCCGGTTCCGATCTGCCAGACTCAACCGAGACAGGGCTGTACAACGCCTACTGGAACTGCCCGACACCCTCGCCTGTGCCCACGCAGTGCTGGCAAGAGCCCTACCCCGATCCCACCCCTGGCCCGGGAACGCCCACTCAGGAGCCGGTGCTACTGTGCACCACACCCCTTCCCACCGCCACACCCTATGGCCTTCAAATGATGCCCGACGATCACACGACCACTACATTCTACATGGGCCAGCAGGTGCGTATGGGGCCTCTGCGCATGGCCCTCACCGGCTACTCCACAACAGGATCCCTTACTACCCTTACTACCCCCGCACCTACGATCATGGGCATAGGCACCAGCACAGGCACAAGCGTGGTGGCCCACGTGTGGACATTCGAGGTCGCCAACGAGGGCAGCCAAACGCTCACCATCACGTGGCCCGTGCGCACCCTGATGCGCGAGGTTGCTACCCAGTCGGGGGAGGTGCTGTCGGGCAGGTGGGGATACACGAGCCGCGCTGGGCAGGCAGCCGGGGCAATCTGGCAGGACGATTGGGCCATCTTGCATGGTGGGGAGACGCGTACTATCTCCCTGGCCGTGGAAGCTCCGGCAGGGAGAGGGCTGGCTGTAGGGTTCGCTCCCTCCCTGGGCAACCCCGATCTGCGTTACGACGCGGGAACGGCTCAGCACATCATCTGGTTCAGACCAGCCAGCGACCCTTACTGCTGGGATAACACTTCGGGGCCAGTCACCAGCCCCGATCAGGGTGGAGCGGTCTGGCAGCAGCCGCTTCTTCGTCGAACACCAGTCGCTATGGGCAGCTTTCAGGGTTGGCCGGTGCGTCGTGGCACTTACATCAGCCAGGATTTCGGGTGCACGGCGTTCCCCGAAATATCAGGGTACGACTGCCCGCCTGGTCGCCCCTGGTTCCACGCCGGAGTAGACTCCACCGACCGCCGAGGCACCCCCCTGTATGCAGTCACGGAGGGAGTGGTCACGTACGTGGGGGTATCTCAGGGAGTACTTTGCACGTCCCCGGGCGCAGAGGAGCCACGCACCAATCTGGGGTGGGTGGTCGTGATACAGTCGGGACCCTACACCATCAAGTACGGGCATACAATAGTCGGCTCAGAGCGAGTGCAAGCAGGAGACCAGGTGGTGCCTGGGCAGTTGCTCGCGCTCATGGGCTCGACCGGCTGCTCAACGGGACCGCACCTGCATTTCCAGGTAGAACGAGTGGGCCAGGGCTTCGTAGACCCGTTCAACCTGCTTGGTGTCAACAGCGGGAGTGGCGGAGGCGATGGAGATGGCCGAGATGATGGAAGCAGCGGAAGCAGCAGAAGTAGAGGAGGTGGGAGCAATGGGCCTTAGTCAACTTCGATATGACCAGCCGGGGCTATGGGTCATATGGACGAGGTGCGGTGCCAGGTTAGCTGAGGTCCTGGCAGTTCTGGCACTACTCTGTGCCGGTGCCTTGCTGATGACGCAGCATGTAGTGGCGCAAGAAGAAAACACCCATCAAGGCGTAACCTGTGGACAGACCAGGCTCGTGGTGGTCCGCTTCCTCGATGGAACGCCGGTACCCGGAGTGGAGGTCATCCTCAGCGCAACTGCACCCGTCATGGGTGGTCCGGAACTCTACATGAGAGCCGGTTCCGGTCAGCCCACCGCGTCAGAGGGCGGTCAGGATGGTGTTGGGGTGACGCCTCACCTGCCCACACCCGACAGGGAGTGCCACCCCGTGATAACGGGCACGCTGACTGCGGTTACCGATCCGCAGGGACTGGCACGCTTTGACCGGCTGGGAGAAGGCACCTGGATGTTGAGGTTCGAAGGGGAGACTACACACGGACGGCAGACCGCATATATTGTGGCGACCTCTGTTCAGGGGCGGTTCCCCTACGGACGCACTCGGGAAGGGGGAGGTTTTATAGAGCGAGTGGACGCGCTGAACGAGGAGGGTGGCCCCAATCCCGGACCTGTGCAACCAGGTACAGGTCCGAGTACCAGCCGCTACCTTCTACAGTTCTCCGCAGAGTATGGTGGTTGGCTGCCCGGGCTAGACCTGGCAACTGAGGACGGTGTGCCTCCTCTGCCTCTTGCGGGTGTGAAGCCAGGGCCAATGGCTACACCAATGCCAATGACTACACCCGAAGGAACATATGCCCGCGTCATCTCAGGCACGGGCAACTACCGCAATACAGACAACTCGATGGGCGGTCCTGGCATTGCAGGCAGTGCTCCCCAAGAATCGGCATTTGATCCGTCCAGCGTGAAAGTTATGCCTTCACAGGACCAGGCGTTCACCGAGAGTGGAGGGCAGCGTACTGGCGTCGGCGTACCTCCCTTCAACATCTGGTGGGCAGGATTGCGCTACGCTCCATTGCTCGGTTTGACGCTGGGCGGGATAGTAGCAGTAGTAGCAATTGTGTGGGGCAGGAGGCGAGCGTCAGCGGCAAACATGAGAGGAAGAGGTAGGACAGGAAGGGCAGATGCAAACAAGAGGGGGCGCAAATGAACGTGGCTGGCCTAATTGACGCAAATATACTCGCTACCGCGTATACCTGCAAGGCAGCCCTGAGGAGGGTGCGTCGAAATGTGGCCTGATCTGGGCGCTATTCGTGATGGGATCATATTCAACATCCTGAATATGATCGCCAGCATCCTGTGGACCCTTGACCGGGTCCTGATGATGGTCGCGGCAATACTTCACTGGTTCCGGGTGCTGCTTGTGGGAGGCGGAGGGAACGGAGGACAGGACAACCTGCTGGGCATGCTGATGACCCAACTGCTGCAAGGCAACGAACTGCTCAAGCAACTGGTCTACCTGGGTATCATGCTGGCCTTCATGGTGCTTGCTTTCACCCTCATAGCCCGCCCCATCATCGGCAGGTTCCAGGCCGTTGAGTTCAACAAAGTGATCCTGTGGTTCTTCATAGCAGTGATTGTCTTCTCTGCCGGTCCCGGTATGGTAGCTGGCTTCGAAAGCACCAGGCTGGGTCTCCAAGAGCAGGCTCACCTGATAGCTTCAACGATCCAGTATCAGAACGAGGTCAACCGCTTCAACAACCAGGTCGTGCCCAATACCGTCGGCGATTTCTGGCTGCCCGGCCAGACCCCAGGCCACGTGCTCCACCTATTCGGCACCGCCGTCGGCTCGGACTGCCCGGCAGGCTGTAACGGCCTGGACGCGGCCGCGGCCTTCCTGGGTGCGGAGGAAGGGGACATCACCGGGGCACGCGCCTCGGCCAGCAATACCGGTGGCTACCCGCAGGCGTTGTACAGCAGGTATTTCACATGGCGCGACGGCAACGAGGAGGAGCGAGCGGCATCTGTAAAGAATGCAACAGACGGGGTGATGCGCCTCCTGGAGGGGATACTGCCCGCTTTCTTCTCGGTCGTGGAGGCCGTCATATTCCTGCTATTCGGCATCGCCGCCATGGTGCTCTTCATATCGCTGCCTGTAGCGATCCCGTTCGCCTTCTTCTCGCTGACCGAGGTAATAGCCGCCTCGGTGCTGAGAGCATACCTCTTCCTGGTGTTGCGCACATTCGTAGTGGCCACCATGCTGGCGTTCCTGGTGCAAATGCTCATCATCTTCGCCGAGAGGGGCACTGCCCTTGTGTTCATATCTATATCTGCCCTGACCACTCTATTGTCGTTCCAGTTTGTGCATATGGCCGCCAGCACCGTCACGGGTGCGCTGAACGTCATTGGCTCGGCAGTGGGTTCGGCCACAGGTGTGAGCGTCAGGCAGACAGACCCCTTCGCGGCCGCGGGTAGAGTTGCAGGTGTGGCAGCCCTAGCAGGTGCAGCTGTAGCCACGGGGGGTGGCGCTATGATCGGGGCTGCGGCTCTACTCCACCGACAGGGAGGGCTGAGAGGCGGGGGGTTGAGCGCGGTAGGCAGCGCTGCCTTGCACGCCGCCAGGGTGAGGGCTGGATCAGCGACGGGGCGCACTCCGCTGGGTGGTTTACAGCGAGGCTACAGCTCAGTGCAAAGTTACCACCAGATGGCTCGCGAGCATGAGTACCAGTTGGAGACCACTCGCGCTTTGCTCCTGGACCGGGACGCAGACGAGGCAGCAGCTATCCTGATGGAGCAGAAGAAGAGCGTCTCTCCTCGCAAGAGGGAGTGGGCAGCAAAGAAGGTTAGAGAATGGACGTCTCTGGAGGAGAGCAGGCAGAAGTACAGTAGCGATATGCGTGGGGCGGGTATGGGGCGACTAGCCTACAGGGGCTATTCCACTCCGTGGAAATCACTGAGTGGGAGTGGGAGTGGGAGTGGGAGTGGGAGTGGGAGTGGGAGTGGGAGTGGGA
>JBBQIC010000089.1:0-12638 GCA_038324555.1 Chloroflexia bacterium
CGTAGGCGCAGGCGAGCATCAGGTAACGATGCGCTTCCGCCCAGCCAGTTGGGTTTGGGGACGATTGATTTCTGCCGTCGCGCTATTATTATCCTTAGTAAGCCTGGTCGCGCTCTTGCTGTGGCCTGGTTTTTCAGGGAAGATTACAAAGTAAATAAGGAGGAATTCGCATGGTAGACATATCAGTAAGTGGAGATAAACTTCTACTCGAAGTCAAAGGGTTGGACAAGTTGTGGTCCTTCAAGAGCCACCTTGAAATCCCGCTTGTGCATATTAGCAATGTTCATGCGAACACAGAGGGTATAAGCGACTGGTGGAAGGGTCTCAGAATGCCGGGTACGCATGTGCCAGGGGTGATCGCCGCCGGAACCTTTTATCAGGACGGAAAGCGAGTCTTCTGGGACGTTCATAATCCCAATAAGGCTATCGCCATCGAATTGAACGACGAGCGGTACAACACGCTAATCGTCGAAGTAGCAGATCCCGACGCTGCGATGGGTCTAATCACAAGCGCAATCCGCAGATGACACATCTCGTGATCGGCAACGTAAGCGTTCAGATTACGGGTGCAGCCCGTAGGCTTGGGGGACTACCCCGTGCCTGCCCTGTTCGCCTACCAATATGTTTGGATGCACCATTTCGTAGGGGTGTGATTTATCGCGCCCTGTTCGCGTACCCGGATGTTTAGGTGTGCCAGCCCGTAGGGGCGTGATTTATCGCGCCCTCTTCACGTACCAGGATGGTTGGGTGGTAAGGAGAGAGGGCAGGCACGGGGGCCTGCCCCTACGAACTTTCCTGCAAGCAAGAACTAACCCATAATTCTTGCTTGCTTGCTTGAATATCAACCTTCTGAGCTAACTCAACCTGGGGCGGTAGCGCACACCCCATCCGAGTAGTGCGAAGGCAAGCCCTAATCCAACTATCATCCACACCCACGCGCCATTAGCAAACTCTGCGTTGCTGCCCGTGCGAGGCATACCCGCAACTGGATCGCCCACAGCGTCCGCATGAAAGTCAAATGCGTTGGTGAGTGGTGCGGCTGTGGCGTCTCGCGTGCCGAGGGGCGCGAGGTTCCAACGTGTCTCGATGGTCTTAAGGATGGAAGTCGTATCATATTGCGTGTGGTCCACGTAGCCCTTCTTCGCGTAGCGTGAAATGACGATAGCGGGGACGCGCGTGCCTGGACCCCACCGGTCCACTTTGGGTGGGGCGACGTGGTCCCAGAACCCGCCATTCTCGTCGTAGGCGACTATTATCGTCGTGTCTGCCCAATAAGGGCTTCTTTCTACCGCGCTCACGAGGTCGGCCACATGCTGCTGACCTTGCAGATCGCTGGCGTAGCCTGGGTGCTCGTTGTCTGAGCCGAGCGGCTTGATGAACGATACCGCAGGAAGGTTGTTGCTGGTTAGTGCGCTCAGAAAGTCCTGCTCGTCCTTCAGGTGGGTCGCTCTGCCGGGCGTGCCGTCCGCATAATTGGCGAAATACGCGAACGGTTGGTGGTTGAACTGGAACAACGGGTCGGCGTGACCTGCTACGGCGTTATTCCAGCCTCCTGAGTACCAGGCCCAACTGACATTCTTCTCGTTTAGCCTGTCGCCTATGGTCGGCATAGTTTGCGCGGGCAGCAATTGACTCGTATCGGTGATGTTGGAGGGGTGGGGCGTGTTGACCGTATATGAAGTATTGACCGCGTAACCATCGGGTGTTACCGCGCCGTCCTTGGCCAGCACACCGTTGGCGTCCAACTGCGCGACCTTCGAGGCCGGGGCGTTGGGCCAGGTAGGGGTGCAGGCGCATACCAGCCAGAAATGGTTGATGAACGATGCGCCGAAGGCCGCATGGAAGAAGTTGTCAGCCAGGGTATACTCTTGGGCCAACTTGCCTTCGGGGAAATTAGTGGCGTCGTAATAGCTCATCACCAGCCCAGGATTGCTGCTCCAGGCGGCGAATTTGTCCATCTTGCCGCCGTCTATCTGGTATTGCTCCTGATAGAAGCCGCCGCCGAGGTCGCCGAACTTCCCATCGGCGGGCGCATATTTGTCCAGGTCGTAGGGCGCAACTGGCAGGCTTGTCGGAAAGCGCGGGTCGGCAACGGGCGGTTTCTTGCTGGTGTCCAGCGGCTGCGGCAGCGTGGCGTAAAGCTGCCCGTTCTTGTCTACTTGCTTCACGCTAGCCCCCGCCTTGTCAAGCCCGTTTGCGCCAGGAAACTCACCGTAAAGGCTGTCAAAGCTCCAGTTCTCCTGGTAAATCACGACGACATGGTTGATCTTATCCAGTGGCCCGGCAGCCTGCGCCTGTGAAACGCTGATGCCCATGATGCCCAGGTTTGTTGTCAATATGAGCGCGACACACAAGTACAAGCAGCAAAGCTTGACCGCGCCCTTTCTCCAACCCGCCCGCATGGGAACCGTTGACAATATGCCGCTTGTACTTCGTGATCTGTTCATAGCATCCTCCATGATCTCATCTCAAGGTCATCGCTTACACAAGAGAAGAGGAATGATCTCGTCGGCTCGTCCCCCTTCTCTTGTTTCTTGAGAAGATTCTGATAAACAGTTGCCGCTAGTGCATAATCGCACCAGCTTTTGTGCGATAGGTTGGTAGGGGCGCACGGCCGTGCGCCCCTACTTTGCACACAATCTCTCGTGAAGCAGCGCTAGGCTTCGGTGTTTACTTTCTCTGCGCTTTCACTGCTGGCCTGCCCTCGTTGGTGGACACGCATCATCGCGCCCGCTCCCGCTGCTGCTGCTGCACCGAAACTAGCAAGGAGCCACGGTATCCCAGAGGCGGGAGAACCCGTTGTGGGCATACCTGGCGCGTTGCCAGTCGTGGCGGTAGCAGTGGCAGTGGCAGTGGCAGTAGCGGTAGCAGTGGCAGTGGCAGTGGCAGTAGCGGTAGTAATGGGACTGCACGCGACCAGAGGACCGCCCGGCGTCCGATAGATCACGCCGGTTGCATCAATAACGCCTGGTCCTGGGTAGGTAATCGGCATTCCGCTGCCGCCGATGATCCCTTTCTTCTCCAGGGCAGCGTAGAATTCGGCAACTGTGCCGAAAAGCGCGGGTGCGAAGGCGTGGTCGTTCGCAGGTCGAGTGCCGAGGGCGCGGTTCGCAAGCAACCGGTGCTCCGATTCCTCAGTCGCGAACTGAAAGTTAGCCTTGAGGAGGTCGATGCGTTGCTCCCGCGTGAAAGTGTGCATCGAGGCCATCACGGCCGCAATCGCCGCGTCTTCGAGCTCCACAAGGTCTTTGAAGAGGACCATCGGGTTCGCCAACATCATGGGGTCGGGGATGTGGAAGGTGTCCGTCCGCAGTTTGCCACCCGCGCCCTTCAGGAAGTCGAGGTGGAACTGCTCCTGGGACCGCACCCCGGTGAGGATCTTCAACACCTTGTCGGGTATCGCCGGGCTGTAGGCGCCGTTCTTGGCGCTGTCGAGCACTGTGCCGACAAGCGTCACCCCAAAGGCCTCATTGGTTGCCAGTATGTCCAGTATGTCCTGCACCTTCTCCGTCTCCGCTGTCACGGGCGCGAGATCCCAAAGGCGTGCGGCGTCAGCCGTCGCCGGGCGTAGAAGCCCAGTTTTGGACAGTGTCAGGCCCACACCGAGAAGGCCAACCCCTTTGAGCAGCGCGCGTCGCGAGCAGCGCCCGTCCGTCAGGAACGCCGCGGGATCGTGTTTGTTCGAGTCCATAGAATGCTCTCCTTAGAATGCTATCCTTTGATAAGTGTCAGATTAGGGGTAGGGGCGACCCTTGTGGTCGCCCCTACCCGGCTTGCTCCTCTGACGTTTAGGGCGTGAGCTGGTTGACACCGGTGGTATCAATAGCGCCGGGTCCTGGATAGGTGACCTGCGTGCCGTTGCCGCCGAGGAAGCCCATCTGCTGGAGCGCAGTTGCTGCTTCGCCAACGTTGGCGAACAACGCCTGCTGGAAAGCGATGTCATTTGGGAGGCCCGTAATCACCCCTGCCTCTACCGCAAAGAAGCGGACAGCTACCCGGTGCTCGGCTTCGACCGAGGCGATGGAAAGGGCAACCTGGGCCAGCATCGGCTCACCAAGGATGCCAAACTCCTGCGCCGCCGCCAGATATGCCCCGATGAACAGTTCTTCCAGCGCGATCATCGCTTTGAGGAAGGTTGGCACGTCGGTGAAGACCTTCGGGTCCGGTATCGTGAAGGTGGTGGTCAAGGGTTTCGCGCCCGCCCCAGTTAGAAACTGGTAGTGGGCCTGCTCCTCAGCGCGCGCCGCCGTGAGCGCCTGGACCTGCTCGGCATTCAGCGCCAGTTGCCCGCCCGAAGCGTTTGCCAGCGCCGTCCCGAGGGCCGTCACCGCGAATGCCTCGGCTGTAGCCGCGATATTAATAATGTCCTGGACGCTTTCACACGCGCCTGCCACACGTTGTAAGACGCTGCCGACAGACGTCAAACGTCCCGGTTGCGCCACTCTATTCCCAATTTCGTGCAGTGCTGTCATATGGATTTCCTCCTTAAAAATCTGAACATTTACACCCGACCACACTTTTCCTCAAAGAGCCGAATGCGGATTGGCATTAGCACGTCCGCGAGGCCGCGTCGGCTGCCACGGCAAGCCCCATCAGCGTGTCGAAGAACTGCTGGCTCTGCCCCCTGAATAGGCCGGAGTTGATACCACCTTGGACCAGATGCACCGCGCCGCTGTTTGGCGTGGTGCCGGGCCGAACCACGCAGGCCAGAGGCAGCGCAGGGTTGATGAACTTGCAAGGGTGCGGAATGTGATGCGCGCCAATGTCGTTCACATGCACGTCGGGGAAGACCAACCCGTGACCGGAGATCGCGGGCAGCCCTTCGAGGGACTGATGGAACGAGGCGAAGAAGTACGCCTCCGACGGTCCGATGCCGGTGAGGATCCGTAGCACATCGAGATTGGTGGCCTTTGGGATCATCGTCGGATAGATACTCGCGCCGACCTGCTCGGTGGCGACAAAATGGAACGCGGCGGAGTTGGCAATGAGCTGCATCTCATGCCTCGAGAGATGCCGATTGTCCACCGGAATAAGGGGCCGGTTGACGATCTCAACGAACTGCGGGTAGGTGTCGCCAAAGTCCGGGTTGCCGGTGTCGCGATAGCGCAGGTACCAGCTCGTATCCACCGTGTTGTTCATGAGGTTGGTGAGCCTACCAATGTTCCGCGCCCCTCTCGCCCTGCTGCTCGGCAGCGTGCGAAAGGCGTCGAGGTTGGTTGGCGCATACCCGTTCGCGGTGAGAAAGCCGTTGATGAAGTCCGCATGGCTTTGCTCGTCGCCCGCCACGTCGCAGGTGTAGGTGACGAGTTCATTCTCGATCACGTTGAGGGCGTTCCCATACGCCCTGTTACCCGCAGCCAGCTCGCAGTACTGCACCCAGAGATCGGTCTCAATAAGCTCGGCGGCTGCGAGGAAGTGAAGGATTGCTACGTCACCCGCTGTCACTTCGGGGTTGGCAGAGCCGACCGCGAGGGCAGGCATCGTCCGCGATAATGCGCCCAATCCCACGGCAGCAGCGCTACCCAAAGCTCCCTTCAAAAGCGAACGTCGGGGTATCATTTGGTCAGTGAGCTTGTTCATTTCTTTCATCATGTCTCTCCTTTGTATGCGCTTATGGAACTTGAATTGTCGTCACTTATCTACACCGTAATGGGCAATTACCCATCTCAGGCAAATCTTCTCGATGCCCGATTCGCCTGCACTTACTCCAGACTCATATGGTTGTAAAAATATTCCCGGATAGGTACGACTTCCTAGCTGATGCTTACAAGTCGTGTATTTCAATTACAAAAGTGGTATCATGATTTCTGGGCGAGGGCACAGCCAGGGCTTGGTGCCGCTCCACCCCTCTACCCCTCCACCTTGAACCCAATAAACAGATGGCAGCGCTACCGGGAATAAAATAGTGGTGGAATCGGTCTATATAGTTACAACCGCCCTTACTAAACGGTAGAAACGACGACATGGCAGGTAACAACCGCTTCCGTCATCTTTTCCACCGGAACAGGGGGTATCAGAAACATAGGAGATGGAAGCGGTTGCGCGAGCAAGACAAAGCCACACACTTCGAGCAAGCCGTCTTACAGCACATGGCTGCCGCATACAACCTGGCACGGTGGATGACGCATAGCGACCAGGACGCGGAGGACGTAGTGCAAGATGCTTACTTGCGCGCCTTCAGGTTCTTTGACGGCTTCCATGGTGGGGATAGCCGAGTGTGGCTGCTTTCCATCGTGCGTAATACTTGCTACACATGGCTGCACCAGAAGCAGGCGCATGAGCCGATGGCCCCTTTCGATGAGGACCTACATAGCTCGTCCTGCTCCGACCTCGACCCCGAATTATTGCTGCTCCAGAGCGTCGATACTACTACACTCAAGGAGGCCCTTGCTGAATTGCCCGTAGAGTTTCGTGAAGTGATGATACTGCGCGAGCTAGAAGACCTATCATATAAGGAGATCGCTGCCATAGCAGGCATTCCATTAGGCACTGTTATGTCCCGGCTGGCGAGAGGTCGCGGGAGGCTCCAGCAGAGCCTGGCCGCCCGCATGGGCAGGGAGAAGGAGGCATAATTTGGACTGCGACAACACAAGAGGACTGCTCCATGCCTATGTAGATGGAGAATTGGACCTTGTTAGGAGCCTGGAAATCGAGCAGCATTTGCAGGGCTGTGCTGCTTGCTTGCAGATGTGGAAGAACCAGCAGATGTTAAAAGCATCCTTTGCTGAGGCCACTCTCTACGTCAAGCCACCCCCGCATCTACAGGCTCGCATCCAGGCGTCTATACGCGGAGCGGGCAAAGCTAATCCGGCCCCACGAACGATACCCTGGCGCTTGTTTGCTTTTGCTGCGGCGTTGGTCCTGGCGGTGGCGTTAGTGCCGATGTTGGCGCGCGTTCTATCGCCATCTTCTTCCAAAAGCGATAGCCTTGCACAAGAGGTAGTAGCCAGCCATGTGCGCTCCCTGATGGCGAACCATCTGTCAGATGTGGCGTCTTCGGACCAGCACACGGTCAAGCCATGGTTCAACGGGAAGCTCGATTTCTCGCCACCAGTAGAGGACCTCTCAGCCCAGGGTTTCCCCTTGATAGGTGGCCGCCTGGACTACCTGAACGACCGGCCAGTCGCCGCCCTGATTTATCAACGCCGGAAGCACTTCATAAACCTCTTCATCTGGCCCACAACAGACAACTCCGCCGTCGCAGCGCAGATGGAGACGCTCCAGGGCTACCATGTCTACCACTGGACCCAACCAGGCATGACCTTCTGGGCTACGTCCGATCTCAACACAACAGAATTGCAGCAGTTTGTTCAGTTGGCGCAAAGTGAGGGACATTAGCAATTCTTACACGCCAAAGCCCTCCTTGACTCCTTAATGCATTGCTGCTAATCTATTTTCATAATCTCAGTTTCTGTGTGAGTTACGCGAAGGCAGAGCGATATGTATTAGGCAGGTGATGTGATATGGTGACCCAATATGCGCGCAGGCGCTTCACGGTAGATGAATACCACAAGATGGGAGAAGCAGGCGTTCTCGACGAAGATGACCGCGTGGAGCTAATAGATGGAGAGATCGTAGAGATAAGTCCAATCAATGTGCCTCATGCGGTGTGTGTGGACCGGCTGACTATGCTGTTCGCGCCTGCTCTTGTGGGCAGGGGCATAGTGCGCGTGCAAGCACCGATATACGTAGACGAGATAAATGAGCCGCAGCCGGACGTGATCCTGCTCAAACTTGCCGATTATCTTAGCAGGCAACCGTACCACCCCGGACCGGACGACATACTACTGCTCATCGAGGTAGCCGACAGCACAGTAACCGCCGACCGTCGCCAAAAGATGCCCCGCTACGCACGCGCAGGCATCGCGGAGACCTGGCTCGTGAACATCCCAAAGAATGTCATCGAGGTCTACTCAGACCCAGTTGCAGGCAAATACCAGGCTGTCCGACGAGCGGGGCGTGGCCAATCCCTCAGCCCGAAGAACCTACCTTATATTGTTGTCGCGGTTGACGACATCCTTGGTTAGCCCGATTTCATCTATAAGCCGCCGCCTGCAAATTGAACAGCTCCGCATACGTACCGTCCAGCGCCAGCAACTCCTCGTGGCTGCCTGCCTCCGTGAGAGCGCCGTTTTCCAATACGAAGATGCGGTCGGCCAGGCGCACGGTACTGAAGCGATGGCTGATGAACACGGCCATTTTGCCCTCGGTTAGCTCCTTCATGTGGGCGAATATCTCGTATTCGGCGCGAGCGTCCAGGCTGGCGGTCGGCTCGTCAAGTATCAATATCTCGGCGTCACGCATAAAAGCACGAGCCAGCGCGACCTTCTGCCACTCGCCGCCCGAAAGCTGGTAGCCCTCGTCGAACCAGCGTCCCAGCGTAGTCTCGTAGCCTTTGGGCAGCTTCTCAATCACGCGGTTCGCCCCACTCTTCTCGGCGGAGGTTTCGACCAGCCCCAGATTCTCCATCTCCGCCAGCCTGCCCACGCCGATGTTTTCGCGGGCGCTGAAGAAGTAGGTCACGTAGTCCTGGAAGATGACCCCGATTGCCGCGTGCAGGTTCTTCAGGTCGTACTCCCGTATGTCGTGCCCTTCGAGCAGAATCTGGCCCTCGTCTGGGTCGTAGAGGCGCGAGAGGAGTTTGACTATCGTGGTCTTGCCCGCGCCGTTCTGACCCACCAACGCCACCGCCTCATCGGGCCGTATCGTGAAGCTGACGTTGTGCAGGGCAGGCTCGGACTTGCCGGGATATGTGAAGCTGACGTCGCGGAACTCTATGCCCTGGCGCAGGGGCAGTTCCAGCTTGCGGGCGTCGGGCGGGCTTTTTATGGCCGGTTCGTAGTCCAGGAACTCGTACAGGTTATTGAGGTAGAGGTTGTTCTCGTACATGTCGGACAGCCCGCTCAGGATGCCGCCCAGGCTGGTCATCACGGAGCCGGTCGCCTGGGTGTAGAAGGTCAGATCGCCTATGGTGAGGCGGCCCACTATGGTTTGCAGGGCCACGTAGAGGTAGGCTCCGCTCGTCACTACCGTGTTCAGGCTGCCCCAGGCGAAGCCCGACAGGTAGCGGCGCATCACCAGCCCCCGGTTCTCCTTGTAGAAGCGGGTAGCTATTTCGTTCCACCGTCCAATGAACAGGTCGCCCAGACCAAAGAGCTTGATTTCCTTGTTGTAGCTATCTTTGGTCAGCAGATCGAGGAAGTAGCTCATGCGGCGGCGGTCGGGAGATTGGCGGCGCGACATCATGTACCCTTGCCAGCCGTAACGGTAGCTGGCGATAAAGCTGGGTATGGGCGCGATGAGCGCGGCCAGGGCCACCAGCCAGCCGAGCCGGGATATTAGCGTGATCATGCTCAGGAAGGTAATCAGCGTCCTGATGAGGTTGAACATCTGCTCAACCATGTTGAGGGGCCGGTAGGTCGCCTCGCGCTGCGCCTGCTGAAGGGTGTCGTAGAACTTGGGGTCTTCGTAGAAGCGCAGGTCGAGCCGGTTGGCGTGCTGCATGATCATCAGTTGCACGTTCTTGGCGGTAAGCTCTTGCAGCGCCTGCTGGTTGATGTTGCGTATAGTCTGTAGCAGGGAGTTGCCCGCGAACAGCCCGAACTGCACCACCGCAAGCCACACCACGTCATTTACCCGCCCCTGCTTGCCGCCCGACTGCACGGCGGCCACCACCGCGTCAATCAGCAGTTTGCTGACCCAAGCAGTGACGGTGGGCACGATCCCAAAGAGCACCGAGAAGAAAGCCATCGAGATAGTGAAGCCTTTATGCGCCTCCCACACCAGCGCAAGGGCGCGCGGTATGCCCGACATCGTCGCCTTAGCATTACGGCGCAGTTGCAGCAGCCGCTCGCGCATCGTCTGTGGCGGTTTTTCCTCGGTGTCGGGGGTGGGTTGCTGCGTCGGTTGTGGGGGTGTGTGCCCGTTGTTGCTTCTACCAGGACCTTGCCTTATTTGCATGGCGTTCTATTCGTCCTTGCTCTATCTTCTATCATTCAATTTGCACTATACAGGATGTGTTGCCAATTGACATCACCCATTCGGCTAGGTGGTAGCCTGGACGAAGAGGTTGTAAGGCTGTCAGTTGATGGAATAGTAGACTGGCATGAAACATGCTAATCACAGGCTGAGAACCTCAATCTTCATACCCGAACAGGCTTCCGCATGAATCCGCCACTCTAACACGGTCAGGAGAGCTACAAATGAAAACAACGAAGATTATGAAACCGACCAATTCTCTTTCACAGAGAATAATTGTGCCTGTTATTGGCTTGTTTGTCTTATTGCTCATGACGTATCTTGCGGGAGGAGACCGACTTAGCGCGGCCTCGGCAAGCGACCAAGGTACACTGGCGTCTAAAGTTGGGCAGGGGCACGGGTTAGGGCGACCGACAACACCTCTCGAAAGCTTGCTGAACAAGGACGGCACGCTGAACCTGGATAGCGGCTTCAGTGGCAGCCTGGATGCCACAGCTTGGCAGATGGTGATAGGAGGAGTCCAGCAACCACGATTTGTGCGAGCAGATGATGAACAGGCGCAGCTAGAGCAGCACAGTGCGGGGGATTCTCTGCCTCCTCGTGATGAAAACGGGAGCTCCGTGCGAAGGGGCGCGAAACACTTTAGCGTTCCGAGCCCCGTACCCACCAGTCCGCCTATTCCCACGCCTACCTTTACACCATGCAGCCCTTCCTGCGCTCCTACCAACACCGTCACCAACACTCCTACTCGCACACCAACGAGTGTCAGCACGATCACACGTGCACCTACGCTGGTGCGGGGCAACGAGAACTGGGATGCCAGATTTGGGTCGCTTGGTATAAATGGCCGTGTCTGGGCGATAGCGATTAGTGGCGCCAACATGTATATAGGTGGGGTATTCACTACAGTGGGCGGAATAAATGCCAATCATATAGCGCGCTGGGACGGCACCCGGTGGTACCCCTTGGGTAGTGGTGTAAGTGGGACTGACCTTCCGAACGTCTCTACGATAGCGATCAATGGCAACGACGTATATGTGGGCGGGTCCTTCACCACGGCGGGTGGAATAAGTGCTAATCATATAGCGCGCTGGGACGGCAATCAGTGGCATCCTTTAGGTAGTGACATGGGTAATGGTATTAATCCTGGTCCTGTCACCACAATAAGGATAAGTGGTAGCGATGTGTATGCAGGTGGTGTCATTACCGCATCAGGTGGAGTGAGTACCAACAACGTAGCGCGTTGGGATGGCACCCAGTGGCATCCTTTGGGTAGCGGTACGAGTAATGGTGTCAATAGCTCGGTCTGGACAATAGCAATCAATGGTAGCAATGTATATGTGGGTGGCTACTTCACCGCGACGGGCGAAGTGAATGCCAACCATATAGCCCGTTGGGATGGCAACCAATGGTATCCGTTGGGTGAAGGTGTAAGTGGCGCTAATCTTCCGTTTGTTGGTGCGATAGGGATCAGTGGCAGCAATGTGTATGTGGGTGGTACGTTCCGCACAGCGGGTGGAGTGAATGCTAACAACATAGCTCGATGGGACGGCAGCCAATGGTATCCTCTAGGCAATAATATGGGCACCGGTGACTATGACTGGATCGAGGCGATAGGAATCAGAGGCAACGATGTGTATGTGGGTGGTTACTTCACCATAATGGGCGGAGTGAGCGCCAAGAATATAGCGCGCTGGGATGGCAGCCAGTGGCATCCCTTGGGTAGCGGTCTAGGTGGCTCGTTTTCTGGTGTCGATGTGCTAACAATAGATGGTCTTGATATATTTGCAGGTGGTACTTTCACTGTGGCAGGCGACAAACCTTCCTCCAATCTCGCTTTATGGCACACATTGCCTCAGCCTACCCCCACCCCAACACCCACCCCCTGCTCCATCAACTTCACAGACGTGCCACCCGCCTACCCCTTCTACCAGGCGATCCGCTACCTCTACTGCCACAACGTCATCACGGGATACGGCGACACCTTCCAACCCGGCAACACCACCACTCGCGGCCAACTCAGCAAGATAGTCGTGCTGGCGCGTGGCTGGACCCCGCAGTGTCCCTTGACTGCCAACTTCAGCGACGTGCCAACGAGTAGCGTCTTCTACTGCTTCGTAGAGACAGCATACTCTCGTGGCATCATCTCCGGCTATAAGTGTGGAGGTCCAGGAGAACCTTGTGACGGAAGCAACAGGCCATACTTCCGCCCCGGCGACGACGTGAGCAGAGGGCAACTCAGCAAGATAGTAGTGGGGGCGATGGGCTGGACCATAGGATGCCCGCTAACCAGCCACTTCACCGACGTAGGGTCGGACAACATCTTCTACTGCTTCATAGAGACAGCCTACTCGCACGCCATCATCTCCGGCTACGAGGACCACACCTTCCAGCCGAACAACAGCGCCACGAGGGGGCAAATAAGCAAGATCGTCTATCAGGCGGTCACTCAGCCATAGGTAGGGATGAGGGGTGAGTTTCTTATTCCTCACCTCTCACTCCAAAAAGCCAGTCGGGTGCGCGACGGCATATAGGCAAAGTATTGGACCCCCGACTGTGCCCGGCGGCTAAAGCCACAGGCTACGAATACAAAGCCTCCCTACGGAGGCTGAGGAGCCTGACTCTGCCACAAGCCAGCCTCCGTAGGGAGGCTTTGTATT
>JBBQIC010000090.1:0-12553 GCA_038324555.1 Chloroflexia bacterium
AGTACCGTATCGCGGATGTAGCCGTTCGGTAGGATGAATTGCTTGCGTAATATGCCTTCATGCAGTGCGCCTAGCTTTTGGATGGCGCGCTGGCTGTGGAGGTTGCGTCCGTCGGTCTTGAGTTGGACGCGCACGGCGTCCAGGGTCTCGAAGGCGTGGCGGAGAAGGAGGTATTTGTTTTCGGGGTTGACGTGGGTTCCCTGGTATGGCCTGGCGATCCAGGTGCTGCCTATTTCGAGGGCGCGATGGGCTGGGCGGATGTCCAGGTAAGACGTGCTGCCGATGGCCCGACCTGTCTCCATAAGGACCATAGCAAACGAGCGCCAATCGGGTATATCGAGAACGCTCTGGACGTTCGCACGAAACTCATCAAGAGTAGAGGCTCCTCCCCAACTCCACATAAGCTTAAAATAATCGGGGTCTGACGCTTCCCACAGATCCGGGGCGTGCTCAAGGGTCAGCGGTTCGAGGCATACTGTCCGACCAACTAAACGCACGGGTTCTACTTGCATGAAGGTCTCCTTGGTAGGGAGTAGGGTGAGGGAGTAGGGTGAGGGGTTGTGCTACTCCCTCACCCTAACTTAAAGGCCAACACCCGCTGGGCAGAGCGGGTGTTGGTTGCAAGGAAGGAGCGAAGAGCCATGCGGCGCAAAGTTACATGTCATCTCCGTCACTTATTACAACGAACCAGCTCTTAGATTTATTACAGCCTTACCGGAAAACTGATATTGACTGCTGGATAGCCTATATGAGCTGATCCGAAGTTGAGCGTGCTGCGAGTGGACGATGGACGATGGACGATGGACGATGGACGATGGACGATGGACGATGGACGATGGACGATGGACGATTGATCCTACCAGCTATCGTCCATCGTCCATCGTCCATCGTCAGTTCCCCGCCTCTGCATCAAGCCTGGGAAGTCAATCAGTACTGTGCTTGGAACATCGCGTTATCTCGCTCCAGATCGCGCTTTATCCACAGGCCAGATAAGATGGGTACTACTAGGCCAACCAACAATAAACAGAATCCGATCAGCACTATGACCAGTATAGAGGAGACGATCAGATAAACCCACCACCCTATCAACATAGCAATACCTCGCGCTGTCCGCCCTGCATATAAATGTCCAATACCGAGAAAGCCCACATAACCGAGTAGTTCGAGTAGCAACGCCACTGTGGGATTGCGTGTCGGCACGCCCGCCACGCCGATCTGTTGTTGGTACTGGTAGTTGATTGGAGGTGGCTGACCATAGACGGGCGCGGGCGGTTGGGCGTACGGTTGCGCCCCATATTGAGTCAAGCCCTGCGCCTGGCCGTACTGCGGCAGGACCTGCCCCTGTTGCATCGGGTCGGGCGAGTATGCAGGGGGTTGGTTTGGCGCTTGCCCGCCCTGCGCGGGGTTGGAAGCGTACTGGCCGGGCTGCCACGCGGGTGAGGGCGGCGATGGAGTATAGTGCGCCCCTTCGACGGCGGAACCAATATTGGCCGTCGGCGAGCCACCTTGCGGGGTGTCACTGGAGGCTTCCAGGTTAGAAGGAGGCGTTTCGGCAGAACTACCACCAGTAGGCATCGCGTCCTTAGCATTTGCCCCGGCGTCAGCGCCAAACGCCGGAGGAGGCATGGGTGTGACGAAACCAGATTCGGGTGGAGCAGGCCTGGGCGAGGAGGGCGCGATGGCGCTCCCAGGGGCCACGAAGGCGTTAGTATGGCCGCAGGTCGGGCAGTACTGGACGTTCGCGGGCATCGGATTGCCGCACATCGGGCAGGCTATCGTGGGGACGTTCATTGTTCTTGGCTCCTTGGTTTTTTGGATTGGGGGTGGACGCTCTCGTTATTAGCGTCTACACCATTATTATCAGTCAGGACTTACGCAAAATATACATCGTCTATCGTCCATCGTCTCTGCGTAAGCCCTATCAATGTCAGATGGGACATTGAGACCCCATGGACGCATCGGCGTGGAGAACGGACCGGGTTCCATTGGCGTCTGGAAAAAGGGTTGCTCATTGGCCTGATCGTTTGTCAGGTAAAGGAACTCGTGCGCCTCAGCGTCAGGGTTGAGGTCGCCGCAGTTGGGGCAAGACCAAGCGTCCGCGGGCATCTGAGAGCCGCACGACCCGCAAGGGACAAGCTCAGTGTGCATAAACCGCTTTCTACCTCCCCCTCATGATTAGCCTCAAAGTCGCCGGTGCGAGTGATTATAGTTGTGGACAGAGCGACGTGTCAATATATGGTTCCCAGCACAATGTTAGTACGACGCGCAAGGAAAGAAGGTTACAGACGGATTGAACGGGGCTGTGGATATTTTGCTGTGCAGGCGCAGGAAGTGGTAAAATTAGGGGTATCACCGGGAAGATAACCAGCGTATACCCGCCCGTGTAAAGAAGCTATGACACACGGGTTTATAGACCAGGAGCAGCACGCCTTGCCAGACCGGAAAGCGACGAAACCAAAGAAACCCAGGAGCGAGAACGGCACGAACGATAGTGAGCAGTTATCGCTCGGCTTTTCTTCGCCCGATGAGGAGATTATCGCCTTGTCGGGGGAAGAAGTACTTGGGGGCGGCGAGCACGAGGTGCTGCCCGAAGAGCCTACATGGTTGGCGCGTCCACCAGACCTAGAATACTACGAGGAAGCCCAACACCAAAACGATACTCCGCAATCCGCAATCCCTCGGAGCGTAGCGACGCCGCAATCCGATGACCCGGAGGCGGTGAACAAGATACTGCACGGGCTGAACCCGCAGCAGCTCGAAGCGGTAAAGACGGTGTCGGGGCCGCTGCTTATCATCGCGGGGCCGGGGAGCGGCAAGACCCGCGTACTCACCCATCGTATCGCGTACCTCATAGAGGCTGAGGGGGTGTGGCCCAGGCGCATTTGCGCTGTTACGTTCACTAACAAAGCGGCGCAGGAGATGAAGATACGGCTTGAGAGGCTAATTGGCTTACGAAACAAAGAGCTAACGGTAGGTACATTCCACGCCCTGGGTGCGCGGATATTACGCCAGCACGCCGAAGAAGTTGGGTATTCCAAAGACTTCGTAATATACGATGACGAAGATCAGGTGGGCGTGGTCAAGCAGGCGATGCGCGACATCGGTCTGGACGAAAAACGATACGCTCCACGCGCTTTTCTATCGAGGATAAGCGCGGCCAAGACCGTGCTGGCGTCACCCGAACTGGCCCTCAAACAGGCCGAAAATTACTTCGAGGAACTCGCCGCGCGTGTTTATAGACGCTATGAGGAGCTTTTGCACGCGAACAAGGCGATGGACTTCGACGACCTCATCAAAGTGACTATAGAGCTTTTCACCGAGCGCCCTGACGTTCTAAAGCGATACCAGGAGCGTTATCTGCATGTGCTGGTGGACGAATACCAGGACACTAACCACTCGCAGTACATAATGATTAAGCTGCTGTCAGGGTTGCATAAGAATCTGTGTGTTGTTGGGGATGACGACCAATGCTTGCCTGCTGGTTCTCTGGTGGCTACCACGCAGGGAGAAGTACCGATTGAACGTATCAAGGTAGGCGACAAAGTTGTAAGCGGCGCGGGGCGTGGTACAAGCGCCGTGCGACAGGTTCTGGACGTAAAGAGGCGACCGTATAACGGCAAGCTTATACAGGCAACTCTGCGGAGCGGTAAGATACTCCGGCTTACACCCAACC
Organism: Chloroflexia bacterium; assembly: GCA_038324555.1. Taxonomy (GTDB): domain Bacteria; phylum Chloroflexota; class Chloroflexia; order QHBQ01; family JADMIH01; genus JADMIH01. The sequence continues at coordinate 3,674 of JBBQIC010000090.1, forward strand.
ATATGTGTTTTGCTAAATTAGGGACACCTGATGACGTGTATTATGTCTATCTGATGTATCGCCAGGATAGAGGCTACCGAGTTGGCGTAGCGACTGGCGCAAGGTCAGATGGCGGTCGCAGAGGTCCATATCGTCTAAATGGTTTGATGTTAGGAACGAACCAGGAACACATTGATAAAATCTGGATATTGGGGGTCTGCGCCACCCGTGACGAAGCTATTTACTACGAAAACTACTACGCCTACGAATACGGCATTCCATCCCTGAGTTTCTATTCGACAGGGCGCGGCCGTATAACAGTTTCACAAAATAGTCTTGATCGTCTCTACGCAAGTGTTGATACTCGCGCCCGTGCCGCCAGGCTTATGTCTGATCTTGGGATCCATCCTGATTACCCACATCACCGTCCGGGAAAGTCTATTGGTCAGGATAATGTCCACAGCATGGTGGTGCATTTGATAGCCTTTGGCGACAATCTCCCCACACGCCGATCCCCCTGGTTCAGCCATCAAGTATGGCTGAACATGAAAAGTGGCGTGATTGAACAACAAGTTATCAAAGCGGGCCTGAAGACACGAGCAAGAACACGAGGCGCTCGGCGAGTTGACCGAGGGTATCGCGATCTTGTTAAGACAATAAACATGTCCGAACGAATATCACAAGCTGCGGGCGGCGTTGAAATTGCACGTTGGGCCATGCTAACTACTGGTTACAAGTTCGCGTTCCAACCCGCGTCTCACTTACGTCGCACAATGATTGTGCCTGTGCTGCAAGATGGCGCGATAGTAGAAGATGAGATCGTCTCGGTTGAGCAAGTGGACTATGACGGGCTGGTATACGACCTCAACGTGGCAGACGTACACAACTATGTGGCGAACGGGGTTGTTGTCCATAACTCGGTATACGGCTGGAGGGCTGCGGACATCCGCAACATCCTCAACTTTGAGCGCGATTATCCCAACCCCAAAGTCGTCGTGCTGGGGCAGAACTACCGCTCCACGCAGACGATATTGCAGGTAGCAGACAAGGTCATACGTCAGAACACGCAGCGCAAGCATAAAGAGCTATGGACCGAGAACGAAGCGGGAGTGCCCGTGACGCTTTTTGAGGCGTATGACGAGAACGAAGAGGCGCAGTACGTGGCGCGGGAGGTGAAGCGCCTCACTTCGTCGGGGCACTCATTCAAGGACATGGCGGTCATGTACCGCACTAACGCCCAATCGAGGCAGATTGAAGAAGCGTGCATGTTCTACGGCGTGCCTTACCAGCTAATTGGGGGCGTCAGGTTCTACTCGCGCAAAGAGGTAAAGGACGTTCTGGCGATACTCAGGCTGGTGCATACTCCCCAAAGCAACGCCGACATGGTGCGCGTGCTCAAGAACACACCTCTGGGCAAAGGCATCGGCGCGAAGACGATAGAGGAACTTGAGAAGTACGCGACCAGGCTGGGCGTGCCGCTATACGAGGCGATGCACAGGGCTGTCAAGGACTCCAAGCCTGAGAATCGCGACAAGCTGGAAGAGGGCATACCCGCGTTCACTATGCCCACGGCGCGCTTCGAGCAGATGCTAGGCACGCTTGAAGAGCTTATCGCTTCCAAAGCTGAACTTCCGGTGGTAGGATTGCTCGATGTGCTTCTGGAGAGGACGCGCTTCGAGGATTTTCTGAAGGACGGCACGCCCGAAGGCGAGGAGCGTTGGCAGAACGTATTGGAACTCCGCACCCAGGCCGAGAAGTACGCCGACCTTACCCCTCTCGATGCTTTGCAGAGGTTCCTTGAAGACGTGGCGCTCATGTCGGATACGGACACGATAAAGGAAGAGCAAGACGCCGTGACGCTCATCACCCTGCACGCGGCAAAAGGGTTAGAATACCCTGTGGTGTTTATCGTGGGCATGGACGAGGGCATCTTGCCGCACAGCCGGTCGTTGGAAGACGATAAGCAGTTGGAGGAGGAGCGGCGGCTGACTTATGTAGGCATCACCCGCGCCAAGCAACGCCTATATATGGTGTACGCCTTCCACCGCACTCTATATGGGGTGACGCAGACCAACGGCCCCTCGCGCTTTCTGGCAGACGTGCCGCCGGAGTTGGTCACGGGGCGCGATCCAGGCACGGCCTTCCAGCCTGCGCTATTTGGCGGCAAGCGCAATACTGTGCCTGAGCACGGTCTCAAAGCCGAAGACATACTGGGCGGCAAGGTTAGCATTTACGGCAGCGGCAAGGGCAGCCGGGATAAATTGTCGCCTTCGGGTTTGCGCCCAGGCTCGTACCGGACCGAAAAGCGCCGCGAGGAAAAGAAGGAGCAGCAGAACGTCCGCATGAACATCACGTCAGCCGCCGACCTGCGCGACCGCCAGCAGGGAAACGCGAGCGCGCCGCCTCCGACAGGCTTCAAACCAGGGGAGAAAGTGAGCCATCATAAGTTCGGCGAAGGGGTGGTGCTTGACACCAAACCAAGCGGCGTTGCTGACCAGGAAGTGACCGTGATGTTCAAGGCGGCAGGCACGAAGCGTCTGCTGGCGAGTATGGCGCGACTCGAAAGGGCATGATCAAGCCTGCCATGGAGCGTACTTATGAAGGGCCAGCAACCTACCACCGTTCAAGCGACAACTAGCAAGCAGGTTACTGGGGCGGCAGGGGCCAAAGCGCGAGGCGGGGGTAAAGCATCCTTGCTTTGGGATCATCTAGCTTGGCCCTCGCCGCAATGGGTTCGAATACACACCTTCGGACTATCAGATCCTGCAAGAGATCGTGGATATAGTTGCTAAAGCGATTGAAATGGCGCGGCGGGCAAAGACGAATAACTAACGCAACGTGGCAAGATCAAGCTGCCCGGTTATCAAGGTTTCTTGTACTGAACCTCCCGCAAGTTTCTTCCTTTTGATCCAGGGCGGGTTTGCCAACAGTGGGCTTAGCTCTTCGGGAGGGAGGGGCCTTGAGAAATAATATCCCTGGCCCTGATCGCAGCCTAGCCTGAAAAGCTGAATCAGCTGTTCTTTGGTTTCTATACCTTCGGCTGTCACCCTCATGCTCAAGGCTTTGGCGAACGCCACAGCAGCGTGAACAATAGCCGTATTCTCTCGGTCTTGCCCTAGCCCGGCGACAAAGGTGCGATCAAGCTTCAACGTGTCGAAGGGATAACGCTTTAGATAGCTCAAGGCAGAGTATCCCATGCCAAAGTCATCGAGCGCCAGGTGAAATCCCAGTTTCCTCAACTTCGAGAGCGTGGAGCTGGTAGAGCCGGTATCATCTATGCCTACGCTTTCCGTAAGCTCCAGCTTCAAATACGCAGGCTCAAGCCCGCTCTCTATCACGATGTGGGTAATTTCCTGCACCAAGTGAGGCTGCTGGAACTGCCTTACAGAAAGGTTTACACTGACCACTAAAGGCGGCTCGCCCGGCGCTGATGGGAATTGTCTCTGCCATTCCACGACCTGCCGGCAGGCTTTCTCCATGACAAATCGCCCAAGGGGCACAATCAGCCCTGTTTCTTCCGCCGCCGTGATAAACTCCGAAGGTGGCACCAGTCCACGATGTGGGTGCTCCCAGCGCACCAAGGCCTCTACCTCGGCAATCCTGCCGTTATCGAGCTTCACTATGGGTTGGTAATAGACCCTCAACTCGTCTCGCTCGAGAGCACGCCTCAGTTCAGTCTCCAACAGGAGGTGCTCTCGGAAGCGGGAAGTCATATTTCGCTCGTAGACTATGTAGCGGGCCTTCCCCTTGCTCTTTGCCTCGTACATTGCCACGTCAGCCTTACGTAGCAGGTCGTCAGGGTGCTCGTCTATGGAAGCCTGTACGGCGATTCCAATGCTTGCGGTGATAAAGACTTCATGACCTTCCAGGCTAGATGTGCGTAGCTGGTCGTGACCTCCCAGGATGATTGGGGCTTCTAACTGTTCAGCGATCCGATCTGCGACACGGGTAACAGCGCGTAGTTCGGTAACATCCTCGAAGAGCACTGTAAACTCATCGCCTCCGAGGCGCGAAACCGTATCCTCTGGCCTCACACACTGTTGCAGGCGCTCGCTGACCATTATGAGTAATTGGTCCCCCACTCTATGTCCGAGGCTGTCGTTGATAACCTTGAAGTTGTCGAGGTCGAGGAACAGCACGGCGACCAGATTGCCACTACGGCGAGCGCGGGCCAGAGCATGATTCAGCCGGTCCATGAACAAAGCACGATTCGGTAATCTGGTTAGCGTGTCGTGAAAGGCCTGATGTTCTAACTGGCCTTCGACTGCCTTGCGCTCGGTGACGTCCAGACAGACCGACTGGAATTCAAGGAAGTTACCCTGCCCATCGAATATAGCCCTTGTGCTCCACTGATACCAGTGGACTGTCTCACCGGGCAGCATAATACGACGGTCCATCACGCTTAGCGGACTGTCCTGAGTGAGGGAAGCGAGGCGCATTTGCCAGTCCTCGCGCTCTTCCTCCGAGACGCATGTCAGGATGCTCGATCCGATCAGCTCGTCAGGTCTTTTGTTATACGCCCGGGCGAAGGCTTGGTTGACGAATGTAATAGTCCCGTCCTGTAAGAAGCAGCAGATCAGTTCAGTCTGGTCTTCAACGATGGTCCGGTATTGCGCTTCACTCTTTCGAAGTGCCTGCTCGGCACCGTCCCGCTCTAGTTCGGTGCGATGGAGTGACCTAGCGCTGAACCAAACCACCACCAAAAGCACGAGGACGCATGTCACGACCACGAGAGAGGTTGCTACCTGTTCGCTATATAGCCCTGCGTCGTGACCAAACTTTATCAGTAGTCCAAGTATGATGGGGACTATGGCCACTGCAAGGGCGAGCCTTGCCATCGCGCCGCCGGCCCGTGGGCTAAGGATGGTCACCACCAGTTGACGCGAAAGTGTTTGTAATCCTGCATTTAGCGTCCCGCGCAGTTCTTGAGCCATGCGTTGTTTCCCCAAGCGTTGACCATACGAAAATCGGGGCCTGCAATAACAAGCAAGCCTGACGTGTCGAGCTTGCTAAAGAGCGGCCTTATTAGGATTATAACTCTGCCAACGAAGCAGATAAATACCTAACGGTACTATCTTGGGGCCGCGTTAGTCCTAATCGGGTATGGGGGCGCTCACACAATGTGCTTCTTGAAGTGGCCGAGCAGAGTACTACAGGTTCTCGATCTCCACAGGCTCTATCTCGTCGGCTGGTTGGTAGCCGAATATCTTTGAGTAGAAGTAGAATTCGGCGTCGAGAGACCGTTTGATGTTTTCGGCGCGGCGGAAGCCGTGTTGCTCGCCCTCGAAGGGGATATAGGCTACTGGCACTCCCTTTGCACGCAGGACGTTGACCATTGTCTCGGTCTGGCTGGGTGGCACCACTTTATCTTCGAGGCCCTGGAAGAAGATTATCGGGCAGGAGAGACGGTCGGTGAAGTTTATCGCCGAGCGTTCGTAATACAGGTCGCGTCGCTCCGGGTAGGGGCCGACCAGATTGTGCTCGTAGTGCGCCTCGAACTTGTGGGTGTCTTTCACCAGGGCTTCGAGGTCGCTGACGCCGTAGTAGCTTGCCCCTGCCTTAAATGTATCGCGGAACGTAAGCGCGCAGAGGGTAGTATAGCCGCCCGCGCTGCCACCCCTTATCATCAGTCGTTCGCCGTCCACTTCACCCTTCTCCACAAGGTAGCGAGCGCCGTTTACGCAATCGTCAACATCAACCACGCCCCATTGTCCGTTGAGGCGCTGTCTATAAGCACGTCCATAGCCTGTGCTGCCTCCATAGTTTACATCGAGCACCGCGACGCCCCGGCTCGTCCAATACTGGATACGCAGGCTGAGGATGGGGGCGGTCGCACGGGTCGGCCCACCGTGGCTCATAACCAGCAGAGGCGGCTTCTCACCACGCGACGCGACGTAATCGCAGTTCCTGGGGCGATACAAGAAGGCGTGGGCGGTCAGCCCGCCTTCCGTCGGGAACTCTACCGGCTGAGGCATGGTGATATAGCCTGGGTCAACGGCCACTTCGCTGGAATAACGCAGTTCATCGAACCCTCCTCCCGGCAGGTTTAGCTGCACGACCATTGGCGCGGTTGTATAAGAAGACGCCAGGAACAGGGCGCGTCCGGAGGCCGTCTGCATGTCGGAGATGTGGGTGAACGCGCTTGGGATAGGCTTAAGTTTGCCCGTTGACACGTCAAGGCTCGCCAGGTGTGAAATGCCATGCTGATTATAGGCGCAAATAATGCGGTTCGCCGACTCGAGGGCATAAGAGGACATCTTGAAGACCCACTGCGGCAGACCGAACTCAGCTTCCATCTGGCATAACGGTTCTACCTGGTCGTCGCGCCACCTGTAGAGGTTCCACCAGCCGGTGCGATCAGACGTGAAGTAGAGCTTACCGTCGGGGGACCACTCAGGCTGGAAAATGGATTCTTGTGGGCCACCCGCAACTTTAATGGCATTATGTAAAGTACCTCTGTCGGTGAAGTCGGCCAGCCAAAGTTCAGTGCCGTCCCAGGGCATGTTCGGGTGGTTCCAGGTGAGCCAGGCTATTTGTGAACCGTCGGGGCTGATGCGTGGGGATGCGTAGAAATCGTTGCCCGATACAAGCGCCTGCCCTCCTGTTTCGTCACCGTCCATAGATAGGCTCGCGAGCGTGTTTACGGCCTCTTGCCCTTCGACGGTGTGGTCTTCGCGCACGCATACCAAGCGATTGCGAGTGGGATCGGCGATGTAGTCGGCGTAGCGGAGTTGCGTTTCAGGGGTGATGGGTCTGGGCTGGGAGCCAGGGTCCTGGCGATAGGCGCGCTGGTCGGCGTAGTTGGAGAAGAAGACAATGCCGTCCACAGCTAGATAAGCGCCACCGCCGTATTCGTGTACCCGCGTGCGGGCGTTGAAAGGCGCGGGCGTTATGTCCTGCGTCCGGCAATCGGACGTGCGCTTGACGACCACGTTGCGACCACCTTCATTGGGGCGCGACTCAATCCAATATATATCGTCCCCATCGAGCGATAGACTACTAAGGCCAACAGTGTCGGCCACAATCAAATCGGAAGTGATGGGCGATTTCCATGAGCCGTAGGGCGCTACTTTGGGTTCGTTCATAGTGTTTATCTCCTCCGAGGTTTCAGCTACCTAGTGATTATAAGCATATTAGGTTCTATGATACCATCGAAGGTGTTGAATGAAGACATTCAGATTAATCGAGGAGGGTATTCACGTAGGGGCAGGTCCCCATAGGCGCGAACTTAAGGAGACTGCATGGCAAACAAACCCTCTGACCCGTGTCATTCTGAGCCGCAGCGAGGAATCTCGTCCCTCGCGTAGATGCTGGATTTTCTGTGATCCAAACATCCCCATATACGACGAGATTCTTCGCTGCGGCTCAGAATGACACGGGTCAGAGGGTTTGTTTGCCCTTAAGTTCGCGCCTATGGGCAGGTCCCCGTGCCTGCCCTCTCTCCTTACCACCCAGGCATCTGGGTACGCAAACAGGGCGCGATAAATCACGCCCCTACGTAATCCCACCCAGGCATCTGGGTACGCGAACAGGGCAGGCACGGGGTAGTCCCCCAAGCCTACGGGTTTCCTCTTCTACAAGTCTGAACGCTTTAGGTGGTTGTAGTATAATGCTTTATTATTGGCAAGAGAACAGGGTCATAATAAGGAGGAGGGACAATGAGCCAGGAAGTATGTAATGGCGCGATGTTGATGTGCAGCTTCGGTGTTGCCCCCAGCGCCCTCACCGTTATCCCGAAAGGACAGCCTGTCAAGGCCGGTGGGCAGTTCGCGGCTACCATTCAGGACCATGTTCCAATGATGAACATCAAGCCCTTTGGCATGTGTATGTCTATTGCAAACCCACAAGTAGCAGCGGCTACTTCGGCGGCGCTGGGAGTGCTTACTCCACAGCCGTGCATACCGGTTACCCCCGCCCCGTGGTTACCTGGGTCTCCAACCGTCATGATCAACGGATCACCTGCCCTGAACAGCACGTCCAAATGCAATTGCATGTGGGCAGGCATAATAAGCATAAGCTTCCCTGGTCAGGTTACGGTAAGCGTGCCTTAGTTGTAGGGTGAGGGAATAGGGTGAGGGAGTAGAATTAAGAACTATTCCCTCACCCTATTCCCTCACCCTACTTCCCTCCATACCGCCAATCGTAATAATGGCGGCCTACGTTGCCGAACTGCACTTTGTAGCCTTCGGGGGCTGTGGAGTCGTAGGTTAGGGTGCGGCGTTCGTAGACCTGGACTAGCACGTCGTGGGGTTGGCCGTCTATAGCTACGTGAGACCAGTATGGTTCGGATATGGGGTAGCCTGCTATGTATATCCAGTCCCACGATTGGCCTTTCAGGTAGTTTAGGAACACGTCCGGCATGTTGTGGCCGGTTTCTGGGACGAACGCGCCTATTTTTGTCAGTTTGCCTAGGTCGGGGTTTGTGCCGATTGTGCTGTCGCGTGCTAAGGTCGCGTCTACCTGCTGGCCTGTGCGGTCCTGCGCTTTGCCCGCTTCGGTGTCCGCGCCTATCTTGTTGAAGGTGGCATAAGTGGGCGCGTCTGTGTTAGCTGGATCGCCAAGCATAGGCACGTTAGCGGGAGAGCGGACCTCACGTTGGGTGGCGCCCGTGACTATTTTGCCTGTCACAAGCTCCTCGGCCAGAGCGCCCGCCCTGACGAGATACTTCGTGGGCTGCGGCGGAGCGGGGTCAGGTATATCCATGCGCCCCTTATCGAAATAGACCACAGCCTGTTTGCCACCCTGGGCCTCAGCGAAGGTCTCCATTCCCGAATAGATGGCAGTTGGCCCCCACAGCCACGGCCTCTGAGCCTGACCGTTGGCAACCGGCAGGTCTGATATGCGCCACTGGAACCAGAAAGCGGGATCGGGCAGCTTGAGGCGGGTCTTGGGCTGCCAGGT
>JBBQIC010000091.1:0-12547 GCA_038324555.1 Chloroflexia bacterium
GTCCAACGGCCAGCCAATTGACGTAATATTTCCGGTGTTGCACGGACCCTACGGCGAAGACGGCACAATCCAGGGTATGTTAGAAACCGCAGGCATCCCCTACGTGGGCGCGGGTGTGCTAGGCTCGGCTGTCGGCATGGATAAAGATACCATGAAGCGCCTGTTCATAGCCGATGCCCTTCCCGTAGCCCCCTACGTTTGCGTCACGCGAAGCGAATGGCGCGCTGACCCGTCAGGAGTGCAGCGTCGCACCGAAGAAAAGCTGACCTACCCGATCTTTGCCAAACCCGCCAATATGGGGTCGAGCGTCGGTATCTCCAAGATACACGGGTCGGGCGAATTCGCAAGGGCGCTCGACGAGGCCGCCCGTTACGACCGCCGTCTGCTTATTGAACAGGGCCTGAACGCCCGCGAGTTCGAGTGCGCGGTGCTTGGCAACGACCGCCCCGAAGCTTCAGTCGTCGGCGAAGTCATTCCAGGCAACGAGTTTTACGACTACCGCGCAAAGTACGTTGATGACAACTCTAAGTTGGTTATACCCGCCAAACTGCCCGATCACATCAGCAAGGAAATACAGCGCCTGGCAATCGCCGCCTTCAAAGCCATAGACGCGGCGGGCATGGCGCGCGTGGATTTCTTTGTAGAGCGCGACCTGTCGAACACGGATGAAGGGCTTTCGTCCATCGTCCATCGCCCATCATCGGCGCCCAAAATATGGCTCAACGAGATAAACACCATCCCCGGCTTCACGCGCATATCCATGTACCCCAAGCTCTGGGAAGCCTCCGGCCTCTCCTACTCCGCGCTGATAGACCGCCTGATAGAACTGGCTCTGGATCGGCACGCCGACCGCGAACTCAACAAAACTGCTCTTAACGACATAGGAGGCGATCTGTCAGTATGAGCAACGCCTATACACATTCCAGATCCCTACCCGCGCAGCTAGAGGGTCGGGCTGGTAAGCGGCGTGGTGGAACTTCTGCCAGCAAGCAAGGTTGGAAGCTCTTCAACGAGGACGTGCGTCGTGGGCGGTTCTTCGCTCTCGTCGGCCTTGCCTTTATTTTAGCCGCCGCCGTCTCCTTCGCCACGTCCCCCGAATACATGGTCGCCTCAGTAACCGTCGAAGGCAGCAAAGTACTCAGCACCGAACAGGCGAACGAAATAGCCGGGGTGCAAGGGATGAATATCTTTCAGGTAAACCCTGCTGCTGTGCAGGCGCGCCTCGCCGAGAAAGCAGCCTTACTCAAGGGCGTATCGGTCGAGACCAGGCTCCCTAACCAGGTTATTATCCGCGTGCAAGAGCGTCGCCCCGCTATAGTGTGGGTTCTGGGTGATGGCACGCCGCTCCTCGCCAGCGACGACCATGTGGTAGTCGGCCTTGCCTCCACCCTGGACGGCTACGTAACTATCTTCGACAGAAGCGCTTCTACTACTCCCACAGACACTCTTAAGATAGGCGCGCCCATGCCTGTGCATAAAGCCGACGCCGCCGATACCGCCCAGCAAATCTATCTCACTCTACCAGCAACCACCGGCCTCCAACTCCGCCAGATGGAATGGGCTCCAGACAACGGCATCACCGCCATAACCGCCACAGGCCAGCGTATAGAGTTCGGCACAGGCGATAACCTCGACGCCCAAATAAAGGTAGTCCAGGCTCTGGTCCAGCAATCCGCCGCCAACAACCGCCAATGGACCACCCTGGATGTGCGCTCGGTAGAGCGGCCCAGCATCATTCGCTAAAAAGCCAGGGGAAAGGGAACAAATCTATCTTCATTTAGGCTCGGTCACAAAACCTGCTTGCTCAAAGTGTCTGTCAAAAGCGAATGCTGTATTGATACCTAATTGCCTCATGACAATGAAAGATATGCAGTCCGTTAGGGAATAGCCCTTGTCGTGATGTTGCTGGAAATAAGCCCAACCAGCAAGAAAGAGCGGCATGTCAACATGTATAAACTGGATAGAAGAGTCACCCAAAGTACCAGCCAGCAGATTATTGCCGATTTCAACAGCCTTTGCATGATAGCCACGGCTATTAAAGAACGTAACTACCTCATCAAAGATGAAAGAGGTAATCACAAATCGTTGAGGTGATTCAGATTTAGCTATGCGCTGCCAGTGCTGTTGGGCAACCTGATGATCTTGATCGCGCATAAGCTCCAGAGCTAACAGATAGCTCGGATCGACAAAGACCTCAGTCACGGCCATAAATATATCGGTCGTGGTTCCTAGCGGCATCCGTCAGGTCGTCTTCGATAGGATTCTTGCCAATATCAAGAATGGATGCAGCTTTAGGCATAGGCACAGCCACCAAAAGCACTTTATACCCATTGTTGGCAATATATACAGTTTCACCGTTTGCGGCATCAGCCATCAGCTCAATTAAATGCTTACTGGCTTCCTCTATACTTACTTCCCGCATTATTTGCACCTTTCTCCTACTTTGCTTGAGCAGAGGTTTCTATTCACAGTATAGCATATGGGATTGGGTACTCAATATAGACCCTGTTTCCACACCCTGTGCAAAACACACTATACCCTGGTAGCGAAGTGTAGAATGATACCCCCACCTACACAAATGGGCGGCGCAATATTGAATATTGAGTTTCAACTCAAGACTCAAAACTCAAAACTCAGCAATAACCGTTATGCAACGCAACGACAGAATAATCGTCGGCATAGATGTCGGCACTAACAAGATATGCACCATAGTGGCCGAGGCCGCGCCTGGCTCAGGGAACCGCGTCAACGTGCTTGGCGTTGGCGCTGTGGCCTCCGAGGGCATGGCAAAGGGCATGATAACCGACATCGTGGCTGCGAGCAGCGCTATCGAGCGATCCCTTGAGGCCGCCGAACGACAGTCGGGCTGTCGCATCTTATCAGCTTATGTATCGGTTTCCGGCAACCACGTTTCTTCACAAAACAGTCGCGGCCTGGTAGCGGTATCGAACCCCGACCGCATAATCACGCATGATGACGTAGCCCGCGCTGTCGAAGCCGCCAGCGCCGTCAACCTACCAGCAGGGCGCGATCTCCTGCACGTTATCCCACGTACCTTCACAGTGGACGGCCAGGAGGGCATCCGCAACCCCGTAGGCTTATCTGGCTTTCGTCTCGACGTTGAAACGCATCTCATCATGGCGGCGAGCAACGTGCGCGAAAACCTCATCCGCTGCGTGCAAAAGGCCGATGTAGAGGTAGACGACCTAGTGCTTTCTCCGTTCGCTTCGGCTGAAGCCGTGTTGACCGAGCAGGAGAAGAACCTGGGCGTAGTGCTGGTTGACATCGGCCACGGCACTACCGACATAGCCATCTACGTCGAAGGCTGCGTCTGGCATACTAAAGTCGTGCCTGTAGGCGGTTGGCACTTGACGAACGACCTGGCGATAGTGTTCAATATACCCTACGAGGCAGCCGAGCCGTTGAAACTCCACCACGGCCAGGCCATAGTCCCAGGCACAGCCGTATATGACCACCCCAATAACAATCATAACAATCATAATGTGAACGGCCATTCGCACCCGGCAGGCGCTCCCGGCCATGTAGCGGAGCTACTTGAGACCCAAACCTTCGAGGGCGCCACGCGACTAATATCTCGAAGCGATCTGAACGAAGTTATGGCGGCCCGCTTTGATCAACTCTTCACAATGATAGCTGACGAAATTAGAAAGAGCGGCTACGAGGGGCTGCTGCCCGCAGGCGTAGTGCTCACGGGGGGCGTCGCCGCGATGCAGGGCACAGAAGCTCTGGCCTCACACAAGTTGCATATGCCGGTCCGCATTGGCCGCCCGCAACGCATAGACGGTTTGACTGACGCATTTGACAGCCCTGCCTATGCTACGAGCGCGGGCCTGACATTATGGGGTCTCAAACAGGAAGGACAGCCCTATGGCGCATATGTGCCGAGGCCACAGCGCTCTTATAATGGACGCGAAACGAAAGCGTTATTGGCTAAATGGCTAAAAGGCTTCTTACCACAGGGTTGATGCTGATTTGCTCGATTTTGGGGCAATTTTCAACGAATTTCTAAAATAGGTGGTTTTAGGACTTGAAGCCAACGCCCTGATGGTGTATTATCAGGCGTTAGCTGTTTGATACCATTGCGAGAGCGTTGTTTTCGGCTCTAATCGTTGGTCTTCGGACCAACCAGGAAATTGACCTGCTTCACGGGTTTATGTGCTTGTTGCCGTGCCAAGGCTGGGGCATAGCAGTATAATTATACCGCAGTGTATCAGGTTGGGTTTTCATTAAGTGACTCATCTTACGTGGCTGGCGCATGATTTATTCGTCATTGGTCAGTAGCGCTTGTCGTTCTCAAGTTGAGTAAGGTGAGCAAGCAAACAGGGCGTCAGGCGCAAACTAGTCCTTGCGGCTGCGGTTCGTAATCGTTGAGCATCGGAGGGGCAGCTATCCGACCTTTACGACACTTACCGCCGGTCGTCCCAAACAGCATATATGGACCAGCCATCTCAAGGACTCTGGGTTTAGGAGGACTATGGACATGTATCCACCAAATGGCGGCGGCAACGGCAATAACAGGCCCATACACATACAATATGGGCACGGACGGGATAACGGCTTGCCTGTGGAGAATTTCGCGCAAATCAAAGTAGTGGGTGTGGGCGGAGGGGGTTCCAACGCTGTAAATCGGATGATACAGGCCGGTGTCAAAGGCGTGGACTTCATCGCCGTCAACACCGACGCTCAGGCGCTGATCCACTCGGAAGCCCCCACACGTATCAGGATCGGCGACAAGCTCACCAAAGGTCTTGGCTCAGGCGGCAACCCCGACACCGGGCGACGCGCTGCCGACGAGAGCAGCGAAGACCTCTTCGAGGTGCTGAAAGGCGCCGATATGGTCTTCATCACCGCAGGCATGGGCGGCGGCACGGGCACCGGCGCTTCTCCCATAATCGCCCAGATCGCCCGCGAAGTTGGCGCGCTCACGGTCGGCGTGGTCACAAAGCCCTTTACATTTGAAGGAACGCGCCGCCGTGTCTCGGCAGAAGAAGGCATCGCGGGCTTGAAGGAGCAGGTTGACACCCTAATCACTATCCCGAACGACCGCCTGCTGCAAATATCCGACAAGAAGACCACTCTGCACGAGGCTTTTCGCATCGCTGATGACGTGCTGCGCCAGGGTATTCAGGGCATCTCCGACCTCATCACCGAGCCTGGCCTCATAAACCTGGACTTCGCGGACGTAAAGACCATCATGCAACTCGCCGGGTCCGCTCTTATGGCTATTGGGCGCGGCACGGGCGACAGCCGGTGCATAGACGCCGCCCGCCAGGCCATCGAATCACCCCTCCTGGAGATCAGCATCGAAGGCGCGAAGGGCGTGCTCTTCAATATAACGGGTGGCCCCGACCTGGGTATGCTCGAAGTTCATGAAGCGGCTTCCGTCATCCAGCAAGCCGCCGACCCCGAAGCCAACATAATCTTCGGCGCGGTGATTGATCAAGAGATGGGCAATGATGTCAAGATCACCCTGATTGCTACGGGCTTCGATTACACCCGGCGCGTCGTAGACGTGCGCAGCACACCCACCCAAGGCCGCGAATCTGGCTCTGGCCTGCGTACGCAGTCGGAGTATGGCTCACAGCAACAGCAACCACCTGCGCAGGGCTACGGGCCGCAACCCCAAACGCCCAGTCAGGGATACGGCGCTTCGTCACCTCAGCAGCAACCGCCCGCTCCTGCCGAGCCTCGCACCAATAGCCAACAACAGCCGCAAGTCCGCGTGCCCGACCAGGCGCAAATCAGACCGGCAACCTCCCGGCCCGTCCAGCCGCAAACTGCCGACGAGCTAGACATACCGCCGTTCCTCTACCCCAGGTTCAAGAACCGGTAGTTCGCTCAAATAAAGAGGAGGGAACAGAATAGATAATCAGAAAGCTTTCTGATTATCTATTCTGTTCCCTGATTCAGAAAACTAGATGCTCAATCCTAGTTTTGCCCGGTTAGGGAGTGGGCATCGCTGTCACAGCAATTGTCGGCACTGGGATTTCGAGCCATTACGTAGAGGCTTCTATGGCTACAAATCATACCCGCCCGCAACAAACCACAAGTAGGTACAGCCTCTACTGGCTCTTTTCTTCGATTTCCCAGCACAACCGTAGCAGGCTCTTGACTCTGTTGGCGCTGTTCGTGTCGAGTGGGTTGGTTATCTTTGCAGGTTGCAACGGCTCAGGCCTAAAGGGCGACTCTTTGTCTCCTGGTTCTACTACTTTAATATCGGGCGGGCTGGGGCTGACCAAAGCTGAGTGGGAGCAGAGGCACACACTGACGGCAACAGACAATTGTAGCTTCTATCGTTATGACCCTCCGCTTTTGGGGGACCACTTATCCGGCTCAAAATATGATTTTTATGAGTATTACCCCTATGGAGTTACTTTTTGGCATGAAGCTGGGCGGAGTTCACAAGATGCGCGGATTAGTGGCATGAAGGCTGACCTGCGCCGTGTGTTGAGCGAGACCCAGCACATGCGGCTCGAGGCTATGGAGTATTTGGACTTGGATAAGAAACACATGGCGGTTCGTGCTCTGCTGCCCGCAGATGTCCAGCTTCAGCAGACGATCCCAGATCAGGGACTGAAGACAATCCTCTTAACAGAGGTGTACCACAGCAAATCTCTGGAAAGTGTCTATCCCTCATTCGCATTTGCACCCAAACCGTGGAAAGGCAAAGAACCTGGCGCTATCTATGTTAGCTATCTCCAAAATGGCCGAGATGCGCAGATCGAAGCTGATCTGGTCACACCATTACCATGTCCGTCGCCTACACCGGCGCCTCCCACTCCCACGCCTAGTTCCCCACCCCCGCCGGTGCCGACAGTGCATTTACCTAAACCCCTTAAGACACATCCGCCCTTGCCCATACCCTCAGTCCCTATTACCAAAACAGCAGCCGAAGGCTGCTGTTTTGTTTATTATGCTTCACGCTTGCGTTGATAGAACCTGCGCGCTTTGGCCCGGTTGCCGCAATCGCGCATATCGCACCAGTGGCGGCTGTGGTTGCGGCTCATATCGAGGAAGAGCCACCCGCACGTATCGCCCGCGCACTCGCGCACCCTGTCTAACTCGTGCGACGTAAGCAGGTCCGCCGCCGAGCGCGCCACCGGCCAGAGCACTCTGTCGAGATCGTCTCCTCTGTACGACCAACCCCACGCGAAACCTTCACCACCGTCTGAACGCACGAGCCGGGCGTTGCACATAGCTTTAGACAGGGCTGCGTTCAGCGCGGCGAGGTCATCAGCGTCTGGTTGTGACTCAACCGCCAGCGCCGAGAAAATATTGTGTATCGCCCCCCGCAAGTCCCGCGCTCGTGCAAGAGTAGCTATTGCTTCTTCGGGTCTGCGCTCGGCTTCCGCGAGAAGCTCCTGGGCCTCCTCACCCGTGAGCACGCCTGCGGCTTCGCCCCACGATAGCACGTCCTCATAATCTGCAAACGTGTCGTTGCGGGGCGTGGGCGTGTACTGACTCATAGTGTTGTTGAAGTCGAGGCACAGTTGCCCGCCGATAAAGCTGAATTTGCTGCTGTCCGTATTCGTCTCAATCTCCACCATCCTGGCTGATTCCCCTCTCTTTTCTATCCAAATTGGAAGAATATAACCATCAAAAAACCCTTGACAGGTTAGAAATCTTGTGCTATAATGTAACCATCATAACTGATAATAGCAGGTTATATAGTTCTTGTCAAGAGGATGATAAGGAGGTAACAACGATGAATTGGTACATGCTAGAGAAAAGGGTGTGTTCTCAAGAGCAGGCTGCTATCCAATACGCGGAAAGCCAGCGTCGGCTGCGAGAGGCCTTGCAGTCGCGGCAACGGCCTGCAACGCCCTATGATTTGGCGTTGTCGAAGCTGGGGCATTGGCTTACAGAGTGGGGCCAGAGCTTGCAAGAGCGGCATGGGGAAAGTAATCAACTGGCTAGCAATACTATTGCCCGGTTGCAATCACCCTTGGGCGCATCTCAGCGCAACCAGGATTGCTCACCCGTAGAAAGGTAAAGAGGAAGTAAAGGAGGATTGTGATGGACATATTGCCTATCATTATCGGATTATTGGGACTGATTGCTCTCGATCTGGCGAGTTTGCGTTGGGGCGTAAACTCCATCGAAGCTCCGGACAGCGTAGAATGGGAGCGGCGCAGATCCTGGCGTGGATTCGTGGGTCACAGGTAAATCTTTGTCGTCAAAAGTGATCCATTGATACCATGTTCATTACCTGCTGAACAGACTTTTCAGCGCGTACAGGTTCACCTGCCTGTTCATCTCGGCAATCGATGCTGTGAGCGGAATCCCCTTGGGGCAGACGCGCACGCAGTTCTGGTCGTTGCCGCAGTATGCGATGCCTCCCTCGCCCATCAGGGCTTCCAGGCGTGCCTCGGCGTGCATGGCCCGGTCGGGTGGCTGTTATGCAAGCGGGCCTGCCTGGTCGGACTTAGGTCGAACACGCTTACGAGCACATATAGCCAATAAACCCTTCCCATAAAAGCCGGAGTAAGGGTGTGCGAAGAAAAAGCAAGGAAGCCAAAAGACGGCAGCAGCTATTAGCGCCTTGTAAAGATAGAATTTGTCTTTCACCAAGTCGCCTAATTATAGCAGTAATCTGTGGGCTTGTCCAGTGTCTGATTAGTTAGTGGACAAGAAAATTAGTTGCCCGCAAACCCCTACTTCCCCGCCTCGCTGATATACTGCTGCGCTTGCGTCGCCCAATCCGACTTGGGGTCAATCGCAATCACCTTGCGCCACTCGGTCACCGCGTTGTCGGTCTGCCGAGGGTCCAGCTTGCTGAGGGAGAGGCCCAACAGCAGGTGGATTTCTGGCGCGTCGGGCTTGAGGGACGCGGCCTGTTGCAAAGTGGGCACGGCCTGGGCGAACTTCTCCTGATAGATATAGGTTCCCGCCAGCTTGAACAGCACCGCCGGATCGTGGGGATTGAGGCGCACCGCCCGCTCGTAGTTCACCTGCGCCTGGGGCCATTGCTGCGCCTGGTAATAGAGGTTGGCGAGGTCGAGGTTGCATTGCAGATTGTTGGGGTCAGAGGCGACGCAACCCTGTAGGTCCGCCAGCTTCGCTACGCCAGCGTCAGGTTGCACAGTCGGCTCCGGAGTAGCCGCAGCAGGCACAACCTTCTTCGCAGGCATACCCCTGCCCGTGACGTTGTCATATACCTGCGCCACTGTCATCACCAACAGCACCCAAAGCATCGAAAAGACGATTATGCGTTTACCTAAAGGGTTCATATGATTTAGTAGGGTGAGGGAATAGGGTGAGGGAGTAGGATAAGAACTACTCCCTCACCCTACTCCCTCACCCTATTCTCCCCCGCACCTTCGCCTGCACCGTGCGGGCAGCACGCTCGCTGGCGTCGGTTATCAGGTTGTGCAGGCGCGCGATTTCGCTTTCTACCTCGTCATATATGGCGCGTATGTCTTCCATCTGCGCGCTTTCTTCGGCCAGCGATGTAGCGCCTTCTTCGCCGCTCACGCCCGCCAGTTTGGACAGCTTCGCCGCAAGCTCCTGTTGTCGCTCCAACAGGCCCGCAAGCTGCGAACGCGCCTCCGCAACCCGTTTGGTGAGGAGCAGCACTTCCAGTTCGATGCTTGCTTTGCTTACCACCATGTTTAGATGTTCCCCGGTCTGCACCACCTCGCCCAGTTTCGCCTGCACCTCGGCCATAAGGGACAGCGCATTGCCCACATCGCCTTCCCTGTACACCACGAAATCAACGATCCGCGTCAACTGGGCGCGGTACTGACCTTCCATCTCGGCCAACTGCGCCTGCTTGCCCTCGATGTCCGCCAGCAAAATGCGCAACTGCCCTATTCGCTTCTCTAACTCCTGCATAAGCACCTCTTAGGCGTGAAACGTGAAACGTGAAACTGATTACCATAATTCACGTTTCACGTTTCCATCCTCCCCTTCAACCTCTCCACGTCTCCGGCCAACAGCCCGCCCATCAGGCCGTTTAGGAGTATGGTGGGTACGCTGGGCACTTCTAACGTTAATGATACACGAGTTTGCGACGGGTTGTCGTCTTGTGCCAGGCGCAGCGTCATTATGGACTGCGGTTCGCCTTCCAGGACGAAGCGCACCAGTTGCGGCTCGACCAGGTCTGTCAGCCGGACCGTCACTTGTACGTCGCGTCCCAGGAAATTGGCCTCCGCCTGCCAGGTCTGTCCCACCGACGGATTGTCCGTTGGCCCTGATATGATACGCTTTATCGAACTAACATAACCAGGCGCATTATGCGGGTCCGCCGCAAACTTGAAAATGCCCGCTATTGGCGCGTTTATGGTCGTTTGCTTGGTCAGGTCTCCCAATTGTTATCTCCCTTGTAGATAGACGATAGACGATAGACGATGGACAATTGCTACTAACTTTAGCCGTCCATCGTCCATCGTCCATCGTCAGAACACTTCCTCCCCCCAGTCCAGCATGAGCGCCCTGACCTGTTCGCCCTTTGCTATCAGTTGGGTGTCTTCGTCAATAATGAGCAGGGCGTTGGCTTTGGACATAGACGTGAGGAGGTTGGAACCTTGCCCACCGGTGGTGCGGGCTACATACTGCCCATCCTCTTTGGCGACTATACCTCTGATGTAGTGCTCGCGGCCCGATGAGTTTTCGAGGGGTTGGGCGGTGCGGGCGGTTATAGTGGGCCTGCGGATGCGCGGTTTGCCCAGCATTTTCATAATCGCGGGGCGTCCGAATAGCTCCATGTTGACCATGCTCGATACGGGGTTGCCGGGCAGGCCCAGGAAAGGGACGTTGCCGCTCCCCAGGTGGCCGAAGGCTAACGGTTTGCCGGGCCTCATCCTTACCTGCCACATAGAGATCGTGCCCAGCGACATGAGCACGTCCTTTACGATGTCGTAATCCCCCACCGACACACCCGCCGAAGTTATCAGCAGGTCGGGCCGCAAATCGAGCGCCCGGTGTATCTTCGCCGTCAGGTCTTCCAGATTGTCGCGGGCGACGCCCAGGTTGTACGCGATAGCTCCCCAGGCGGTTACTTGCGCGGCGACCGCGTAGCTGTTGGAGTTGCGGATTT
Source organism: Chloroflexia bacterium (assembly GCA_038324555.1). Taxonomy (GTDB): domain Bacteria; phylum Chloroflexota; class Chloroflexia; order QHBQ01; family JADMIH01; genus JADMIH01. The sequence continues at coordinate 11,060 of JBBQIC010000091.1, forward strand.
GGCCTGCGCCTGGCATTTCGTTCACGTCCACCAGTTCATCGCCAGTAGCCAGGATAGCCACTCTGGGACGCCTGTGTACCCTTACGCTGGCTTTGCCCACTGCGGCAAGCACTCCTATCTCCGCAGGGCGTATGGGTGTGCCTTTTTGCAGTACGCGCTCGCCCCGACGCACGTCTTCGCCCGCCTTACGCACACTGTCTCCTACTTTCACCTTTACATAGACGAGCACATCGCTCCCTACCGCCACACGTTCGGCCCTGGCGTTTTGCGGCTGAAGCTGAGGCGCATTGAGGCTTTGGCCTTCGCTCGTGTCCTCGAAGCGCACGACCGCGTCAGCGCCCACAGGTACGGGCGCACCCGTCATAATACGTATGGCAATGCCGGGGCGCACTATGTCTTCCGGCCCAGGAGCCGCACCCGCAGCTATATAACCGGCGACACGCAGCGAAGCAGGATTACCCACGCTCGCGCCGTCCGTATCTTCAGCCCGCAGGGCGTAGCCGTCCATAGCCGAATTATCGAACGGGGGCAAGTCCAGGTCGCTGTAAACGTCCTCTGCCAGCGCCATGCCCAACGCTTCCGGTAGGGGCACGGCTACAGGCTCGAGCGGGGCGAAGTTCGCCATGATTGCGTCCCAGGCTTCCGCCACGCTGATGCTGACTAAAGTTGCTTTTTTAGTGCTTTCCATAAGACTCCTTGTTCGACGCTTTATTGTATCATAACAGACCTATTGTGAAGACATCTTACCAGCTTTCACAGTGGCTAATGCCCCTAGCTTTAGCGTAAGGGATACAGCCACATCTACGCAGTAGGTTGTTGAAAGTCTTGTTTTGTACAATAATTAGGGAGTGCGTAAAACCTTTCAATACAGGATATTGCCCACCCGTAAGCAAGAAACCCAAATGGGTAAAATGCTTGAAGAGTGTCGCTTTCTGTACAACTACTTGCTTGCCCAACGTAAAGATATGTATGAGCAAACAAAGGAAACGCTTTCCCTGTATGACCAACACGCCATACTTCCTTCTATCAAAAAGGACCGTCCCTAGCTGTCGCAAGTACACAGCCAGGTCTTGCAGAACGTTGCAGTCAGGGTAGACCTTGCTTTCAAAGCGTTCTTTCGCCGTGTTCGGGCGGGTGAGAAAGAAGTTGTCAGGGGAGTTGCCCATTCGGGCATTCCCACCTCGAAAGTTGGCTACCCACGCTTTAGAGGCTATGGGCGATATGATAGCTTCTCCTACCCGCAAGCCCCTCTGGTTGTCGGTTGGTTGGTGACACCCTGCACCTGTCCAAAGTTGGACCTGTACGGGTAGTGTTGCATCGCGCCCTCGAAGGCAATCCAAAGACTGTGTATAATGCCCCCGTATATTCGGACAGCAGATTAAGGTAGAGCGGGCTGTGATAAAATGGGCCAAACAAAAGGAGAAAAGGCACATGACAACGCAGCGCAAGACCTACTCGGCAGAGTTCAAGAGCAAAATAGCGGTTGAA
>JBBQIC010000092.1:0-12529 GCA_038324555.1 Chloroflexia bacterium
CGGTCCACCTGGCCGTTGATGGCGGCTTCGGTGAGCACGCGGGTGGTCTCCTGGAAGGACGCCGCCGACAGGAACGAGTCGGTTGAGAGCGATGCCTTGGTTATGCCGAGCAGCACATGGGTAGCCGTAGCCGCTTCGCCTCCTGCCGACAGCGCTCGAGCGTTAGCGTCGGCGAATGTGAATCGCTCCACCATCTCGCCTGGCAGTAACTCGGTGTCGCCTGGCATGTCTATTCGCACCTTGCGAAGCATCTGCCTTACGATAACCTCTATGTGCTTGTCATGCACGTTCACGCCCTGAGAGCGATACACGCGCTGTACTTCGCCCACAAGATAGCGTTGCACCGCCTCGCGCCCCAGGATGTGCAGGATTTCCTGTGGGTTCTGAGGGCCGACTGTGAGCACCTGCCCTGCGGTAACGCGATGCCCATCTTCCACTTCAAGGCGGGCGCTGTGAGGTACTGGATATTCGCGCACGTCCCGCTCTTCTGAGCGGATTACCAGCTTCTCGAAAGTCCCAGGTCCACCGTCCACCGTCCCAGCTCCTGACTTCCGACCCTTCACTTCGCTCGAGGGCAAGCTTTTGGCTTTGGACTTTGGACTTTGGACGAGAACGACCTTGCCGCTTATGCGGGCCTCGGTGACGTCGTCTTCGTGGCCTTTCAGCGTGGATCGGAAGAGCGGCTCGCCAGCGTTGACTTCCGCGCCTTCTGCGACCAGCAGTTCGTGGTGCTTGGGCAGAGGGTAGTCGTCGTCATAAGTCTCGCTGTAAGTCAGCTTGATTTTGCGGCCCTCGTCTTTGTCTTCTATGATTTCGACAACGCCGTCTATTTCGGCCAGGATCGCCTGGCCCTTGGGTACGCGGGCCTCGAAAAGCTCTTCCACGCGGGGAAGACCCTGGGTAATGTCTTCGGACGAAGCCACGCCTCCCGTGTGGAAGGTGCGGAGCGTAAGCTGCGTGCCAGGCTCGCCGATAGACTGCGCGGCGATGATGCCCACGGCCTCGCCTATATCAACCAGACGGAGGTTATGTAGAGCGCGGCCGTAGCACATCTGGCAGACGCCGTACTCTACGTCGCACATCAGAGGCGAGCGCACGTTGATTTGATACTTGGTACGCTCCTCAGCCAGGGCATACTCGATCTCATCAGGGCCTTTACCCTCCTTGAGCAGTCTCTCCCTGAGGGGGGATATCCACTCTTCGATAGCGGGCATAACTACGGCCATCACTTCTTCGGTTATCTCTTCGTTACGGTCAACCAGTATCTCGCCCGTAATCGGGTGAGTGACTGGTTGACCCGCGTAGCGACCTATGACGCGGGCGGGCATCGTGTCGGTGAAGTCTTTTGCTTTAGGCGTAGTCACCCAAACGCCCGAAAGGGTGCCGCAGTCGTTTATGGCGACGATAACGTCCTGGGCCACGTCCACCAGGCGGCGGGTCAGATAGCCCGCGTCCGCCGTACGTAAAGCGGTATCGGCCAGACCTTTGCGCCCACCGTGCGTGGACACGAAGTATTCGAGCACCGTGAGGCCCTCGCGGAAGTTCGAGCGTATAGGCAGGTCAATGATGCGCCCTGACGGGTCTGCCATGAGGCCGCGCATACCAGCAAGCTGGCGAATCTGCTTGAACTTGGCCTTGGTCGCGCCGGAGTTAGCCAGCGTGTACACCAGGCCATAGGGGTCCATTATCTTCTCTAATTCGTTGGTGAGCGTATCGGTGGTCTCGTTCCAGATGCGGATGACTTCCTCGTATCGCTCCTGTTCGGTTATGAGGCCGCGCCGGAAGTTGCGCTCCACCTGCTCGACTTCGGCGTCCGCCTTCTCAAGCATGGCCGCTTTTATCTTGGGTATCTCCACGTCGGAGATAGCCACAGACAGGCCCGACTTTGTGGCAAAGTTGAAGCCGAGGCGCTTCATCTGGTCGGCGATTTCGGCTGCGCGCCGCGCGCCCAGCTTGCGGTGGCACTCGCCCACGAGAGAGCGTAGCGCGCCCTTGTCCATTGACTGATTGCGGTACTCTATCTTTTCCTCGAGGGGCAAGTCATCGTTGTAGCGGCGCAGCACTTCGTTGAACATGATGCGGCCCGCCGTAGTCTCGAACGTATGGCGCTTACCAGCGTCGTTAGGCATACGCACGAAGATCGGAGCTTGTAGATTGATAGCGCCGGAGTTGTAGGCAAGGATTGCCTCTTCGGGCGTAGCGAAAGCCTTGCCCTCGCCCTGCGTGCCGGGCCGCCGAACGGTCATGTAGTAGCAGCCGAGCACGATGTCCTGCGACGGCGAAACGATAGGGTCGCCGGTGGCGGGAGAGAGCATGTTGTATATGGACAGCATCCTCTCGCGGGCTTCGCGCTGCGCAGCTGCTGAGAGGGGTACGTGTACCGCCATCTGGTCGCCGTCGAAGTCAGCGTTGAAGGCCGAGCAGACGAGCGGATGCAACTGGATGGCAGAGCCTTCGATAAGCACTGCCTCGAACGCCTGTATGGACAGGCGGTGCAGAGACGGGGCGCGGTTGAGGAGCACCAGGTAGTCCTTGATGACTTCTTCCAGTACGTCCCACACTTCGGGCCTCACGCGCTCTACGATGCGCTTGGCGCTCTTGATGTTGTGGGCTAGGCCCTGGGCAACCAGACGGCGCATGACGAACGGCTTGAAGAGTTCCAGCGCCATCCTCTTGGGGAGGCCGCACTGGTGCAACTTCAGTTCGGGACCAACTACGATGACCGAGCGTCCTGAATAGTCTACGCGCTTGCCGAGCAAGTTCTGGCGGAAGCGGCCCTGCTTGCCCTTGAGCATGTCGCTCAACGACTTGAGGCGGTGCTTGCCGGAGCCTGACACGATGCGCCCTCTGCGACCGTTGTCTATGAGCGCGTCCACCGACTCCTGGAGCATACGCTTCTCGTTGCGGATGATGATTTCGGGCGCGCCCAGTTCCAACAGCCTCTTGAGGCGGTTGTTGCGGTTGATGACGCGGCGATACAGGTCGTTCAGGTCGGACGTAGCGAAACGACCACCGTCTAGCTGCACCATCGGGCGCAGGTCGGGCGGGATCACGGGAAGCGCCTTGAACATCATCCAGGTCGGCTGGTTGCCCGACTTGCGGAAGGCTTCGACCACGCGCAGGCGCTTCGTAGCCTTCTTGCGGCGCTGGCCCGTGGCCGTCTGGATTTCGCTGCGCAGTTGGCTCGCCAGCATATCCAGGTCCACTCTGGAGACGATTTCCAGCACGGCTTCCGCGCCCATGCCAGCCTTGAAGACATGAGAAAACGAGTCGTAAAGCTCGCGGTAGGTCTGCTCGGAGAGGAGTTGGAACGGCTCGATTGAACGCAACTCTTCGATTCGGTCAGCCGCTTGCTTGCGAATCTGATCTACCTCGACGTTAGTGTGAGCCTGTATCTCCTCGCTCTCCTGGTGAGCAACATAAGCGCGCTGGTCATGCGTAGCGCCTGCCATGTCTTTAGAGTGCTGGCTGAAGCGGCCCAGACGCTCATACTCGTCGCTGATATAGGTATTAGCGATTTCCTTGATGCGGGCAATTGCGTCTTGCGTAATAGGCTCGCTAGAGGCGATGATCAGCCTATCGGTGCCATCCAGGAAAAGGTCCTTGGGCGCGGTCTGCCCAATTAGTTTGGTGAGGTCCTTTTCCAGCTTGCGTCGCTTGGAATCGACCTCTTTCTTGACCGCCTTCTTCTGGGTGTCAAGCTCGGTGCGGGTCTCTTTGTCGGAGGCCACCAATTCGGCTATCTGGTCCTGTAGACCAGCCTGCACTTCGGTCATGTGCGCTGTTGAACGTTCGATCAAGTCACTGATACGCTTCTCGGCGTCGGCCTCAAGTTGGGCTATCTGGCGTCCGCGTTCATCTTCGTTCACCTCAGTAACGAGGTAGCTGGCGAAGTAAAGCACCCGCTCAAGATTGCGGGGGGATATATCTAGCAGCAAGCCAAGTCGGGAGGGCGTGCCCTTGACGTACCACACATGCGACACGGGCGAAGCAAGCGCGATATGTCCCATGCGCTCGCGGCGCACGCGGGAGCGTGTAACTTCTACGCCGCACTTGTCGCAGATCGTGCCCTTATAACGTACCCTCTTGTATTTGCCGCAATAACACTCCCAGTCCTTCTGCGGCCCGAATATGCGCTCGCAGAAGAGGCCGTCGCGCTCCGGCTTTAGGGTGCGGTAGTTTATAGTCTCAGGTTTTGTGACCTCGCCGTGCGACCACTCAAGTATCTTTTCCGGCGAGGCCAGGCTTATACGTATAGCGTTGAAATTGTTTACTTCTAACATTTATACCTCCGCGTTTACTGCTTGCTTTTGTTCCCCTGCGGCTGCTGAAACAGCACGTATAGCATCTCGCAGACCCACAAGATAGGCATCATGGTAGATGCCTACTGCTGCATCTGACGGAGTGGACATTCGTAGTGTTTCTACATCAGATACTTCCTCGCCAGTGTCGGTTATTGGTTGCATTTCCATAACCGGCTTGATGAATTGGTTGGGTGTAGAGTCTTCTATTTCTCTTGCTCGCTCCGTAAGTTGGGTCAGGTCGGCTTCACATGACAGCGCGAAATTGAAAGCGTTCGCTCTGGCTTCGGCGCGTAACAACTCTTGGTATACGACAGGAGCAAGTTGCCCAACAAAGGCGCTGGAGTGCCAACCATTGCCCGTCATATCAGCAATCGTTTGGACAAAGCCAATAGCATCCTGCAATCCAGCCAGATAACCGTCTCTGAAGATTCGCGGACTCATGCCTGGAGCCATAGGCCCCTTCAGCAGGTCAGGGTCGGACATCCGCCTCTTTGTCTCTTGCACCTGCCTTTTGAGTTGGACTAGTTCTCCTCGACACATCCAAGCACAGACGAAAGCTGCACTTCTGCCGCCTGCAAGCAACATCTCCCGGTTCAAAGCACCAAGCAACCGATTCGAGGCGTTGCTAGTTCTATGCACGTTGCTCATTTCCACCCTCTCGTTCTACTCTTATTCTCAGGCCTTCTATTTCGATGTATTGCCAGGAATGCTTATCATCGCGGCAGCCCAGCAGGTTGTCATCTTCCCGCAAGCGGTAGCCACCTAAGCCATCCCGTCCCTCGATAAGAAAGTATAGTTCTGGGAACTTATATGTACCTGTAGAACTATCTTCCCTCTTGCCACAGACTGCTTCGCCAGCAGTCCTTTCATAGTATTGTTTAGCTGCTCATAGGCTGCGTCCATGTCACTGCCTTTACTTTCCGGGATCAGCCATTCATCTAGTTGTGGGTGATATCCAAGGAAGTCAGCGCATTTGCCTCGCATACCCAGCCCCTTCCTTATCTCATCGTCTGACAAGCCGTAAGGTTGCGTATATCCCTGGGAGGATAGCCGAGCACGCACGCTTGCTTCTTGCGCCTCTCCTTGTTTTTGGCTATCAGGTGGCACGCGCCCTCATATGCGGCCCAAATATGCGCTCACAAAAGAGGTCATCGCGCTCTGGATTAAGCGTGCGGTAGTTTATTGTTTCCGGTTTTGTGACCTCGCTGTGCGACCATTCAAGGATTTTCTCCGGCGAGGCCAGGCTTATACGTATAGCGTTGAAATTGTTTACTTCTAACATTTATTCCTCCGTGTTATACGGCTTGCTTTTCTTTACCAACAACCGTGGCTGAAATGATACTAATCGCTTCGTTTAGACCCACTAGATAGCCTTCGCGGTAGATGCGAGGGCCACTGCCAGGAGCCATAGGTCCCTTTAGCATATCAGGATCAGACATTAGCTCTTGCGTTTCCTGAGCTTGATCCCTGAGTTGGACTAGGTCGCCTTCGCATTGCAGCGCAAACTCAAAAGCATCGCTTCTGCCATCTGCAAGCAACGCCTCTCGCCAGAGGGCAGCCCACACCCTAGTAGGAAAGTTGCCGGAATGTTGTTTGTGCTTGTTGCTCATTGCCCTTGCTCCCGCACTACCTGTATCCTAACTCCCTGTATTTCAGTATAGTGCCAGCTTCTGCTCTCATCAAAGTATCCAAGTAGGCCATCGCGTAGTCGGCTTCCACCCAAGCCTCTTTCATCTTCGATTAATCTTTTGTAGTTCTCATGGTTCGTGTATATCTGCAAAGCGGTCTTTCCCCTAGATGTAGGCTCTTTTGCTAACAGCACTTTCATTGTGTTCTTTAGCTGATAATAAGCCGCATCCATGTTACTGCCTTTACTTTCAGCGATGAGCCAACCATCTTTTTGTGGGTTGTAACCCACAAAATCTGCACACTTTCCGGCTATACCAAGGTTTCTCCGTATCTCACCGTCCGACAGCCCATATAGTTGAGTATATCCTTGTTCAGACAGTTGTCTGCGGACATTCGCTTCCTGCACTTCTCCCGCTTCTTGGCTATCGGATGGCACGTAATTGATGGGGTGAGGGAATAGGGTGAGGGAGTAGTTCTTATTTCCTCACCCTATTCCCTCACCCTACTCCCTACACACGATCCCGCTCGTCCGCCTCGAAGCCGCTCAGGTTGATACCTTCCAACTCGGACAGTATATCCCCTGCCGCGTCCTCCGCTAACTGGATTGGCATATCGTCCTCGGTCAGCACTTCAACGTTGAGGCCGAGAGACTGTAGCTCCTTGACGAGCACCTTGAACGACTCGGGCACTCCGGCCTCCATGATATTCTCGCCCTTGACGATAGCCTCGTAGGTCTTGACGCGGCCCACCACATCGTCGGATTTGACCGTGAGCATCTCTTGCAGGGTGTGCGCCGCGCCGTAGGCTTCCAGCGCCCACACTTCCATCTCGCCGAAGCGCTGCCCGCCGAACTGGGCCTTGCCACCCAAAGGCTGTTGCGTGACCAGCGAGTAAGGCCCGGTGGACCGTGCGTGAATTTTATCTTCTACAAGGTGGGCCAACTTGAGCATGTAGATGTAACCGACCGTCACCGGGTTGTCGAACCTGTCTCCGGTGCGCCCGTCGTAAAGCTCCACCTTGCCGTCTCGCGGCAGACCGGCCCTCTCCAGTTCGCTGTGTATTATTTCTTCGTCCGCGCCGTCAAAAACGGGCGTGGCTACTTTATAACCCAGCTTCTGCGCGGCCCAACCCAGGTGCGTCTCCAGTATCTGGCCGATGTTCATGCGGTGAGGCACGCCCAACGGGTTCAAGATTATGTCAACGGGTGTGCCGTCGGGCAGGAAGGGCATATCTTCGATGGGCAGTATGCGGGATATAACTCCTTTATTGCCGTGTCGTCCCGCCATCTTGTCGCCCACGCTGATCTTGCGCTTCTGAGCTATAGACACGCGCACCATCTCGGAAACGCCTGCGGGCAGTTCGTCGCCGTTATCGCGTGAGAACACGGTCACGTCTATGACCTTGCCCTTGACGCCGTGCGGCACGCGCAACGACGTGTCCTTTACTTCGCGGGCCTTCTCGCCGAAGATTGCCCTCAGCAGGCGCTCCTCCGGCGTCAGTTCGGTCTCGCCCTTGGGGGTGATCTTGCCCACGAGGATGTCGTTGGCGGTTACTTCCGCACCGAGGTACACGATACCCCTGTCGTCGAGGTCGCGCAGCGAGTCCTCACCGACATTGGGTATATCGCGGGTGATTTCTTCGGGACCCAGCTTGGTCTCGCGGGCCTCCACTTCGTGCTTTTCGATGTGTATCGAGGTGAACACGTCGTCCTGCACCAGTCTCTGCGAGAGCAGGATGGCGTCCTCGAAGTTGCCGCCCTCGAAGCTCATGAAAGCCCCCAGGATGTTCTGGCCGAGCGCCAGTTCGCCGTTGTCAGTAGAAGAGGAGTCGGCTATTACGTCACCCAGGCGCACTCGTTCGCCGCTATGCACGCTGGGACGCTGATTTATGCAGGTGTCCTGATTCGAGCGAACGAACTTCTGAAGCGGGTATTCGTACTCGAGGCCTTCGGCATCGCGTATCACTATCATTTCGGCGTCCGAGCGCACGATCTCGCCTTCCTGGCGGGCGACAACTACCTGACCTGAGTCGCGTGCGGCCTGCCACTCGATGCCAGTGCCTATGATAGGCGACTGCGGATTGAGCAGAGGCACGGCCTGGCGCTGCATGTTCGCGCCCATAAGGGCGCGGTTAGCGTCGTCGTGCTCGAGGAAGGGTATGAGGGCCGTCGCCACAGATACCACTTGCTTGGGCGACACGTCCATGTAGTTCACTTCATCTACGTGCTTCTGCAAGAACTCCCGGTGGCTTCGCACGGTCACGAAGCGGTCTTTGAAGTGGCCGCTTTCGTCCAGGCGAGCGTTAGCTTGCACGATAATATAGTCGTCCTCTACGTCTGCGGATAGATAAACTATCTCATCAGTAACCTTCGGGGCGATTTTGATCTTCGCCAACTCAGTCTTGGCAATCGTTGTAGCCAGCTTTTGGTCTACCGTGACGCCAGACTTGGCAATTACCTTACCCTTTGCGTCCTCAACGTTATCCCGCAGAATATGTCCCACGATCTTCTCAGGCTCGTTGTCGAGCGTATTCACTACCTTGCGGTAGGGGGTCTCAATAAAGCCGTAAGCGTTGATGCGGGCGTAGGTCGCCAGCGAACCTATAAGGCCGATGTTTGGGCCTTCCGGCGTCTCCACAGGGCAGATGCGTCCGTAGTGGCTCTCGTGAACGTCGCGCACGTCGAAACCTGCGCGGTCCCGGCTCAAACCGCCGGGACCAAGGGCCGACAGGCGACGCTTGTGGTTGAGCTCGGATAGCGGATTGGTCTGGTCCATGAATTGGGAAAGCTGCGACCCGCCAAAGAACTCGCGCATGGCGGCTACAACGGGGCGTATGTTGATGAGCGCGCCGGGGGAGGCGCTTTCCGGGTCCTGGATGGACATTCGCTCCTTGATCACGCGCTCCATACGCAGCAGACCCACCCGGAACTGCGTTTGGATAAGTTCGCCCACAGCGCGCACGCGGCGGTTGCCCAGGTGGTCAATATCATCGGGGCGTGGACCCTTGCCAGCCACTTCGAGATTGTCTAGCTCGATCATGTGCGCCACGATCTTGAGCAGGTCCTCCCTCAACAGTATCCGCTTGTCTATACGATCCTCCAAAGGGATGTCACGGTGCAGCCTCTGGTTAAGCTTGTAGCGGCCCACCCTCGCCAGGTCATAGCGGCGCGGGTTGAAGAGGAGCGAGTTGATCAGGCTTTCGGCGTTCTCTTTGGTGGGAGGGTCGCCGGGGCGCAACCTGCGGTAAAGCTCGACCATCGCCTCTTCCTGGGTCTTGGTGTTCTCTTTATCTATCGTAGACCTTATGTAATCGTGGTCAGAATTGGTGTTTACCGACTTGAAAGCATTGAAGAGTTCGTCGTCGCTGCTGTAGCCGATGGCCCGCAGCAAGATTGTCACGGGTATCTTACGCTTCCTGTCCACCTTGACCGACATAACGTCCTTATTGGAGGTCTCAAACTCCAGCCACGCGCCCCGATTCGGGATAAGCTTGGCCCCGAAGAGCTTGCGGCCCGTGTTGGCGTCTTCGGCGGCGGTGAAGTAAACACCCGGGGAGCGCACGAGTTGGGAGACCACTACGCGCTCTGCGCCGTTGATAACGAACGTGCCGTTCTCGGTCATGAGCGGGAAATCACCCATGAATATTTCTGACTCTTTTATTTCGCCTGTTTCTTTGATACGCAGTTGGACGCGCACGCGAAGTGGAGCGGCGTAGGTCATATCGCGGCGGCGGCACTCATATACGGTATAGCGAGGTTCGCCAAAGTTGTAGTCCCGAAACTCCAACTCCATATTCTTTCCGGTGAAGTCGGTGATCGGTGAGATTTCTTCAAACAGTTCTCTGAGGCCGATGTTTTTGAACCAGTTGAAGGAATCGATCTGTATTTGTATGAGGTTGGGCATGGGCATAACCGAGGGTATATGGCCGAAATTGCGGCGACCTACCCTGGCTAGTTGCTCGTCCTCTGTAAATGGGGTTGCTGGAATGAGTCTGGCGTCCTGCGTGCGAAAAGCTGTTGTCATAAACGTTACTCCTATAATAGAACTCTACGAACCGATAACCTGTAAGCGATTCTGCACAACGCTTAGAGAACGCAAAACAGGCGCAAGGAACCCATGTTGTCGCTTCGCTGTGGAGCTACGGCTAAACAGGGTTATGATTGCGTCTGCTACTGCGCAGTATAAGGGGTTTTTACCATGGACAGGATATTGTAACAGAACGTTGTTGGGTTGTCAAGGGGTTTTTGAGGCGATTTTGGCGAGATTTTAATGGAGTGGACGATGGACGATGGACGATGGACGATGGACGATGGACGATGGACGATGGACGATGGACGATGGACGATGGACGATGGACGATGGACGATGGACGATGGACGATAGCAGCCTCCATCGTCCATCGTCCATCGTCTGCCTCAGACTCTCCCGATCCGCATAAAAATAGGCCATTGCACCATCTTGACTTCACTTGGGTCGCCCCACGCGGCTGCCAGGGGTGTTTCTAATTCGTCTACCGGGTCGTAGCCGTTGGCCTCGATGAAGCGTCGCGTGGGCGACCAGGTGCGAAGATAGGACAGCACATCTTCCAACTTCCAGTTGAGGGTTATATTGAACTCTGGGGGCTGGAACTCGTCGAATGGGAAGGGTATGGAGCGATAGCCGTCGTCCACCAGCTTGCGCTCCTTGGGCCAAAACGGTCCTACGCCTTTGAAATAGAAATCATATAGAATCTTGTCCACTTCGGGATTGACCCTGCACAGCGAATATGCCCACACCGCCAGCGCGCCACCCGGCTTGAGAGCGCGCCTGGCCGCCGCGTAAAACGCATCCAGGTCAAACCAGTGCAGCGCCTGGGCGACCGTTACCAGGTCCACCGAGCCAGGGTCAATACCGGCATTCTCCGCAGTCGCCACTCTATATGTAACCTTGGGGTTGGGGAAAGCATTGCTTATCTGCTCCGAACTGGCGTCCGTAGCGATAACACGCTCGAAATAAGGCGCAAGCCCTGTGGCAGCCTGGCCGTTGCCCGTGCCGCAATCCCACGCGACTTCGTGCCCAGGAACCGCCGAAGCCAGGTAGGCAAAGAGCGCGTCAGGGTATGTCGGCCTATGGCTGGCGTAAGCGCTTGCTTGTTTGGAGAAGTAGTCTTTGAAGGTCATAATCAGCCCAAGGGTGAGGGAGTAGGGTAAGGGAATAGGAATAAAGACTATTCCCTCACCCTACTCCCTCACCCTACGCGCAGCTACACACACCTGCACTCCGCCCCGCTTGCCGCGCATATCTCCGAGTCGTAGATGTCCACGATCTGAGCGGCGATGTTGCGCCAGGAATATTGTTGGGCATGTTGGGCTGCTTGCTCGCCCATGCGCAGGCGAAGCTCCGGATTCTTCAACAGGGTATGCACCTGCTCTGCCAGGGCGAAGTGGTTCTCTTCCGGCACCAAAAAGCCCGTCTCTCCATCTCGAACTGTATAAGACAGCCCCCCCACGTCGGACGCTATCACAGGTGTGCCCGATGCCATCGCTTCGACAGCCACTAGCCCGAACGACTCGTAATGTGAGGGCATGATCGTGACGTCGGCAGCCGAATAGTATAATGGCAACAATTCCTGCGGCTTGGAACCTACGAACTCTACTTGCTCTTCTAGATTTAGCTCTCGGTGAAGCTCGACTACTCGGCGCAGTTCAGCGTTTTCCGCCTCGGTCTGACCGCCGCCGCCAACTATAAGCACTTTCAAGTTTCGCCCGGCGCAGGTGCGGCTCACTACGGCGACCGATTCGAGCAGCGTATCTATACCTTTGAGCCGCTCGATACGCCCCACGAAGAGCAATATGGGCGTATCAAGACCTGGCAGCCCTAGTTCTTTGCGGACCTGGGCACGGTCTCTTGGGTGGAACAGTTCCGTATCAACGCCAGCGGGCACAACAGCGATCTTGCCTGTATCTGCCCCGTAGTACCACGCCATCTGGCCCTTTTCGAGAGGAGTAGCAGCGATTATCCTGTCCGCCCAGCCCATTATCTCGCCCTCCGCTTCGATGCGCACGCCAACTTCGCGGTCGGAGACATCCTTCGCCACCTTGTTCTTCATGTGGCCGAGGGTATGAAACATCTGCACCATCGGCACGCCCCATCGTTGCTGGAGTCGGTGTCCGACAAGCCCTGACAGCCAATAGTGCCCATGCACCAGGTCGTAGTGGATACCCTCTTTGAGCGCGAAGGACTCGATGCCGTCGGTAAACTCATCTACGTGGTTGACCAGCTTATTCTTATCATACGGGGCCATAGGTCCGGCGGGCAGGTGAATCACCCGCGCATCTGAGCCAAACTCCTCTATTGGCGATGTCTCCTCGTCCTGGAAGCGCGTGAACACGTCCACACTCTTACCGCGCCGCCCCAGTTCGCGGCTCAACTCACGCACATATACGTTCATGCCGCCCGTCTCGCGCCCGCCCAACAAAGCCTCCGGACAGGCCAGCGGGCAGGTGTGCATGCTTATCATTGCGATTTTACACATGTTGTCTCCCTGAGTAGGGAGTAGGGTGAGGGAATAGGGCGGCTCTGTAGGGGCGCACGGCCGTGCGCCCCTACAGAGCCGCC
>JBBQIC010000093.1:0-12483 GCA_038324555.1 Chloroflexia bacterium
GTAGCCGATGGCTATAAGCACAACGAAGGGTACAGTTTCGGGCCAGCACGCACTACTTAGCTCTGTCATCATACAGGCGATAGGCTAAAATCAAGCAAGCAAAACCCCGCCGTTCCCTCCATTTGTGCCACAAGCATACTACTTTAGTAATATGCTTGTCAATAGAATCTTGCCAGAATAAACAAAAGGTAATTTAATGATTCATCTACTTTTGTTTGCTGTGCCTTGATAATAGCAAAATAGGACGAGAGCCTCCCATCTAGGGAGGCTCTCGTCCTACTAAACGCCCTCAGTTGCCAGGCTGAACAGCGTGCGTATGCTCCTTATGGACAGGTCAGGGCTGCGCCAGCCTGTCCAAAGTTGCCTTTGAGTATGTTGAAGTCGGAGGAGTTGGTGACGCCGTTGAAGTCTATGTCCGATGGTCTGTCACCCGCTTGTCCGAAGTTGCTCTTCAAGAAGTTGAAGTCGGAGGCGTTGATAATGTTGTTGTTGGTCCCTGCTGTTACAGTATCTCCACCCTTCTGTAAGCCTGCCTCTCCGATGTTGCCGACGCCACCACTGATGGTGACACTCCCTCTGGTAGCGATGTGTCTGGGACCCTTTATCACCCAGGTATCGGGACCGCCATTAGGTACGGTAGTGGTTACAGTGAAGTTACCACTGGCATCGGTGTGGAAGATGTAATTGTTAGCTGTACCGCCCGTACAGATTGTGAGGGTACCAGTCACCAGCGTATTGCGTGAGTTGGGCTGGGGGATACCCTGCCATGTCAGGTGCCCAGTGATTACGCTGCCCGAGCAAGGAGCGAGATTGTATCGCTGGTTGTCCGTCGAGCCGACGAAGCTGAACGGAGGCGTAGCGCCGCCGACTGCGTAGAACGAACTGCCGATTGCGCCGCCACCGAGGCGCGCTCGCGGCTGGAGCATGGAGTCTATCTGGGTCCAGGTGTTGGTACCAGGGTCCCAGGTAAGAGCGCCCTGCGTTATGTCGTCGTTCACAGGTGCGAAGCCGCCCGCGATGAGCCACTTGCCCTGCCACACGTCCGAAGCAGCGCCCCAGCGTGTGCCTGGCAGATCAGCTATTGCAGCGTCATTCCAGATGTTGGCGATGGGGTCGAAGCGATAAGTGCTCACGACTCCTCCGATTCCGTTCTCGCCACCTGCCGCGTAGACATAGGGGTTGATGGCAATTGCCATCTGGAAGGCTAGCGCCGTCGGCAAGCCTGCCTTTATAGTCCAAGTGTTAAGTGTGATGTCATACTCTTCAACTACCGTGGTTTCTGCTCCGGAAGTATCCAGACCGCCGATCTTGTAGATCTTATTGTTGAGGTAAGCGGCTGCCTGGCCGCGTGTGGCGGTAGTGTAGTTGGTGAGGGTTATGTAGGTGTTAGCGGTGGGGTCGTAGCGCCACAGGCTGCTCGTGACTGTACCTGCGCTGTTGTTACCGCCCATGATGTAGACGAAAGTGCCGTCCGTGACCGCGCTGGCGTTCTCACGTGCCGAAGGCAGGGGCGCGATAGCAGACCAGCTGTTGCCAACCGAGTCGTACTTGTAAGAAAGCGCCTGGATTGTGCCCGTGACTACGCCGGAGAAGCTGTACAGGTTGGTACCCAGGGTAACCGCAGCCTCATCCAAAACGCGCGCGGGGTACTGCGCCTGCTGGGTCCAGGAGCCGGGGCAGATGGCTGTGGGTGAAGTTGTGGGTGTGGGGCTGGACGTGATGGTAGGAGTAAGGGTGTTGGTGGGGCCGACTGTGGGTGTGCATATCGCTACGCTAAGGTCGTACACCTTCAAGGTATTGACAGGAGTGGTAGGCTGGTAACCGCCCGCCAGGAAGATCTTGCCCGATACGGGGTCTATGTCTACCGGGAAGTTACGCCGCCCAGAGCCAGCAGCGTCGAAGGAGTTGACCAGGGTCCAGCCAGCGCTTGGGACCGCCGGGTCGTACTGCATTACGTTGCCGCTGGGATTCGGGGCAGTACGTCCGCCACCGATGACCCATAGCTTGTTATTCACGTTCAGCGCCCGCGTCTCGCCGATGCCGGGAGCGGGGAACGGGGTTATGGTGGCAATAGCATCGCCGACGGTGTCATAGGTGAAGGCCGTTGGATTGTCGGCTATTGTAGCGCCGGTCCATACTGTGCCACCGCCAGCGTAGACGGTGGTGCCTATCGCAGCAGACGGGATGTAACCCATGCCGTTCGAGCCTGCGAGTGGATCGGGTACCAGGCCGGTCTTGAGCGTCCAGGTGCCACCGCCAACGGCTGGATCAAGCTGCCATATCTGCCGGGTCATGCTACCAGCAGGATCGAACCCGCCCAGGATGTACAGTTTGTTGCTGACGACAGCGCGGCCGCCAGGCAACGGTGTATGAGCAAGAGGTGACATACCGGGCCATGCAGTACCAGTTGTGAAAGTGTGGCCGACTGGGTCGTATATGGCCAAGCGGCTGGTAGCGACCGATTGACCGGCAGCCGAGCCGCCAACGCAGTAGATGCGAGGGCCGCTTGGACCGTTGAGGTCGGCGCAGACCATGTTATTCACCTGGTTATCGGGGAACGAAGCCGTAGTGTCTATTGTCCAGGTTCCCGAAGAGGGATCATAGGACCTGGGGTTCTGCTGATCGCTGCCTGCGCTATCAGCAGAGCGACCGCCCATAGCGTAGAACTTGCTGTTAGTGGCGAACCAGACGCCGGCTGCGCGCACGAGGCTGGTGGGCATCGGAGCCCTGGATACCCAGCCTCCTAAAGAGCAAGGAGGCGTAGGCGAGGGGGTGCTGGTCGGGGTTATCGTCTCAGTATTAGCTCCCGAGCCGTCGCCTGTGGCCCTGATGAGCCAGTTGCCGCTTATTGAGTTGCCTGATACGTTCTCGATTGTGCCTATCAGGTCGTTGTTGCCGAGGTTGTTGCGGTCGGGGTTGGCGCCCGAACCCATTGCGGCGAGGAAGGAGCGATTCTGCGTCCCTGAACTTGAGTCTAAAGCCGCCGGAAAGTATTTGGGCTGATGCTGTGTCTCTGCCCAGAAGTCCTCGAAGCCGACGTAGATGTCGCCGGGGCCAGCGACCGCGACGCTGACGTTGTAGGTCTGGAAGGCGTTGGTCACTCCAACGGCGGCATCAACTTCCGCAAGTTTGGTTGCGTTAGATGGGTCGCCGTTGCCATCGGTGTCGAGATATACCAGCAATTTGACTGGCAAGCCGATGATGGGGGTGATTACCGTCTGTGCGGGCCAATATATCTGGATAGTCTGAATCGTTATAGGGTAACGTGGCGCATATGGTGTGAAGCGGTTCAGCCAGATAGACGGGTCTTCGTCGGTGCTGTTGCCGAAGCCGATACTATTTTCCGCCGAGCCGTCGTCAAGCTGGAAGTTCACAGGGGTGTCGGGCATGACGTACTTTGCGGCGGGGAACGTTTGGCTGTGGGGGTTTGCCTGTGGTTTCGCCTGACCTTGTACGGCGCTGCCCTGGCGAGCAACTTGCTTGCCGGACGTGCCGCTGGCGGGCGTGCCTGCCAGGGCGTGGCTTGCGGCTGGGACGATTGCTAGCGCGAGGGCTAACAATACAAATCCTGTTATAAGGCGAAACCGTGCGTTGTTTAATCTAGACATTTCTCCTCCTCCTAATGTTATGTTGAGATATGTTGGTACGTTGGTACGATTACTACGTTGGGTTATGAGATACTCCCTGGGACTATTTCAGGCCAGGGGGTTGAGTAGGCCCTATTTGGGTTATGGCGAAATCCGCTGAGTTGCATAGGCCGGTCCTTTCTAGTCTAGAAGGTCCAATGTTGACGGTCCAAAGTCCAAAGTCTAGCTTAGTTTAGTTGACTTTGGACTTTGAACTTTGAACTTTGGACTTGTTACGTTGTTTGGCCGCGAGAAGTTCCCCCGCTTCCCGATTCTCCTTTGCCGCGCTTTGAGGCAAGACAAGGATTTCTTTGTTGCCGCCTGGCTATAAGGAGGCAGGGTTGGTGACTTGATGCCTGCTGCCGTGTGCGGCGGACGGGATGTGACGTTGGCCCGTCGCGGGTATGGGTAGCTGTGGGTCTGGTATTGGTTGGTTGGCGACTAGCAGGGCACGAGGCACGGCGCTGGGAGCACAGAGGCACAGACGTAGGAGCCATGTGCTATAGTGCGAGTACAACGCGGCCCTCCCCCCTTAGTATATGCAAGGATACTACTTTATGTGTTGGTTTGTCAATAGTGTTTTGCGAGGGTTTGATAAAGTTCTAAGAACGTGCCTGCTTTGAAAATAGGGATCAGGGATCAGGGATCAGGGATCAGGGATCAGGGATCAGGGATCAGGGATCAGGGCGGGTAGGGGCGCACGGCCGTGCGCCCCTACGGGGTTACTCTGCGGTGAATAAAGATTCGCGCATATAGCTGCGCTTATGATATGCTACTCTACAGTGCTTGCACCTATATCGTGAACTCTCACGGCAAAGCGTGGGACCTGACAATTAGGGGAAGTTAGAAAGTGAAGTGAAGATAATGAAGAGGAGAAGATGTATATGGCGACCCATGCGACTGCGACGAGTACCTTTGTGATTGAGTCCTGGGAGGGGATCCCATATGACGAACAGGAGGGTGCGACACTCACCCGGACGCGCGTGACCAAGACGTTTCAGGGGGACATCGTGGGCACTAGCACAGCCGAATTGCTGATGGCGCAGGCGCAGGAGGGTTCGGCTGCCTATGTCGGGTTTGAGCGCATCGAGGGCGCGGTGCATGGTCACACCGGGAGCTTCGTGCTCCATCACAATGCGAGTATGACGCGCGACACTCAATCGGCGACCTGGACTGTGGTGCCCGACTCCGCCACAGGCGACCTGCGCGGCCTGCGTGGGGAGGGGCAGATTGCCCAGACACCCGATAGCGGGCACACGTTCACACTCACATATGATCTCCCATCCCAATAGGGTGAGGGAATAGGGTGAGGGAATCGGAATAAGAACTATTCCCTCACCCTATTCCCTCACCCTATTCCCTCACCCTACAAAGAAATAGGTCTACAGAAGTATTGACGGCACGCCAAACCCCTGCTATACTAAGCGAAGATATGCAACCTACTGAAAGGACCAGACTCGATATGATGCAAACTAACACTGGCCGCTCCACGACGACGCTGCCCACTGGATCAGTACGACGGGGGAGTCTGCCCATTTTCAGGTAGGTTTTAGTACAACTCGAACCATCTGGCCGTGGCAGTTCTTCTCAGAACCCACGGTTTTTTGTTGCGCTTTTTCTGGTTGGAACCTTCTAACTTCTGGAAATGTAACGTTCTAACGTTCTAACCTTCTAACCTTCTAACTCATAAGAGGTAAAGATGACTATCACATTCAAACAATACGGCGATTTACTTGCCAGGTATCTTAAACCGCAATGGATCAGAGTCTTACTGCTGGCGGTTGTGCTTCTGAGCAGTATTGGGCTGCAACTTGTCAACCCGCAGATTGTGCGCTACTTCATAGACACCGCCACCGGAGGCGGAGCGTTGGGCGCTCTGGTGAACGCGGCTCTGCTCTTTCTCGGTATAGCCCTCTTTACGCAAGTACTCTCAGTAATAGCCACTTACGTAGGCGAGAACGTCGGCTGGATGGCGACCAACATGCTGCGCGTTGACCTGGCTCTCCACTGCCTGCGCCTGGACATGCCCTTCCACAAGACGCATACGCCCGGTGAGATGATAGAGCGCATAGACGGCGATGTGACCGCAATATCGAAGTTCTTCTCGCAGTTCGTGATACAGGTGCTGGGTAACGTCCTGCTTATGGTCGGCGTGCTGGCGCTCATGCTGCGGGAGGACTGGCGGATTGGGCTGGCGCTCTCCGCGTTCGCGGTACTATCCGCTTACGTACTCAACCGCACACGTAGTATCGCCGTGCCTGCGATGACTGCCGAGCGTCAGGCCAGCGCCGAGCAATTCGGCTTCCTGGAAGAACGACTTGCCGGGTTGAACGACATAAGGACGAACGGCGCGGGCCGGTATGTAATGGTAGGCATGTATCGCACAGCCCGCGAACTGTACAATAAGGGACGCAACGGCTGGCGCATGGAGGGAGTGCTATGGATGATAACCATTGGCCTCTTCACAGGCGGCTACATACTGACCTTCGCCGTCGGCGCGTACCTCTTCAAGGCTGGGGCGATCACCCTGGGCACGATGTATCTCTTCTTCCAGTACACCGAGATGCTGCGCCACCCGCTCGATCAGATAACAGAGCAACTGAAAGACCTACAGAAAGCCGCCGCCGGTATCGGGCGTGTGCAGCAGCTATACAGCACGCCCATCGGAATTGAAGATGGGCCAGGTGTGGACTTCCCATCAGGACCGCTTTCCGTTGAGTTCGACGGCCTTTCGTTCGGATATGGAGGTCCTGAGCTTGCGAAGGAAGAAATAGTGCTGCGAGACCTGTCGTTCGAGTTGGGGCCAGGGCGTGTGCTCGGCTTGCTAGGACGCACGGGCAGCGGCAAGACCACTATCACACGACTGATCTTTCGCCTATACGACCCGGCTGAGGGCCTTATCCGGCTTGGAGGGCGGGACATACGCCTTGCCAGGTTAGACGATCTGAGGAGCCATATCGGCATGGTTACGCAGGACGTACAGCTTTTCCAGGCGAGCGTTCGAGATAACCTGCGCCTGTTCGACACCTCTGTTAGCGACGAGCGCATTCTAGAGGTGCTTGACGACCTGGGGCTGGGCAACTGGTACAGAGCACTGCCCAACGGGTTGGATACGGAGCTTGGTCCTGGGGGCGGTGGGCTGTCGGCGGGAGAGGCGCAGTTGTTGGCTTTCACCCGCGTGTTTCTGAAAGACCCCGGCCTGGTCATACTGGACGAAGCGTCTTCCAGGCTCGATCCGGCCACCGAGCAACTAATCGAACGCGCCATAGATAAACTGTTCCGCAACCGCACGGGCGTCATCATCGCCCACAGGTTGCAGACCGTACAGCGCGCCGACGAGATACTGGTCCTCGATGAAGGACAGATACTGGAACACGGCGCGCGCTCGTGCCTGGTCGCCGACCCCGACTCCCGGTTCAGCCACCTGCTGAGAACGGGTTTAGAGGAAGTGCTTGTGTAAGGTTGAAAGTTGAAGGTTAGAACTTTCAACCTTCAACTTTCAACCCGATAAAGGAGATTGTCGAATGACTACGGGAAAAGCAATCTGGGCGCTGGCGCGCTACAGGCCCTGGTTTTATCTGTTCAACTTTGGGTTGTGGATTCTGTTTTACATGATTCCGTTGGGAACGGGGTTGCTTACGGCGGCGTTCTTCGACGCGCTGAGCGGCAAGGAGCAGGCGGGCCTCAGTGTGGGGACTGTCATAGTGCTGCTGGCCGCGACACAGCTATCGCGCATGGCGATCTTGTTCTCGGCGCTCGTCCAATGGTCGGACTTCTGGCTCACGATGGAAGCTTTGCTGCGTCAAAATATGCTGAAATGGCTGGTCGAGGGGCCTGGGGCGCGCGTCATGCGAGGCTCAACAGGCGAGATGGTCAGCACCTTCCGCGACGACGTAGAAGCTGTACTCGAATTCATGGACGGCTGGTTGGACCTGGCAGGTGAGGCGACCTATACAGTGATCGCCCTGGCGATTATGCTCAGCATAAACCCGATGATTACCCTGGTAGCCGCCCTGCCGTTGGTGGTCGTGATCGCAACGGTCAACATGATGACGGGCCGCCTCAAAAGATACCGTAAGGCCAACCGCGAGGCTACGAGCAGGGTTACGGGCTTTATTGGCGAACTGTTTGGGGGCGTGCAGGCTGTCAAAGTGGCTTCCGCCGAAAAGCACGCCATCGGGTACTTCGGCGTGTTGAACGACAAGCGCCGCAAAGCCGCCCTCATGGACCAGTTGCTCACGCAATTGCTCGACTCGTTCAACATGAACACGGTCAGCCTGGCGACCGGCCTGATCCTGTTGTTGGCCGCGCAGTCCATGAAGTCGGGCAGCTTCACCCTGGGCAACTTCGCGCTCTTTGTCAGCTACATAGGTGGGGTAGCAGCCGCTCCTCGCTGGGTGGGCAGGCAGGTGGCGCGCGCTAAACAGGTGAGCGTTTCGGTCGAGCGCATGGAAGGCTTGATCAAAGGATCTCCTTCCGGGACGCTAGTAGAGCACAATCCGACCTTCATGCACGGAGAATTCCCCGGCGTGCCCTACACACCCAGGACGGAAGCGCACGAACTACGCGAGTTGAGTGTGTCCGGTGTGAACTACCACTATCCCGACTCGGATAAAGGCATCGAGGATGTCAGCTTCAACGTGAGGCGCGGTTCGTTTACCGTGATTACCGGGCGCATCGGTTCGGGCAAGACCACGCTGCTGAACGTGCTGTTGGGAGTACTGCCCAGGGACGCGGGCACGATAGTATGGAACGAGCAAGTGGTCGAAGACCAGGCAAGCTTCCTCGTGCCCCCTCGCAGCGCTTACACGCCGCAGGTACCCAGGCTCTTCAGCGACACGTTGAAGAACAACATCCTGATGGGCCTGCCCGAAGATAAGGTAGACATCGAGGGCGCCATCTACGGCGCCGTGATGGAGCGAGACGTGCAGGGCATGGAGCAAGGACTGGCGACGGTAGTCGGCCCGAAGGGTGTGCGGCTGTCGGGCGGGCAGATACAGCGCGCAGCCACCGCCAGGATGTTCGTGCGCGACTCCGAACTGCTGGTGTTCGATGATCTGTCGAGCGCGCTGGACGTAGAGACAGAACAGCTTCTGTGGCAGCGCCTTGATGCCCTCACCGCAACAGAGAGGGAGGTCACATGCCTTGTGGTATCCCACCGCCGCACTGCGCTTCGCCGCGCAGACAATATCATCGTCCTCAAGGACGGCAAGATAGAGGCGCAGGGGACGCTAGAGGAGTTGCTGCTTATCTCGGAAGAGATGAAGCGCCTGTGGTTGGGGGACCCTGCTTTCTGGGCGCAGGACCAGGTTGAAGTCTCTAAGGAAGTGCAGGTCGAAGCTGTGCCTGCATAGGTAAATCTAATTCAAGATGGCACATAGGGCGAGCGCCGAAATAACGTGACGGAGTACTCGTCACGTGGGGAACCTAACTATGGTGAGCACTGCTTCCCACTTATTAGGCCCAGCCCAATTTTGGTCAACTTATTTCGGCGCTCGCCCATAGAGTAAAGAAACCGCAAAGTAACTATGAGCGGGGGCACACCACCCGTAAATGAAAATGGGAACGCACCCGTAGGGGCGCACGGCCGTGCGCCCCTACTACCCGCCAATTATCTTATTTTTAAAGCAGACGCGAAGACGCTAAGATTCATAAATAATCTTAGCGTCTTCGCGTCTTTGCGGTTCCTTTACAAATACTTTTCTAGCGCAGCACTCACCTCATCGAACTGCGCCTCTACTACGTGAGGGTGATTGGCGTAAAGCCCATCGCCCATATGGTAGTTGACGGTAGTCTCCGTGTCTTTGAGAATATGACCTGTGAGAATCGCGACAACTCGCCCAGTAGGCTTTATCACGCCTGATTCGACGAGCAGGCGCGCCCCTGCGATGGAGGCCGCCGAGGCAGGTTCGCAGCCGATGCCAGCGCGGTCTATAACGGCTTTGGCTTCCAGAATGGCGCTGTCGCTCACTTCGGCAACCACGCCGCCTGTTTCGCGGACAGCCTTACGGGCGCGCTCGTAACTGACGGGATTGCCTATCTTTATGGCGGTGGCTACGGTATCTGCTTGCACGCTGAAGCGCTCGGTAAAGCTTGTCGCGTAGCTCTGGTAAAAAGGGTTCGCGCCTGTGGCCTGGATGGGTGCTAGGCGCGGCAGCTTGCTTATCAGACCCAACTCGCGGGCTTCGAGGAGGGCTTTGCCCAGGGCTGCTGTGTTGCCCAGGTTGCCTGCGGGCAGCGCTATCCAATCGGGTGGCTCCCAATCCATCTGTTGGAGCAACTCAAAGGCGATGGTCTTTTGGCCCTCTATCCTGAATGGGTTGACCGAGTTGAGCAGATAGATATTCAGCCGGGCGCACACTTCCTGCACGAGCTTCATGGCAGCATCGAAATCGCCCTTGATTTGCAGAGTGACGGCCCCGTAGGCCAGCGTCTGAGCCAGCTTACCGGAGGCTATTTTGCCCTCCGGCACGAACACGAAGCAGGGTATACCCGCCTGGGCAGCGTATGAGGCCAGCGACGCCGAAGTGTTGCCCGTCGAAGCGCAGGCCACCGCGCTCGCACCCAACGCAACCGCCTGGCTCACGCCCACAGTCATACCCCTGTCTTTAAAACTGGCGGTAGGGTTCTCGCCCTCGTGCTTAACGTGGAGAGAAGGCAGCCCAGCGTATTCTCCGATGCGCCGGAAGCCTCCCGCTTCGTCCGCGCCCACGCTGTACAGATTTGTGTTACCTTCCGGCCTGGATACGATGTGGGCGTCGTCCAACGGGGGCAGCATCTCCCGAAAGCGCCACACTCCACTGGCATAAGGCAACTGTCGCACGCCCAGACGGGCATCGAACGTGTTCCGGCTGACGTGTATAGGTCCCTCGGATACGATCTCAAGAGGCGCGCCGCAATCGCAGCGATAGCGGATTTCATCTATCGGATAGCGCCGTCCGCATTCCCCGCACGAGAAAATATGGCTCATTTAGTCTCCTTAGAATGGAGCGTGATACGTAATTACAGTAATCACGCATCACGTTTCACGCTCGCCCCTTCATGGCTAATATCTAACACTTGTGTCCTGCCTGCTATGCCTGCGATCTCGGCTGTGGAGCGCAGGGCGGACGCTATTTCTTCAAAGTGGTCGGTTGCCAGCGCCAGAATGGATGAGCCGCCGCCGGAGAGGCAGGCCCCATGCGCGCCGCTATCTAGCGCAGCCTGTATGAGAGCGGGCATTAGCGGGAATATCTGGGCGCGGTAGGGCTGGTGTATGCGGTCTTCCATCGCTACGCGCAGCACGTCGTAACGCTTTTGCGTGATTGCGGCTAGGAAGAGGGCTATACGGCTCGTGCTGAATATCACGTCGGCTTTGCTGTACTGGGCAGGCATCAAGGTGCGACCCTGTACCGTGTCCATCACAAAATCTGGTATGAAAAGCACCGCGCGCAACTCACCAGGGAATGGCAGGGAGACCGAGATAATAGCCCCTTCGCTGCCGATTACGTTTACAACCAGACCACCCAGTAAAGCGGGAGCCACGTTGTCGGCGTGCTGCCCCTGTTCAAGCTGCACTGCGTGGGGCAATAGCTGTTCGCGCGTGTATGGCGCACCCATCAAGACATTGGCGGCCACCAACCCTCCGACTACTGCCGTGGCGCTGCTGCCCAGGCCCCTGCCCGGTGGGATTGGCAGGCGCATTTGTACGTGGAGTGGCGGCGCTTGTTTCCCCTGTGCGCGGTAGAGATGAGCGAAGGCGCGGTAAAACAGGTTCGACTCGTCGAGCGGCATACCTTCCACAGCGCCTTTTGTCTCTATTCGGGTAGCGTCCGCAAGGCTGACAGTGAACTCGTTGCGCAAGTCGAGGGCCAGGCCAAGCACGTCAAAGCCGGGGCCGAGGTTCGCGCTGGTGGCTGGGACACGAATGGTGAGTTTTGAGTTTTGAGTTTTGAGTTTTGAGTTTTGCATGTTATCAGTCTGATTGAAACTTTGCATTATGGTATAGTACTGTATTAGTATTACCGCCCTATGTAAGTTGTACTATCATTCTTGGAGCAAATCTATGAGAGACTATACTAGCAGCGTTAGTCCTAAAGGCCAAATCACTCTTCCGCTGGAGGTCAGGGATCGCCTTGGCATCAAGCCTAAAGACAAGGTGATTATTACACTTGAAGGCGAAGACATCAGGATTGCGCCTGTTAAGTCTCGCCTTGCTGCGGGCTTTGGAATAGCGCCTCCTCTCAAAGAACCCCGTACTTTGAAGGAGATAATGGACATAGCCAGAGAGGAACATGCCCAAGAAGTAGCCGCAGAAGGTCTCTAACTTGACGTCAATTGAATTCCTCGATACCAACATTATTATTCGCTATCTTACCCAGGATAACCCTGACCACACGCAAAGGGCTTACGCACTCTTACAGCAGATCGGACAGGGTTTACTAACCGTAACTACATCTGAAGTTGTGATTGCAGAAGTGGTTTATGTTCTTTCCTCCAAGGTATTATATAACTTCTCTCGGCAAGACATCCGAACTTACGTGAGGCCAATCATTACTTTGAACGGTCTAAAGCTGCCCCATAAGAGAACCTTCCTCCGTGCTTTGGACCTTTATGCTTCTACTAACTTAGACTTCGAGTACGCCCTCAACGTTGCTCACATGGAGCGTATCGGTATTACCACCTCACCTTACGCAGTGGGGTAGCGGAGTTGCCTCAAAATCGAAAGCAAAACTATGGGGGCAACAAACCAACTGACCCGTGTCATTCTGAGCCGCAGCGAAGAATCACTCACCTTACCAACCTGTCTGAGAATTGGTACCGTTATCCCTAACGCTTACGACCGTGTAGTGATTCTTCGCTGCGGCTCAGAATGACA
>JBBQIC010000094.1:0-12453 GCA_038324555.1 Chloroflexia bacterium
CGGCCCAGGCGCAGATTACGTTATGAGCCAATCCACAGGAGCGGGGATTGATCCTGGCACGACCGACATCGACAACCACGGCGACGATGTAGTGACTACAGTCAATCTGCCCTTCCCCGTGCAGCTATATGGTGTGAGCTACACCGTCGCCAATGTTAGCGGCAATGGCGACATGCAGTTTAGCAGCAATTCAAACGCCTTCACTAATACCTGCCTGCCCGCAAACGTCTTCAACAACGTCATCCTGGCCTTCTGGGACGACCTCGATACGAGGGGTACGGGCAATGGCATCTTCACCTCCACGGTGGGTACAGCCCCCAACCGCATCTTCAACGTGGAGTGGCGCACCGTCATAATACACACCACTACGTTCGTCAACTTTGAGATACGACTACACGAGGGGCAGGACAGGTTCGACTTCGTTTATGGGACGTTGCAGGATGCCGGGACAGGCGCTACCGTCGGCGTGCAGAGGGGCGTGGGCAGCAGTTTCACGCAATTCGAGTGTAACACCGGCGGCCTCACGCAAGGCTTACAACTCAGCTTCGCTCCACCGCCGTGCGCTTCGCCCACGCCCACCATAACAGGCACGCAGCCCACCTTCACACCCAGCAACACGCCTAGGATAACGCCGACCAGCACGCCCACAATCGCGCCGTCCGCTACCTGCGGCCCCGGCTCGGACTACGTGATTAGCCAATCAACGGGCGTGACCATCGTCGCGGGCGCGACCGACATAGGCAATCACGGCGACGATGTGGTGACTAACATCGGCGTACCCTTCACCGCACAACTATACGGGGTGAGCTATAGCAGCGTGAACGTTAGCAGCAACGGCAACCTGCAATTCACTAGCAACGGCACGGCCTTTACGAATACCTGCCTGCCAGACACGACTATGAACAACTTGATAGCGGTGTATTGGGACGACCTGCGCACCGACCAGGTGGGTAGTTGTACCAGTTACTCAAGCGGTTGCGGCATCTTCACTTCTGTGAGCGGCAGCGCGCCCAACCGCATCTTTAACATAGAGTGGCGGGCCTTGCAGTTCAGTAACACTGCACAACTCGCTAACTTTGAGGTACGCCTGTACGAAGGGCAGGGCCGCTTCGACATCATCTATGGGCAGGTAGACCAGAGCGGCAGCAGCGCCACCGTAGGCGTGCAGAACGGCACGGGTCCGCAGAACACCCAGTTCGAGTGCAACATCGGGGGCATCAGCCGGGGTCTGCAACTGAGCTTCCAGCCAACGTTGTGCGCAACCAACACGCCCACCGTCACGGCGACGCCTACCTGCCCGCCTGTCACGGTTGATAACTCTATCCAGAGTTTCGCCTTCAATCCGCAGGTAATGACTATTACGGTTGGCAGCACCGTGCGCTGGACCAACTTCGACAGCGCAGGGCATAGCTCCACCAGCGACACTGGCGTGTGGGATAGCGGCATCATCTCGCAGAACGGGCAGTTCTCGTTTACCTTCACTACGCCCGGCTCCTATACCTATCACTGCACTCCCCACCCATTTATGACGGCGACAATCAACGTAGTGACCAGTTGCTTGCCCACCGCGACCCCCACTTCTACAGCGACTTCCACTGCTACGCCCGCGCCTGTGTTGGTGGGGCACGTTACGTGGCAGGGCCGACCATCACAACCTAACGCGCTCCAGCAGTTGCCTATCACCCTTACTCTCAAATCGGCTGCGGGCGAGACAGACTACCCGGTGCAGACTACAGACGCCAGTGGTTTCTTTACCGACTCGCTGGCCGGCCTTCCCAACGGCCTCTACCTGTGGCGCGTCAAAGGGCCGAAATACCTGGCTAACGCGGGTTCGGTCAGCATAACGGGAGCGCAGACCACTAACGTGGAGATGGGGCGGATGCTTGTGGCCGATGCTAACAACGACAACCGCGTCAACAGTATTGACTTCACAATCCTAAAGAATAGCTACGGCAAAGTCATAGGGGAGCCAGGTTACGACGACCGCGCAGATTTCACTGGTGATAGCTGGGTGAGCATCACCGATTTCAACCTGTTGAAGGTCAATTACGGCCTGGGCGGGGTGCCGCCCATTACGCCGTGAACATATTACGTAATACGTAATACACTACATTATCAACCAATCGGGGAAGCAATATTAGCAGGAGGTTATACAATGCTCGAAAGAACCACGCGACTTGTGAGTGAGAATATGGCGCGAGCGATGAATCGTCGCTCGTTCCTCAAACGGGCGGGGGAAATGGCTTTTGCCGGTATGGCTGCGCTGGCGGCTGGGCAGTTGTTGCCTGCGCTGGCCTCCGCGAACGGGGGCGTCGGGCCGCCTATCCCGACCGTGCCTGCGTGCGGGCCTCCGGGTCCGTACTGCAACCTGAATGGCGTGAACGAGCCGAACGCCTGCCATGGCGCGTCTTGCTTCCAGCACCTGTACAACGGCCAGGTGCTCCAATGCCACGCCTATGGCGGCTATCCTACTGGCTGCTGGACCACGCCATCGTCGGGCGGCTACTGGACGTGCTGCGACTGCCAATGCGGCACCCCGCCAGTGACTACTTGCGGTTGCGCGCAGTTCTCCGGCTCGCCTGTGCCCCGCCCGGACGCGCCGGGCATCGGTAAAGGCTAGGTTCTCCTACTCCTACTCCTAACATCTTAAAAGAGCGGCCTGAAATCAACCTCAGAGCCTTTCGTTGACCTTATCGAAAGCGCTCCCAGGCTGATTTCGGCTTGTGCGGCTTTCAAGATACATTGTGCAACAAATCGTCGTTTTGCCTCTAAATTACGTTACCCTTGCAAAAGTGTATGCTGCTAATTCTCATTATCCGCGGGCAATCTGAGGTTGCAGATACGCAATACCTATAAGAAATGCGCCAAAAACTAGGTATGCTGAATTTCCAAAATTAGGTAGAAATACCGATGCGCCACCTTCATAAAGGTGATATTATCCTACTATAAAGAATTACATGTGGTTCGTATTCCTAGAGTATCGGCCTTTGTCTTTATATTTCTATGTAGTTCCTCGATCCTACGCCGCTTACACCATCGAAAGGAGAGTAGCAATGTTGGGCAGTATTGAGGTTGGCGATATATCTTATTCGCAGCCAACCGACCCTACATTCAACATTTTGTGTGAAGTGCCCGACCTGACTCGCACTTTCACCACCCGCCTCGAACGCCAGGGCTTCTGCTTCGACCCTGACGCCCCGGTCAAACTCATAATAGACGTGCAAAAAGGTTTTGCCCTTCGTTCGCTGGAAACGTTGAGGGCAACGGATTCGCATGTAATAGTTGTGACGTTCAGTTTCTGCCCTGAATATTGGGAAGATTTATGGGACTTACGCCCACAGATATTGATCGTAGACGAGGGCTATGAACATGACTATGCTGACACGATAGTTCGTGCAACTGCGGGCCAACGCTATCGTGTGACCCCTAAAAGCACAACGCCACTTAACCCTATCGAGCGGCATATCTTGCAGCTCCTTGCGCGGGGCTACTCTAACAAAGACATTGCGCAACATCTCCACCTGCAAGACCAGACAGTGATGAATATGTTGACGGCGATATACCAAAAGATAAACGTCAAGAATCGTATGGGG
Organism: Chloroflexia bacterium; assembly: GCA_038324555.1. Lineage (GTDB taxonomy): Bacteria > Chloroflexota > Chloroflexia > QHBQ01 > JADMIH01 > JADMIH01. The sequence goes on from JBBQIC010000094.1 coordinate 3,594, forward strand.
GCTGTGCTGTACTACTGGGGAATATCGGCCATGTTCAATAGGTCGCCAGACCCAACCGCATTGAGGCTTGACCGCTAGAAGGGGCTACGTTCCTACTTTAAGTAGAGTAGGTTTCTACTTAAAAAACAGTATATTTCTCCCTAGCAAATGGGCTGGAATTGGGTTATATTGAGCAAGCTGTTCTGAGCTCACGGCAGCGATTGACCAAAGGGTTTCAGCTTACTCACCAAAAGAACCAAAAAGGAGAAGACATGCACCGCTTCCTGGTCCTTATCTCAGCCTTGTTTGGAAGGCTACGCCTGAGAAGACGTAGTCCCCTTCACTTCATAATAATCGGAGCGCTGTCTCTGATGATCATCGCTCCTATAGCAATACCGAACAGTCGCGCATTCAGATCAACGGCCTTTGCTACTACCATATTGCAGGCCGACTTTACCCTTGATAACGTGCCTATCAATGTGTCCAGCCCATTCTTGCCGGACAAGTTTTATACGGCTGATCCTGGCGAGTTTACCCAGGCGGCCACTTCATCTACCGCTCAACCATCTAACGAGTTCAACCTTATAGCCGTTCCCTTCGGTACTTCGCCGACTATGGAGAGCCTACCTGTGGCGCAGTTCGGCGGCGCTGAAAGCTATAGGACTGCGCTTTATCAGTATCGTACAGGCCAGAGCGCTATACAGCAGACTGGCCCTACCTCTACTATCTTCGGCCAGCAGGTAGTAGGACAGGTCAGCCAGGTTAGCGTTAGCCTGGACGGCGGCACGCCGAAACCAACGCTGATAGTGGAATGGGTGGTCGAAGCAGGGAAGCGCCTCTGGATCGTCCGCGTTGGCAAGGAAATGGCGACGAGCGAGACCCTGTCTACTCTGGCGCCTTTCATTGCTTCGCTCAGTGACATGGGCATAAGCAGCAGCAAGCTTGACAACCCTACGACTATCAAACTAGATAGTGTTTCTGCCAGCGCTCCTCCGCCGGATATCCCAGACGCGGTCGACAACCTGCCCTTCCCTTCTTGGTGGAACGGTAATTGCGATTACCACAATTACCCAGGCTCTAATACCCTAGGCGCATCCTATTTGGGCATGCCTGCGTGTGGCCCAATTGGCACTGAGCGCCAGGTGCAGTTCTTCCCAGGAGCCTGGGGTGAGTTAGAGTGGCAGTGCGTCGAACTGAGTATGCGCTACCTTTATTTACGCTATGGCATCCATCCCTATGGAGCCAATGGCAGCCAGGTGGTGGGGAACTACAGAAGTTCCTATGGCGGCGGTCTGCAAGTAATCACAAATGGCTACGCTTACCCAGCACCCGTAGCTGGTGACGTGTTGAGCTATGGCCCACGGTCAAGCAACGGTCATACATCTGTGGTGGCCTCCGCAAGTGTTGACGGCAATGGGAACGGAAGCATTACAGTTATTCAGCAAAACGTTGTGGGCAATGGCTGGAAAACCCTCACTGTTAGCCATTGGCATGTCAGCGGTTCGCAGTATACCATCAGCGCGTGGCTACACCATCCTTAAAGGGCATCTTTATCTGCAAGGTAAGGCTGGGCATTACCCAGCCTTACCTTGGACTAAACATAACAAATAGCAAAGGAGTAGAATATGCCCAAGTTTGTAATCTCTAGCTCAGGCACACCTTGTAGTCGATGCCTGAAAAGACTTAGCAGTGCTTTGCCCTATATAGTGTCGACATGGCTAGTTCTTGCTATCATCGCTACTTTATTGACTACCGATAATCAAGCAATTGCCTCTTCCTTCAATGCCAATGCTGGTTTACAAGAAGCCGCTTTTACTCTGGACAACGTCCCTATCCACGTATATACCCCTTTTCTACCCGACAAGTTTTACACATCTGACCCAGGTGAATTCGACCAAGCGGCTGGTGCAAATAGGACTTTCCCATCTGAGGAGTTTACCATCGCAGCGATTCCCTTCGGCTATACATCACCGGTCGAGGGAGGTCCTGTAGCGCAAGCCGGAAGCGCGGGCATCTATCGAGCCATGTACCGGGATCTGCGGATTAAGCAAGGTGGCAAGCCGCGCACTGGTCCTGCCGCTACTCTCTTCGGCCAGCAGGTCATTGGGCAAGTCAGCCAGGTAAGCCTGTTTCTGGAAAGCGCAGTTCTGAAACCGACCTGGATTGTAGAGTGGGTAACCGAAGCAGGGTCGCGCATATGGATCGTGCGCGTCGGTAAGGAGTTAGCTCGAGGTGAAAATCTGGATACTCCATCAGTAGCAACCTTCCTTAACTCGCTCAAGGAGATAACCATCACCAGTGACGCTCTCGACAACCCCACTACCCTGTCCCCCAATCTTCGTGGCGCCCCTACTGGCGGCATGACCCCAGGGATGCCAGCCACCGGTTCGGCTCAGTTAACGGGCGGTGCTTTGGTTGCTCTGCTTATAGCCTCTGTAGGAGTAACGCTCTGTTTGGGTGGGATGGTGTTGCGGCGCTCTCTGCGCTGAAAGGTGGCATCGCCTATCGTTCATCGTCCATCGTCCATCGTTAGCCCAGCACACTTCCTACCATTTGAGAATAACCTGATAGCAACGCTCGTGCGTCTACCGGTGGCTTGCCTTCGAGTTGCGCCTGTATGACTTCCAGCGCGCCATCTGCCGTCCACACCAGTAGCGCCTTCTTCCCCCCTGCTGCTTCTGTACGCGCCACGACTGTACCGGGGGGAAGCGGGGTGAGGGAATAGGGCGAAGGAATAGGATCTACTCCCTCACCCTTCACCCTACTCCCTATAAAGGCGCGCGCCTGTAGTATTTTCAGGAGGCGGCCCTGCCAGTGAGTATACGTGCCGGGCCAGGGTTGCAGAGCGCGAACGCGCCGGGCGATCTCCTCGGCGGGCGTATTCCTCCAGTTTATCAGCCCGTCCTCTTTTTGCAGGGTGTGCGTGAGGGTGGCTCCCCCTTCGCCTTGTGGGACAGGCTCGATTTCGCCTCTGAGCCATCGGGGCAGCGTCTCCGCTAAAAGTTCAGCTCCGATTTCGGCCAGGCGCGCGCTCAGTTGTGGGGCGCTCTCCTCCGGCTCGATTGGTATGCTCCTTTGCGCCAGTATGGGGCCGGTGTCCAGACCCTTGTCCATCAGAATGATGCTCACGCCGGTTGTAGTGTCACCCGCGAGGATGGCAGATTGGATGGGCGTGCTGCCGCGCCACCTGGGGAGTAGCGATGGGTGCAGGTTGATGCTGCCTCGGCTCGGCAAATCAAGCAGGGCGGGGGCCAGGTACTCGCCGTAGGCTACCAGCGCCGTTACTTCCGGCCTCAGCGCCGCCAGTTGTGCGCGGAAATCAGGGTCGCGCAGGGTAAGGGGTTGTAATACGGGCAAACCCAACTCTTCGGCCAGCGCTTTCACGGGTGGCGCAGTGAGTTTGCCCCCGCGTCCCGCCGGACGGTCGGGCTGCGTCACCACGGTAATCATATACGCCCCCTGTGAAAGCGCGCGGAGGGAGGGAACGGCGAATTGCGGCGTGCCCATGAATATGACAGTTGGTTCGATTGCAGTTGTCGCCATAGGGTAATAATATAGCGCATTTTGGTATACGATGGTAACATACTAGATAGGGCTTACGCAGAGACGATAGACGATGGACGATGGACGATGTATATTTTGCGTAAATCCTGCTAGATAGAAACAAAATCACGAAGTGATTTTTGTTTGTGTTATTACCCTCCTACAAGGGGAAGTCATTAGGAGCGCATATGCCATCTAACGAATCGAACAAGAATAACCGTTGGCTGAACACGCGCAGCGTATCAGGCGACGATTACGACATTTCGTACAAGCAGAAGGCAGCCGCAGGCGAGAACGTGCATGGGGAGGCCGACTTCGTGGAGAGCTTTGGGCCGAAGTCGGCGCTTGATGCGGGCTGTGGCACCGGGCGCGTGGGTATAGAATTGGCCCGTCGAGGCATAGAAGTTGTGGGCGTGGATATTGATCCCAATATGCTGAAGTCGGCGCGTGAGAAGGCCCCGCACCTTGACTGGTACCTTGACGACCTCTCTGGGGTAGACCTCAAGCGCCGTTTCGATGCAATAGTAATGGCCGGAAACGTGATGATATTCCTTGCGCCTGGCGCTGAAGGAGCCGTGCTCAAGAACATGGCGCGCCACCTGGCTCCCGGCGGCGTGCTTATCGCTGGGTTCCAACTGGCTATAGGCTACCTGGCATTAGAGGATTACGACCGCCTGGCTAAAGAGGTCGGTCTGAACGTGAAGGAGCGATGGTCAAGTTGGCACCGCGACCTCTGGGATGCGTACAGCACCTATGCCGTGTCTGTACACGCAATAAGCTAGCTGAGGTTTGCCGTCTCTAGCGCAAGGGAAATCGTCTCTTCCATCGTCATAGATCGCCCCCTCTCCCAGGCTGCTTCCCAGGCCTCCGCGTCTAGCTGGGCGCGGGCTATAGCAAGATTGTGGTCGTATCTTGAACGACTGGAAGGCGGTATGGGAGCGCCCATGACCTCACGAAGAGCCTCGGCAGCTCCAAACAATTCTGCTGCTCGTATTGGCTCCTGTTCCTCCAGGCCAACTGCGCCTGCTAACCCTTCCAGGCATTCAGCAATCGCGGCTTTGTCTCCTAGCCTGGAGAATAGATCAAGGCTCTCCCGGAAAAAAGCAGTTGCGCGCTTACTTTCGCTGCGCGCGAGCGCTTGTTCACCGAGGTTAGCGAGCACAGCCGCCATCCCCCATTTATCTCCCAGTTCCCTTTGTAACGCCAGGCTCTCTTCATAATACCTTTCCATCTGCATGTAATCACCATTAGACGACGCCACTGTACCGAGGTTTGCCAGGACGTTAGCCATATTTCGCTTGTCGCCTAACTCTCGCAGCAGGCCCAGGCTCTCTTCATAGAACGCCTGTGCCTGCACATATTCCCCCCTATAGACAGCAACGGTTCCGAGGTTGTTGAGGGTGCTTGAAATGCCACGCACATCGCCCAACTCCCTGGATATGGCGAGGCTCTCGTCCAACAACTCTACGGCGCGCAGATAATCACCCTGGTTGTATACCAACACTCCTGCGCCGTTGAGGGCCTTAGCGCGGGCCGGTGTGAATGGTACATTAGCATCTGATGTAACCGCCTCCAGCCACCGACGACCCTCACTCAGGTGACCATGCGCGAACCAAAACCACCAAAGAGCGCTACCTAGTCGTGTGGCTGTCTCTGTCTCTGCGTCCCTATGCTTTAATGAATGTGCCAGCGCCGCCCGCAGGTTATCGTGCTCAATCTCCAGGGTATTCAACCGCGCCGCCTGTTGCGGCCCTCTCAATTCTGGTTCAGCGCTTTCTGCCAATGTCAGGAAGTAGCTTGCATGTTGAGCGCGCAGTTCGGCGCCTTCTCCGCTCTCCTCTAGCTTATCTATCGCGTACTCCCGGATGGTTTCGAGCATAGTAAAACGTGGCTCTCCCTCGCCTTCTTCTACTTGCCACAGCAGGCTCTTGTCCACCAGCGACGCCATTCCGTCCAGGATGTCAATCCCAATGGGGAGTAGGGTGAGGGGTGAGGGAGTACGTTCTACTCCCTCACCCCTCACCCTACTCCCTACGTCGCACACAGCTTCTGCTGCCTCGAACGTACACCCTCCGGCGAATATAGCCAGTCGCCGGAATAGCAATTTCTCAGGCTCTTCCAGCAAATCGTAACTCCAATCAATCGCTCCCCTTAAAGTCTGCTGCCGCGCAGGTAGGTCTTTGGCGCCTCCTGTTAGTAGCTTCAACTTTGTCTCCAATCGAGACAACAGCGCCTGTGGGGGCAGTATCTTGATACGTGTTGCCGCCAACTCGATTGCCAACGGTAATCCGTCCAGACTTTTGCAAATCGCTGCCACGGCTGGGGCGTTCTCATCAGTAAGAGTGAAATCGGACTTGGCGGCGGTGGCCCGTTCAACGAACAGGCGCACCGAGTCATACCCAATTAATTGGTCAGCCAACGGCTGAAGTTTAGTTTCAGGAAGGTCTAGAGGTGGGACGGGGAAGTCGTGTTCGCTTGAGAGGCGCAGGCGCACGCGACTGGTGACCAGCAGTTTCACTTCTGGGGCGGTCGAAATAATATCAGCCAATAGGGTAGCTTTCTCTGCGACATGCTCGAAATTATCAAGCACTAAAAGTATCTGCTTGTCGAGCAAATATTGGTTCAAGCTCTCTACCAGAGGCTGGCCCCCGCTTTCCCTCACCCCTAGTGTCCTGGCGATTGTGGAAGCAACCAGGTCGGAGTCTGTGACGGGGGATAGGGGCACGAAGAACACTCCATCACGGAAATCATCGAGCATTTCGGCAGCCGCTTGTAAACTGAGGCGGGTCTTGCCTGTACCTCCTGTGCCAGTAAGGGTAAGCAAGTGGACGTCTGGACGACGCAGTATCGCGCATACATCGGCTACTTGCTTCTTTCGGCCAATGAACAGGTTCGGCTGGAGAGGCAGGTTGTTGGGCCTGCTGTCGAGGGTCCGCAGGGACGGGAAGTCTGTTAGCAGGCCGGGGGCAACAAGCTGGAAGATGTGTTCAATGCGGCTGAGGTCTTTGAGGCGATGCAAGCCCATATCGCGCAAGGTAACGCCGGCTGGTAGGAGGTCGGCCAGCAGATTGCAGGCCGGTTCAGATAAAAGTGTTTGGCCTCCGTGCCCTGCGGACAGAAGGCGGGCTACACGGTTCACGGGCGGTCCAAAGTAGTCGCCATCGCGCTCATCAGCCACACCTATGTGCAACGCCATCCGCACTCTCAAAGGTCCAATCTCCCCCCAATCCTCGTCCTGAGTAGCACTCTGGGCAGAGAGCGCCGAGGCGAGAGCATCGGATGGAGAGGAGAAAGCCGCGCAGAAGGCGTCGCCTATCGTTTTGAAGACGTAGCCGCCGTGTGTTTCGATGGCGTGGCGTAGCAATATGTCATGGCGAGCAAGTGCAGCCTGCATCTGCCGAGGGTATTGCTCCCAGCGTTTGGTGCTACCCTCTATGTCGGTAAAGAGGAATGTTATTGTGCCAGTAGGCAAGCTGGACATAGACGACCTCCTCCCATTCACTCGTCACGGTATCGCCCGTTTGACCCACTCCAACGGCTCTACCGGCGGGCCGCTGACGTGCATCTCCCAGTGGAGGTGCGGGCCGTTGGAGAGGCCGGTGTTACCTGAAAGCGATATTACATCGCCCTTTTGGACGGTCTGGCCGACGGTGGCGATCAGCCTTGAGTTGTGGGCGAAGAGCGAGAAAACGCCCAGTCCATGATCTATGATAACCGCGTTGCCGCGCACTGCCAGCTTGCCCGCAAAGACTATTTTCCCAGCAGCAGGGGCGTGGACCGGCGAACCTTCGCTTGCCGCCATATCCATGCCTCCGTGATAGTCGGTGGGGACCGAGCCGTTCGGACAGTTGTAGCACCGGCGCGTTGCGAAGGCCGACGTGATGCGTATCTTGCCGTCAAGAGGGAACCTGAAGGAGCCTGTCCAGTATTGCTGGGGCGTGCGTCTCGCAAAGATGGCGTTCAGCGTCTGGCGCTCCTTGCCTGTAATGGCGGGGTCGAGCAGTGCGGCGGTTTCGGGGTCGAATTGTAGCGACTCGGAAGGGAATGGGTACTTCACGGCATCGAGGTTACGTATGACCGTGCTGCGTCCGCCGTCTCCGTTTTGCATGGTTATCGTCACGGCATGGGAGCCAACATCGGCGAATGGAACCGCTCCCAGCAGCGCCCAGGCTACGCCACGCTCCGGCTCGTGCTTGAACAGCAGCGTGCGACCTTCGTACTGTCCGGTCACTGTCACGCCGAACGACGCGGCGACCTCTACTATCGCGGTATGCCCCTCGGCTACTCGTGGCGGCTGGAAGCGCACCAGTGTGCCCATCGGTATGTTGAAGTGCGCAGCCTTGAGCGCAAGGTAGCCAACAGGCGAGAGTTGCACTGCGTAGGGCGTGCCCTCTAACTCAGGGTGGTACTCGAAGCGGGCGCGCTCGAAATACTGCACGGCGATGCCGTCCTCGCCTATCTCTTCGGTGAGTGGGTAGCCGAATAGCGACAACCCGCCCTTCGCTCTCCAGAACGCCAGGAAGCCGTTAGAGATAGTGTGCCCAGTCTCGGCGAAGTAGAGACGACTCGAAGAGCTGGGCAGCGCGGCCAATCTATTGGTTATACGCCCGGAGAGCAATGCGCTCCCTAGCGTGCCTAGCTGGACGCTTTGGCTGCCTGCTAGTTCAGGATGGTACTCGAAGCGGGCGCGCTCGAAGTACTGCACTCTAAAGATGTTGCCGTTGGTCAGCTGCTGCGGAAACTCCTCGGACAAGGGCAACCCGAACAGTTCTGCGGCGTTGGGCGTACTTCTATAGAAGTTGAGAAAGTCTCCGCTGAGATAATGTCCGGTCTCTGTATAGAAGCTGGTCGCCGGGTCGCGCGTCGTCGGGGGCTGGCGTGGAGCTACAGGCTCGCCCGTGTAGGGTTGTGTCTGAGAAGGTGGCTGGTATTGCAGAGGTGGGGGCGCATAGGAGCGGGCCGCAACAGGGCGGCTGTCTGCCCTGGGCGTTGCACCAGCAAATCCGGGGACAACAAGCGCCAGAGCCACCAGTGTACCCGCTAATAGTAGCGCGGCTGCGTTCCTAAGCCGTGAGGAGGGTAAATGTCCAGATTTGGAGTACAATCTCGTAGGGGCAGGCCCCCGTGCCTGCCCTCTCTCCTTACCAGGATGCTTGGGCGGTAAACCACCAGGGCAGGCACGGGGACCTGCCCATAGGCGCGAACGTAAGGAGGCTGTATGGCAAACAAACCCACTAACCCGTGTCATTCTGAACGGAGTGAAGAATCTCGTCCCTCGCGTAGATGCTGGATTTACCATGTCCCAACCATCCTGGCCCGCGACGAGATTCTTCACTCC
>JBBQIC010000095.1:0-12225 GCA_038324555.1 Chloroflexia bacterium
TACCGACTCGGCCCCGGCGAACGGCGAGCCGCGACTTGTGTATCTCCTCGTGGACGTAGGGATCGGGCAGAACGCAGCGCCGCTCCAGGCTCCCGTCAACCTCGCTATCGTGCTTGACGTTAGCGAATCGATGCGGCTGCCCGTGCTGAACCAGGATCAATTTCAAGAGTTGAAAAAGCTGGGGCAAGTGCAGGAGATCGTCTCTGACGGCGTGCCCGTCTGGACGTTCAAGACTATACCTGAGCATATCCGTGCCCAAGCTCCTTCCAACCTGGAAGCGGTGCAGAAGGCTATCTCTCGCTCGACAGAGCACCTTGAAGCCCACGACTCCGTATCGTTGGTCGCGTTTGCCGAGCGCGCCCAGACCTTGTTGAGCGGGCTGCCAGGCTCGGAGCGTGCGCGAGTGACGCAGGCAGTCTCCTCGCTCGGTTCGCTGAACCTGGGCGATGGCACCGACATGGCCGCCGGCCTAGAAGTGGGCATAGCCGAGATCAAGCGCAGCACAAGGCCCGATCACGTCAATCGCCTGCTCGTGCTAACCGACGGCTTCTCCCGCGACCCAAAGAGGGTGCAATCCCTGGCGGCGGAAGCCCGCTCGTCAGGCGTCCCGGTCAGCACCCTGGGCATCGGTGGCGAGTTTAACGAGCAGCTATTGCTCGACCTGGCCGACAGTAGCCTGGGCAACGCTTATTTTGCGCGAGTGCCCAACGAGATACCTCCCGCCTTCGGGCAGGAACTGGCCGCCGTGCAATCGGTGATCATGCGTGGCGTGGAAATTGAAATAGCCTTGAGCATGGGTGTGGAAATGCGCCGGGCTTACAGGGTTCGACCTTCGATAGCGATGGCAAGCGCCGCATCGCAGGACGGTCGGGTAACTCGTATAAATATGGGCGACCTCGATCCGCTGAACCCTCCCGCGCTACTGGTAGAACTTATCGTGCCGAGCCGCACGGCGGGCAACTTCAGGATCGCCCGCGTATCGTTAAGCAGGCAAGATAACGGCCAGGGGAGAGCAGCAGTTGAAACGGGCGATGTTGTGCTCAGGTACTCGGCTTCGGGGCAGCAAGAGGCGTTGAACCCCGTAGTAATGAACATAGTCGAAAGAGCGACCGCATACATGTTACAGACGAGGGCGCTACAAGACGCCGCCGCAGGCAATGTTAGAGGGGCCACCCAGAAGTTGCGGGCCGCCGCCACCCGCCTGCTGATGGTAGGCGAGACCGCCCTGGCGCAAGCCGCCCAGGAAGAGGCTGCCCACCTGGAAAAGAACGGCGAAGTCTCCCCAGAAAGGGCCAAAGAACTGAGGTATGCGACTCGTAAGCTAACGCAGCGCCTAGGGTGAGGGAATAGGGTGAGGGAGTAGTCCTATTCTCCTACTCCCTCACCCTATTCCCTCACCCTACAACGTAACCCACCACCGCCTTTCTACGTAATAATTAACAGCAATGGCTATCTGTTCAGTATGTGGCAAACTAAATCCTCCAGGGTCGCGCAATTGCGACTTGTGCGGCGCGCCTCTCGCCTGGGAGGACGGCGACAGCAACGGCAACGGGGTTAATATCCTCGCGCCTAATATCGCGCAATCGGGGCAAACGCCGCAGGAAGCCTTGAGCGGGCCGATATGCCCGGTATGCAGACGCTCTAACCGCTCGATCTCGGTGTTCTGCGCGTTTTGCGGATACAGACTCAAGGGGAACGAAGCAGTTAATAACCCACAGCCCTACGTGCTGCCCAACACTAATAACGCGCCTATCAAGAGCGTCCATCAGATAGCCCCGCCTGTGATGCCTTCCGACGAAGCGGGCAATATCCCGTCCGGCACGTTGCTCAAGAAGCGCTATCGTATAATGCGGAAAATCGCTCAGGGCGGCATGGGCGCGGTATACGAGAGTACCGACATAACCGCCCCCTCCGGTACTCGCTGGGCCGTCAAGGAGATGAGTCCGGCGGCTCTCCCCGCGTCTGAGCGGACCCAGGCTATCACCGACTTCCGGCGGGAAGCCCAGATGCTTGCTTCGCTCGAACACCCGAACCTGCCGAAAGTGGTAGAGACTTTCGAGGAGCTAGGAAAGTATTTCCTGGTGATGGAGTTCGTGGCGGGCCGCACCCTACAAAACGTGCTTGACAGCGCCTCTGGGCCGCTGCCGGAAGAGCGCGTGCGCGTGTGGGCGCGCCAGCTTATGGACGTTCTGAACTATCTGCATTCGCAGAACCCGCCTATCGTCTACCGCGACATCAAGCCCGCGAACGTAATGCTGCTCGAAGGCACCGAGCGTATCAAACTAATAGATTTCGGCATAGCCCGCTTCCACAAGGCGGGAAAGACCCACGATACCGAAGCCTTTGGCACCGCAGGCTACGCTCCCCCCGAACAATACGGCAAAGGCCAGACCGACCAGCGTTCGGACGTTTATGCGCTGGCCGCGACCCTACACTATCTGCTCACCAGGCACGACCCTGGCCTGAACCCGTTCAACTGGCTTCCCGTGCGGCAGTATAACCCTGCCCTCTCAGGTCAGCTTGAGGCAGCCCTGCAAACGGCCCTCAACCTCGACCCGCAAAGGCGCTTCGCCTCGATAGCCGATTTCGCCTCTGCTCTCGGCCTCGATTTACCTCGTAACTTAGCGCCGCCCATGCCTGCCGTCCCGCCTACTCCCGCGCCAACCGCTGCGCCGTCGCACGACCAGCGCCAGCGAAACCCTTCGCGCCAAACTGTCGCACCGGTCCAGCCCAAGCAGAGGTCTCAACAAGCGCCTCCACGCCAGGCCCCGGTGTTCCAACAACCGCAGGTGTCAGCGCCTATCTTGTTTGCCCCCGTGCCTGCTCCGGCTCCCGCCCCAGTGGCGACGCCCAGGCAGGTTGCCGTGCAGGACCCGCCCGCGCCCCCCGTTGTCAAACCCGCGCAACCCACCGTTGGCGCAGACCATGGCACCACTTCGACCGCGCCTTCAACGCGCAACGGGCTTCCCCCCGCATTGGTCGTGTCGCAGCACCTTGTGGACCTGGGCGAAACCAGGTGGAACAAGCAGCCTGTCGGCAAAGTAGATTTACTCAACGTCGGCGATGGCGACCTGGAGGGCAAGGTGATACCAAAAGAGCGCTGGCTTGCCCCCATCATCCATAAGTCGCTCGGTAAAGTGCAGACCGTCGAAGTGCGCGTTAGAAAGGCTGCGCTGCCTTTTGGGCGCACGGAGTTGCGAGTACCCAATCTTTTCGCTATTATATGGGCACGGGCACGTTGGGCGCTCCCATTCGTCGGTTTTTGTCTTTGGGTGTTACTGCTCGTAGCTAGCTCAGTAGGCCAGTTGCTTGTACTGAGCGCGGCGGCCATACTAGCGGCGCTGTCGGCGACCGAAGTAGCCATGTGGCTGTGGGCGTTCCAGGTCCGCCTGTTGGTGCCAGCCGAAAGGCTCAATACAGGTCACCTCTTCATACAAAGCTCAGGAGGCGATCAAGAAATACAGGTGCGGGTCAAGGCGCGGCCCTCGTGGTTGCGAGTAGCCGTTGGATGGACTTCGGCGGCTTTGCTGATGTCCGCCGAGTTAGGAGCTGCGATCTGGGGCATTCTTGCCCTGGTAGGAGTATAATCAATTATGGATTATGACTTGCGGCTGCTAGTACAGTCGAAAAGCTAATAATTAGGACAATTAGGTAATTCACAATTTGTCATTCATAATTCATAATTGACCCTAAGGAGAGAATATAATGAGATGTCCCAGCTGTGGAAACGAAAACCCTGATGATTACACGTTCTGCGACGAATGTGGGGCCAAGATTACGCCGCAAGGGAGCGAAGGCGCCGCGCCCGGTGAGGCTCAGGTTCAGGACGTGGTATACGCCCCTACGGGCGTCGGGGGAGTCAGCGCGCCATTAGACGCAGGCGCGATGGGTGGAGGTCCGGCTATAGCTATGGCTGCAACAAAACCCTCGGGCGGCCTCTGCCCCAATTGTGGGGCTGTCACGGTGCCTGGCGAAGCGTACTGTAATGAATGCGGAGCCGAGCTTGCCAGCGCATCTGCCGCCCAGGGAGGCGGCGCAGCGCCCGGCAAACATGTTCTGGAGCGAAGCGAAGGAATGGAGCCGTATATGGGTGCGACAGATGCAAGCGCCAACGGCGAAGTCGAATCGGGTGGCGTAAGCATAGGAGTGCCCGTTACCCAGGGCGTGCCTGTAACGGAAGATACAATGATCCCCAATTTGCAAATGCAAGCCGCCGAAGCACCGCCGCAGGCCGAGGCCGCGCAAGCCGAAGCCATGCCCGGCGTCATACCTATTGAGGGCATAGAAGGCGGCAACACCATAAACACCACACAAGCCGCCGCTATCGAAGAACCTCCACCTGTGTCCGCACCCATGCCGAGCATGATGCCGGAAACGATGGGCGCTGGCGCAATGGCTGCCAGCACAGCAAGCCCCAGCACAGCTTCCTGGGCCAGCGATGCGCTGACGCAGCTTGAAGAAGCCCAGCAGTCTATGGCGAAGGGCGATTGGGTAGCATATGGTCAGAGCGTGAACGCCCTCAAAGCTTTCCTCGAAAGCATCGTCAAAGGCACGGCTCCCCAGGTGGCAGGAATGGACGTGACAGCCGCGACAGCGCCTCCCCACCCTGTGGTTGACGAAGGCACAGCAGCAGACATCCGGTCGGGCGGAATGGCAGTGCCTGTACCGATGCCCGATGTAGTGTCCACACCTGCCATGTCCGCTCCTACTGCTTACCCTGACTCCGTTCCTGCCCCCGGAACAGGCATAGCGACGGGCCTATCCCGCCTGGTGGTGATCGCTACGGGAGCCGAGATGCCCCTTCCTCAGCAGGAGGAGATCACGGTAGGCCGCGAAGACCCCAGCAGCGGCATCTTCCCAGATATAGACCTCACTCCCTACGGGGGCGAAGACGGAGGCGTATCGCGCCGCCACGCTCGCCTGCTCCACATCGGCAACGATTATTACGTGGAAGACCTGCAATCAACCAACTACACCAAGCTGGACGGTCAGCGCCTGCCCGCTCGCGTGCGCGAAAAGCTAGAGGACGGCGCTCGCCTCGACTTTGGTCGCGTGGCTATGATCTTCCGCAGGGGATAATCCCAGGCCGCCTTTTTGGGATATAGAAAAGCACAAACCGTAGTCTTCGGCGTAAATATTCAGAGTAAGGCATGACCCTACGGGCCACCATTACGAATGAAAATAGCCACCTGTGTAGGGCGCACGGCCGTGCGCCCCTACGGGGTCCGCCCTCTATTTTCAGAGGAGTTGGGGTAGAGGAGATAGCCGGGTAGGGGCGAACCTTGTGTTCGCCCTCTCTGCATACCGCTTCGTCTTCGTCTTCGTCTTCGTCTTCGTCTTCGTCAAGAGGGCGAACACAAGGTTCGCCCCTACGGATAGATTTTCCTCTACCCCTAATCTGAACTCTTACGGAGTAGGGTAAGTGTTCAGACTTGCGGTAGAGGAAAGTTCGTAGACTTGGGGACTACACCGTGCCTGCCCTGTTCGCGCACCCCGATGTTGGGGGTAAACCACCAGGGCGCGGCAAGCAGCGCATCTACATCTGTGCCCCTATTCTGAACGCTTACGGACTATGGCCCGTCGTCTGAAGCAGGGTTTGGAAGGTTGTTCACAGGGTCCAATGTCCACGTTTGAGTCGCCATATTGAAGCTTCCGGTCGGCCAGGAGGAAGAGTCAGTTGTGAAGTAGACCACACTTCGCAGACCTGGATACGCAACGTGGGGGTCGGTGTTGGTGTAGTCTGGATTCGTGATGCTGGTGATGTGGAGAGTGCCGACTGGTTGTGGACACGTCCATTTCCTCACGTATTGGCTCATATCACCTTCGCTATCAAACAACTCAGTTTCCAGAGTTGGGTTTAGGAGGCCGAAGTAACCATTGTTAGGTCGTGACACGACGAATAGCTCAAACCACAACCTGTAGTCAGCACTGGGGACGGAGCCATCCAGCCACATGCTTGTGGCGCCTTTCCACTCGCGTGGTATAGGGTTTCTATCTGGATCGTTCAGATCGTATATTATCTGCCGAACCTCTTTGGAATAGGTTGGCTCCGGCAACATCGGTGCAGGTGTATAGTTTGGCCTAGTATTGACGTATGGTCGTGCGGCCATGGTTGCCTCCACCTGCAAGTCAGCACTCAATTTCTGGTCTGAGCAGGCCGCAATCAATGCCTGGTCGCCAGAGTTCCCCCAATCACCTGAGCAATCAACCGGATCAGCCTGGGTTGAGTGGGTGTGCGTAGCTATGGTAATAATGGCAACCCCGACGACAAGTGCCACAAGTGATGGAAGCCAGATCAGTCTGGTGAACGTCTTTGCATTTGTCCTTTTCATTTCATTTTCCTCCTTCTCACGAGAAGTTGGGGTTTACCTTTGCAAGCCCAACCTCGTCCTCGTAGTTAAGATTGTCTATTATCTGCTCACAGCGACTGGTAGCTAGAAGCAACTTCGGCGCTAAACCTTGAAAACAGGTCCATAGCATAAGTCATGGAGAATTCGCATTTGCGCGATAGCTAATGGCGGTAGAGAGGAGTCTGTCCTCCCAGCCAGCATTCGTCAACGCAGTGTGTAGCCGGTTCCAAGAAGTCTGCCATGACAAAGTAAGCGGGCCACCGCATGTTGTAGTATCACCAGGTAAAGCATTCTCGGAAGAAACGCCATCGATCCACATATACCCCTGCTTGTAGCTAACCAGAGCAGACCACGATCCTGCCCAAATAGGGGGGTTCCCGTCGTTGCAGAATATCTGAGGCAGAACTAATGCTGGTGGAGCACCCCAAGCGACGTACCAAACATCGTCTTGTGTCCATTGATTGGCCCTCTGGGTCCTCGGGTTCTCGCCAAAATCGTAGTTGAGTCTGCTTGTCTGCGTCATGTAACCAGCAAACCAAGCTCGTGTTCCAACTCCACACGCCCCCCAATCGTGAAAGTCGAGGAACCAATCTTCTATATCGTTCGCACTAAAGACTGTTACGCGGGACCTATCGCTGAGATTGGCGATTATGGTACCCCACTGCTGACCAGCGGGGTACCATCTTGGGTCTACGTTCCCCGAGGGATTATCGCAGACCCAAGGATGATCCGAATTGTTGGTGCCAATTGCAATGCGAGCAGTTGGATGCGAGGGGTTGTCGTTGTAGCCATCTATGAAAGCTTGGGCAACGGAGATGACCCAATTTATGCTGTGTTTTATTTCGGTATGTATGAGATTGACACCCCAGTTTCCGGTTGTCGGATTCTGCCACTGCCGCCCAAAATCGAGTATAAAGATACGAGGGTTTCCTCCAATGGTAGCGTTATAGCCTCTGTAGTAGGCATTATTACCCTGTCCATAGAAGTCCGTCACGTAGATAAAGTAGCCGGTGCTGGTTGGAGCAGGGCGGAGCGGGTCGGCAGATGCTCTATGGATGTCTATACCCGTAGACAATTGAATACCAACCAGTACCAAAGAGAGAAGCCATGCGAGTCTTCCTCGTGTTACCATCTTCCGCATTTTCATAGTTGATATACCCCCTTCCTGTAATTTACGCTAAGATTAGTTAGCTGATTATCCGCACTTCCTTAGAGAGAATAGGTCACAGCCATTTTGTTGGCTATGGAGGCTGCCTTGCTACAGTAAATCTCAAGCAATCTGCTACAAGCAGCCTATCTTTTCTACCTCTGTTGATGAAGTAACGGATATAAAAATGAATAGTATCTAGAAGGGGGGCAGGGTACGAAGTGCTAATAGGAGGCTCCCAACTGGGGAATTATAGCCCATCACTATAGGTCTGTCAATAGGCAATTTTAGGGGTAAGTGTTCGGACTTGCGGTGGAGGAAAGTCTATCCGTAGGGGCGAACCTTGTGTCCGCCCTCTTGACAACGAAGCGGTATGCCGACAGAGCGTGCAGACAGGGCGAACACAAGGTTCGCCCCTACGGATAGACTTTCCTCCACCCCTAATCTGAACATTTACGCCGAAGGCTGCGGTTTGTGCTTTTCTATATTCTGACCCCCTTCCCCGGCAAGCCGGAAATGTGTATAACTCGCCCTCTGCGGGTTGTGGATTTCTCCCCATTTACATAACTCAGGAATATATAATCTATTAGAGTCACATGCAAGCGGTCACGCCAGGCTCGCTATGCCCGTCGGGGCTTCGTCGTACAAGCAGGCAATATAGTCATAGTCACACAGCGAACCGGAGCAAGTATGCGGTCTCCCCAGGCGGGGCTAACTTCTGACACTGGCCGCTTCCAACCAGGCACACTAAGCCCGGTCAGGGAGCAGCCCGAAAAACGGCCCGGCAAGACAGGCCCTATCCGTGCGCTCCGAGCCGGTCATCTGGGGGGTCTTGACTTGATCCTGTTGCTGACCGAGGCGGTGAGCGCGTTGGTCGTGGCCTGGCTCGTGGGCCAATACATTTACACTGTCTATTTCGATACGGCTCCCCATAGGGTCACGGCGTCCCGCGCAGGTGCGCCACTGGTGAGCACAACTCGCCCCACCCAAACCGCAACATCTACACTTACACCTACAGCGCAGCCTACGGTAACGCATTCACCGCGAACCTCACCGGAAGCGGACGGAGCCTACACCGAGGTCTGGAATGTCCCCAGGAGGGCGCATACACGGGAAAGCGGTTCAGAGCCGCATGTAACGGTCACGCCTACAGCCACACTTACCGCAACACCCACTCTCACACCTACCTCTACGCCTACCGTTGACCCTGCTCTGCTGTTGCCCAAGCGGCTCCGCATACCGGTGATGTTCCTGGATAGCCCCATTCAAGAGGTGAGGATCAACATGGGAACCTGGGAAGTTTCGCCGATGGATATAGGTCACCACGAGGGCACAGCCAATCCGGGGGCAGTGGGTAACGTGGTGCTCGCAGGTCACAGGGACATAAACTCGGCGCTATTCCGCGAGCTAGACAGGCTAAAACCGGGCGACGAAGTATTCGTCAGCAACAGTCTTCGTGAGTATAAGTACGTGGTCACAGACAGCTTCGTAGTAAGTCCAACTCACACCGAGGTCATGGACCCCACAGACGATAAGCGTGTCACCCTGATCACCTGCACCCCGATTGGACTAGCCACCCAACGGTTGATTGTCACAGCGATGCTGGAAGAGCGTTAGAACGTTCCAACGTTCCAACGTTCCAACGCTAACAGGAGGAAAAATGATGAACGACACCTACGTCCCCAAATTTGGCACCTTGAAAGGCAAGATAATCTTGCTTGGTCTGGCGGCGGCGCTGATTATTGGATTGGCTCTGGCTTCTCCTGCGCATGGCGCGGGGTTATCCCAAGACGAAAAAGGCGACATGAGCGGGCAGGTAACGCTTGCCGGGCAGAATGCCGCCGGGCTGACCGTCGAGTTGCGCAAGCGCAATAACGGCGGCGAAGACACCCTCATCATCTCCACGAAAACCGATGGAGCGGGCACATACCACTTCACGGGCCAGCCCAGCGCGCCGAACGACGCTTTTTATTACGTGCGTTTCCTGGGAGGCAAAGGCGCGCTATCTGCCTGGTATTCCTTCCCGATTATCTACATTATGGGCAGCCAGGTCTCGGTCCCAGCCGTCGAATTGGCTGATGTAGAGCTTGTCGAGACAGCCCAGAACGCGGCGCTGTCGCTGCCCGCTACCCTACGCTGGAAAGCCCGCAAAATGGGCGAGACCTACAGGGTATACGTGTACACAGAGGGCAAGACTGACAAGCCTGTGCTAGATAGCGGCAGCCTGGGCACAAGCACCGAGTTCGCCCTGTCGGAGGGCAGCCTCCCTACCGGCAAGTACGAAGCCCTAGTGCAGGTGCGGGACACAGTGGTAGGTTACGGCCAGAGCCAATCGCGCTACCATTTCACAGTGGGCGTTCCGGCGCAGGATGGGACCTCATCCTCGACCCAGGGAGGCGCCCAGGTCGCGCCTGCTGTCTCTCCCGCTCCCACGCAGGGCAGTAACCAGCCAGCGCAAGACAACGCCACCCTGCCTGGAAAACAGACACCCCAACCAGATAGGCAGAGTGGTACGCAGCCCAATATCAAGCTGCATCTCACCTCAGATAAGACCAGCGTCGGGCCGGGCGAGAGCATGACCTACAAAGTTGAAGTGGAAAACGCGGGCAGTGGCGTGGCTGCTGGCCTGATAGTCACAGATAAACTTCCGGTTGGCGTTAGCCTCGACGCCAGCCAGGTGAAAAGCACATCTGGTAAAGTATCGGCAGATGGGGACAGCAGCACCGTAACGGTGAACCTCGAGAGTCTGGCCCCTGGCTCAAAGGCCACCATAGAGATACCAGTGAGCGTGAAACAAAACGCGGGAAGTAATCTCAGCAACCAGGCGAGCGCGCAATACGTCGGTGCGAGCAGTCCAGTACAGTCCAATGCCTACATTGCGCAGGTGGCATCACTCTCCGCCCCCGAACAGGGCCAACTTCAACAGTCCGCCGAGCAGCCCGCCGCAGGCCAGCAAGGCAGCGCCAACGCGCCAGCCGCGCCAGCCCCGGTCCAGCCCGCAGCGCCGCAAAACACCGGCGACAAAGCTCCTGCCGCCAACCCACCAGCGGCAAAGCCCCAGCAACCGGCGGCTTCACAGCCCCAACAACCCAAAGCCGCGCCGAAATCAAATATTGCCGGAGGTACGCAGGCCAAAGCGCCATCAGCCCCGGCGGCCAGAAAATCCTCAGCGCCCGTCCCACAAACGGGCGGCGCCTTCCCTGTGGTCTTCGCAAGCCTATTACTTCTGATAACATTATTCGCCCGCTACCTGCGCGGCGCTAAATACAGGCGAACATAACACGAGTTTTGAGTTTTGAGTTTTGAGTTATACTGTATTCAGAACTCAGAACTCAAAGCTCAAAACTCACCTAGGGGGTTGCTATGGATACCACGAAACTGACTCGGTTGATACGCGACATTCCAGACTTCCCTATACCTGGTATACTCTTTCGAGATATAACTACCCTGTTGAAAGATGGTCCGGCCTTTCGGCAGTCAATAGACGGGCTTACCGATAAACTAAAAGACCTCAAACCCGATAAGATAGTCGGCATAGAGAGTCGTGGCTTCATCTTTGGCGCGCCTATTGCTTACAAGCTGGGCGTCGGGTTCGTGCCGGTCCGCAAGCTAGGTAAACTCCCCGCCGAGACCATCAGCGCCGAATACGATCTCGAATACGGCAGCAACAGCGTAGAGATGCACCGAGACGCCATCAACCCCGGCGAGCGCGTAGTTATAGTAGACGATCTGCTCGCTACGGGCGGCACCACTCGCGCCACTATAGAGCTTGTCGAGCAGCTAAACAGCGAAATCGTGGCGCTCGCCTTCCTCATAGAGCTAGAGGATCTCGGAGCGCGAGACTATTTGCAAGGGTACAATATCGTTACCCTTATTAAGTATTGATAGATAAAGATTACAGGCGCAATGACGTTGGCGAATCATACACAGCTAGGAAGTTGGTCTGACAATGACAAGTTTACTTGACCGGATCACGATAGATTCTGAAATCTGTCACGGCAAACCTACCATTCGTGGCATGCGTTACCCAGTCGAAATGCTCCTTGAACTCCTCAGTTCCGGTATGTCAATTGACGACATTCTGGCTGATTACGAAGACTTGGAGCGTGAAGACCTACTTGCTGCCCTCGAATTTGCTGCGCGCCTCAGTCAGATCAAACGAGTCGAACTTGTCAAAGGATGAAATTCCTGATTGATGCTCAGTTGCCTCGCCGATTGGTCTACCACTTGAAAGATGCTGGGTGTGAAGCTGTGCATACTCTTGACTTGCCGCGCGCAAACCGCACGCCGGATAGTGAAATCCTCGAAATTTCGGTACGTGAGCAACAGGTAGTAGTGACCAAAGATGCGGATTTCGTGAATTCTTTTTGGGTTTCACGACATCCATCTAAGCTACTCCTGGTATCAACAGGCAATATCACAAATACAGAATTAGACGCGCTTTTGCTACCACAGATACATCTGCTGATTGAGCTATTTGCGATACATGACTTCATAGAACTTACTCGAACTAAGCTCCTTATCCACGAATAATGTACCGGAAGTTCAACTGCTGTCGGTTCGTATAATGAACTTCACTTTCCACGACAAATACGCTAATTTTCGCGTATAATTCACCATGATGAAGAGAGCCGGGCGCAATACTCTCATTATTATATGGGCAGTCGTAATACTGGTCGCCTCTCTGGTAGTGGCGGGCTACTTCCTCGATTCCGCGCAAGAGGCTGC
>JBBQIC010000096.1:0-12188 GCA_038324555.1 Chloroflexia bacterium
GCTTTTTCCTGCCTGCTCCCTTCTTGCGGATGCGTTCTCCTGGTTGATAGTTGTCTCCCGCCTCCCGTTCTTTCAGACCTCGCTTGACCGTGTTGAGGGAGACCCCTGCCTCCCGGGCTACCGTGCTGGCGCTTCCTCTCCCTTGAGCCTCGGCTGCCAGATAGCCTTCCAAGTCCACTGCTTCTCATTTAGCAATGTCCGTAGCTGTTGATACTCTTGTTCCGTTGAGAGCTTTTCCATACTCTCAATCTTCGCATTTCTCCCTCTTTATGTCAATTAATTCCCGGAAGACTCCTAAGGGGTTATACTATGTGAGCGGAGCAAGGCTAAATGTAGCCTCCGTGCTCGAACTTAGTATAGCCTGCTAAGATGCACTATCTAGCGAAAGCCGTGGACGGAGTTTTCATGCACTACAGGATTAGGGATCAGTTCGTGAACCCCCATCCCCTACTCACTAGCGTCGCAAGCGAAACTTGCGGACTATGTCAAAGGCTGGATAGGTAACGTATACGTTATCCTGCTTATCCACGTAAATCCCAACCGGTATCTCTGACATATAGGCTGTCCATCTCCCCAGCACCTTGCCTGTGACGCCCTGTGCATCGTGAATAATCACTTGTCTGTCGTTGGGTGAGGTCTCAAACAGCCTCCCATGGGCGTCTAATGCTATATGTCCGCTATCTCGCGGGCTGGGTGGCTTTTCGATTGCCCACTGATTGATAAAGTTGCCCGCGATAGAGAAGTGCGCAACGCGGGTGTTGCCCGTATCCACCATGAACAAGTCACCGTTGTCCGCCGTGACTGCATCGCTCGGTTCGCGCAGTGGCCCCATGTTCTTGTCTACCTCAACGCCCGTGCGCAACTTACTGTCTGGTTTGATAAGCGATACTTCGTTGAAACCTGTGTCTGCTATGAGCACTTCACCTTTGGCCGTTATGCTGATGCCTCTCGGATAGTAACCAACGCCTGTGATTGCTTCACCTAATTGCTTGCCTTTTGTATCGAAGCGCAAAATCGAAGCGGTGTCGGCGTCCAGGGCATATATGACATCGTTATCATCAATGGCTATGCCGAACAAGCCTTTGAACAGGGGTGTGCTATTGGCGCTATTGGCAGTGTTGCCCCAACTGAGCAGGAGTTTGCCAGAGGGGTCGTACTTGCGGATAATCCCTTCGACGTCGGTGATCACATAGAAATTGCCTTGCGAGTCTACGGTCACATCGCGTGGTTCGCTGGGCTTGCCATCCGAGAGGGAGGGAATATGCACTTCAACCGCTAGTTCAGGTATTAGCGCCGGGGGGCTGCCAGCCAAACCCTTCGACAAGTTCGGGGCAGGCTGTTGGCTGGTAGGGCGCGTGGTGGGTATGAAAAGCGAGGTCCGGGGAACGCCAGCCCGGTCAGTGTCGACCGCCAGCAGATAGGACGACCCAAGCAGTTTATTGTGTACGCTCTGTACAATATCTTTGTTCTCGTCGCTTACCAGGTAGATAGGCAAGTTACCCTCTGACCCCTCAGGAAACGGCTCCTCAAGCCCAGACAACGGAGTGTAGCGATAGCGCCCTTCGTACCATGGGTACCAACTCATTACTCTGGGTGTCTGAGCGTTCGGCTGGAACCCAGCGCCCACTTCAACAATCGAGTAGTTTGGGTGCTCCTGGATGGCTTTCATTAGCATCATCTGGGTGTTGACCGGCGTCGACATCAGAGACGGATCTTCCACCAGCAGTTGCCGTAGATTCAGCGCCGGCACCAGCGCCAGCAGCACTAATATCAACGCATAGGCAACATAGGGGCGGATTCTCGTGCTCGCCCTCAACCTCAATCCGGCCCGTAGCACCCCATCCAGCTTGGACACGGCTATCCCCATCAGCAGGGCTACAGCAGGCAAAACGATGAACATCCGCGTAACATGCGGCTCGGTAAAGAAGTCCGTGAATGACAGTAGCGCCATGCCCACGACAACCCAGGTGAGGACTAACCTCTCGGTGCGCTTATGTATGCGGAAAAGCGCTGTAAAGAAGCCGACTAGCACCAGAACGCCACTGATCACGTCGAGTAGCGGGCCGCCCAGGTAATGATTGTTCCAATGTCCAGAGACCACCCAGAACGATATTGAAGACAGCTCCAGGCTGATGAGACCCCTCGAGACCGGGTCCGGAGACACACTGGCTGCACTGGTTGCATAGGTATTAAGTAGAGCCATTTGCAAAAGGGCGTCGGGTGGAGTAGTAATTAGCGCGGGAGTTACCACTAAGGCGAAGCCAAGCAGCATCAGCAGCCCAGCAAATACCTGGCCCCACGTAGGCTTGCGGAGAAAGATGATTAGCAGAAACAATGCGAGGGCGGGCCATAAGAAGATGGCGCTCAGGAACGTGTAAAGGCAAAAACCCATAGCCACGCCCGTTGCGAAAACGAACACAGCCCTCTGGGTTCTCCACGCCATGACCAACATGAGCACAGCTAGAGTAGAATAAAAGATTACGTGTGTATTGTTGTAGGCGATGCGGTTGAACGCCATCAGGTAATTGCTGCTGGCTATGAAGATGCCTGCGGCCAGGGCGGGCAATCGCCCCAATAGGGCCACTCCCAGAAGATAAATGAGCGCCACAGTAATCGCTGTGACCAGGACTTCGCTGAAGCGCCAGCCAATTACATTATCGCCAACCACCTTCATAACCATGCCCTGGTATACGCTATCCAGGGCGGGGTGCGAATTATAGACCCAGGTCAGGTTGAAGAAGTTCCAGGGACCGCCATTTACGACCTGATGGGCGGCAGAGAAAAATTCTCCTTCGTCGGCAACGAAGGAGAAATCCCAACGGATCAAATCAATAGAGTTTATGACTATAGAAAATATAGCCAAGCCAAGCGAGGCCAATAGGTCCGTTGGAAAGTTGAAGAGCCTGCCCCGAGCTTGGGAAGGAAGGGTTGGAAGGTTGGAAGGTTGGAAGGTTGGAAGAGCCTGGCCCGAGCTTGCGAAGGAAGGGTTGGAACCCTTCGCTGACGCCTGCTCAGGCTTGTCAAGCCTATGTATTGCGAAACCCACCAGAGCCAGTCCTACGAAGAACAACAGGATGTCCCAGTGTGTGTATTGTTGGGACGCCAGTTGCCAGTAGAGAAAGCCGCTGCAAAGCGTAGCCAGGGCGAACGCTCCCGGCACGAAGGGGTCACGGCGCAGCAGCCCGGTCTGAGCTAGGTCCTGAGCCTGCGATGGAAAGGAGGGTATGGGCAGGGCTAAACCGGCGAGGTTGTCTGGCTGCGTATTCCTGCGGCCTGCAAGTCCCG
The DNA here is from genome assembly GCA_038324555.1 of Chloroflexia bacterium. Lineage (GTDB taxonomy): Bacteria > Chloroflexota > Chloroflexia > QHBQ01 > JADMIH01 > JADMIH01. The sequence continues at coordinate 3,286 of JBBQIC010000096.1, forward strand.
CGAGAGCCGCCCCAACCAGGGAAACCACGCCGCCGAGGAACACGGCCTGGGGATTGGGAAAGTATCGCCGTAGGAAGTCATATACCTGGGCTGGGACCCAATCGAATTGCTGATCGGTGCGCGTTATAGCGATGCCCAAGGCCGTCGTCGCCAGCCCAATTATGAACAGGAGGCCCTCCGGGATAAGCGGGAGATTGGAGGGCGCAGGGTGCATTGAGTCTGGGGAGGGCCGGACATGGTAAGGCAAGCGTACTTGACGCCTTCGTGGGCTTCGTGGAGTGATCACTTCGTTATCGAGCAGTTTCGCCATAAGACCCACACCATTTGACTATTGACTGTTGACAAGGTTAGGCACGGGAACCTGCCATTACTTATCGTAAATGTTCAGAGTTGGGGTGCAGTGTAGGGGCGTCCCTTGTGTTCGCCCCTACACTGCACCCCAACTCTGAGATGGCTCATAGTTACGGACTTGAATTATCTACCGTGCGCCTCCCTGCGCGAATATGGATCCGCAGCCGGTCTGACCAAAGTCGTTCTTCAGAATGCCGAAGTCTGAACTGTTCACAACGGCGTCGTTGTTGAAGTCTGCCCTGTCCGTTCCTGCGTGACCAAAGTCGTTCTTCAGAATGCCGAAGTCCGGTGCATTGACGATGTTGTCGTTGTTGGAATCCCCTCCCTTCATGGCCCCGTTCTCCATGTTGGTCTGAGCGGCGCCAGCCAATGTGATTACTCCACAGTTAGCCAGGAAGCCAGGGCCGGTGTTGCCGCCAACAGGGCCGTCAGGCCCCTGTACTCGCCAGTTGTAAGCGCCGTTGGGTAGGCCACTCACGGTGACTGTGAAGAAGCCGGAGGCATCGGTGTTCCGCTGCGGGTAGTCAACTTCGAGATTACCCGGCAGCTTCAGCGTGAGGGTGATAGGTAGTATGGACCTTGAATTGGGCTGAGGTATCGTCTGCCATGTTACGTGGCCTACAACAATGATGGGTGTAGGCGTATTAGTAAACGTGAAAGTAGGCCTGGGGGTCAACGTGGGGCAGAAAAACGTTGACGGTGCAAAGGGGCAGCCAAACGGGGTGGCTGTGGCTGTGAACGTGAAAGTAGGCGTGGGGGTCAACGTGGGGCAGAAAAAGGTTGACGGTGCAAAGGGGCAACCAAACGGGGTGGCTGTGGGTGTAAACGTGTAAGTAGGTGTTGGTGTTGGCGTGCAGAAAAACGTTGACGGTGCAAAGGGGCAGCCAAACGGGGTGGCTGTGGCTGTAAACGTGAAAGTAGGTGTGGGGGTCAACGTGGGGCAGAAAAAGGTTGACGGTGCAAAGGGGCAGCCAAACGGGGTGGGTGTGGCTGTAAATGAGGGGGTAGGCGTGGGGGTTGGCGTGCAGAAAAAGGTTGATGGTGCAAAGGGGCAACCAATCGGGGTGGGTGTGGCTGTGACTGAGCCAGGGCTGGTCGCCCTGATCAGCCAGTTGCCGGGGTAGCCGAACGAGTCGATTATCCCTTGCACGTTGTTGTTACCCAGGTTGACGCGGTCGGGCGGCGCTCCACTACTCATAGCCAGTACCCATGACCGTAGTTGTGTCGTAGTCGTGTCAATGGCTGACGGGTAGAGCTGGGGTGTGTAGCCATTCTCTGCCCAGAAGTCCTCAAAGCCTATGTACAGGTCGCCGCTTGGACCAGCCACGGTTATGTTCACCGGGTAGGTCTGGAACGTATTGGTCATTCCAACGGTTGCATTCGTCTGAGAGATCAGTATAGCGTTGGATGGGTTGTTGTCGGCGTCCGCGTCTAGATAGACCAACAACTTCACAGGTAAGCCCACGATGTTGCCTGCGCTCCCCTGGTCGGGCCAGTATATCTGGAGCGAACTGAGATTAATTGGGTAGGTGGAGCCGGGCGGGCTGAAGCGGTTGAGCCAGATAGCCGCTGTCTGGGTTGTACCGCTGCTGTAGCCAATGCTGGTCTCTGGGGTGCCGTCGTCCAATATGAAGTTGTTCGTTTCGGGCCTGGCAGGGTGAGCAGCAGGGAATTGCTGTTTACCGCCATTATTGTTATGAACATTTGATTTGAACCTTGACTGGCCTTGGGCGTTGTCCTGTGAGGGGGGGATCGCTCGACTAGCTTGCTGGGCAGGACGATTTAGTTGCGCCTGCCACAGGCTGCTCGGTACGGCTGCGTAGGTGGCGCTATACATCGCCCCGATCCCCAACGCCAACGCCAACGCCAGGACGACCATTGCCACTCCTATACACAAACCTGTTCGTTTGTTACTTCTATTAGTTCGTTTATCGCTACGCTTTTTCATTTGGAAACCCTCCCTCAAGGATGCATATGACCTGGCCTGTCCGCAAATGACAGGTCGTATAAGGATGATTGATAAATACCCAGGTGATGGGAGGTCAGGAGGTCAGTTGTAAGCACATCCCCTTGCGACACTCCTTCACTACGACGCATTCTATCGCAAGAGGCATATCAACATCAATAGCGTTTTCTGTCAACGTTGTTGACAATTTGCGGGCAATTTAGCGATAAAGACGTAGCGCCGAAGCAGCCTTGATGGTCACGGGCTGCGTTCATAGCGAGGGCTGCTTACCAGGACGTGCGTCCGCTTTCCCTAGACCCGCTTCTCTGGCTCTCACTATGGCCTGGGCACGATCAGCCACCTGTAGCTTGTTGAAGATGTTGGAAACATGGTTGCGTACCGTCTTTTGGTGTGGTATAAGGGAAGCCCAGCTACTCTATTCCGGCCAGATCGGACAGCACCAGGGCCACAGCCTGCGGGTCCCCGTTCTCCTCGTACAGCTTCAGGCTCTCCCGGTAGAGCCGCCCCGCCTCCCCATATTCACCTTGCCTGCGGGCAAGCGTGCCAATCGCACGCAAGGCTGTGGCTATGCCCCATATCTCCCCTAGCTCCCTGTACAAGCTCAGACTATCCCTGAGCAACTCTGAGGCGCGTGCCTGGTTGCCACGCTCACCTTCAATGACGCCGAGCGCCCTGGCTATCGCGCTGAGCGCCAGCGCAGGGTCGTGAGCGTCCACCAGTGGGACGAAGAACGCCCCATGCTCGAAGTCAGAGGCAAGGGGCAGTAGCTATCTGTAGCGCCAGGCTTGTCTTGCCAATACCACCGGGACCCGTTAGTGTGAGTACACGGCACGCGGGGTCCGCGAGCAGAGCTTCTATTTGCGCCAACTCCGTCTGCCTGCCGATCAGAGGTGTGTGCTCACGATGCAGATTGCCAGGCGGCATAACGCCATCGGGCGCTTTGACGGTCCCTGCGCGTATACTCTTGTAGAGGGCGGCGGTCTCTTCGGCAGGTTCCTCCCCTAGCTCGATCAACATCGCTTGCTTGCAGGCATGATATTGAGCGGCAGCGGCGTCCGGTTGCCCCAGGTAGGCAAGCAGCAACATCAACTGACGGTGCGCGTCCTCGCGCAAGGCGTCCATCTCAACTAACTGCTTGAGATAGGCCGTGGCCTGCCTATACTGGCCGCGCCCTGCGTAGTGGGTTGCGAGCTTTTGCAGTGTATCGAGCACCAGCGCACGTAGTCGCTCGCGCTGGCCCGCCTCCCATTCCTCAAATTCAGGTGCGTCCCGAACATAGAAGCCGTCGAGAAACTCCCCGGCATACAGGTCGAGAGCGTCGCGTAGGCGGCGATGAACGCCAAAGGCCGCCGACTCGGCTTCCCTCACGAGGGCGAGCAACGCCTCGGTGTCCAGGTAGTACGGAGCGCCGGACTGGTTGAAAGCCACAGTCTGCCGGGTGATCAGAAGGTATGGGCCGAGCAGCTTTTGGAGGTTGGAAAGAGCCTGGCGCAAACCATGGGAGGCGCGCTCTTCGGGCATGTCGCCCCACAGTAGAGCCACTAACGCCTCACGAGGATGTGGGCGTCCGGTACCGCCAGGTAGCAGAATAGAGCCTGCACCTTTGACGAGAGGAAACCGCGCACGGGAACCCCACCCAGAGTGATATTCAGCCCACCGAGCAATTGCAGCCGCAATTCGCTTTGTGTATCGGGTTCCACGTTAGCTTGATGGATCAGAGATCAGAAGTAATCTGATTTCTGACCTCTGATTTCTTCAATAGACGATTTCTAGACAATAGTAGTTTATGCTCACAACGTTACATCATTCCTGTGCAGCCATTATACAACAAGGCGCACGGCACATCGAAACCGCAACCGTAGAAGGATGCGGTGAAGGAGAACCCGAACTTGCCAGGCAAGCCAACAAACTATCATGCGTTCGTGCTGCGATGCTGGGTAGACCCGGCCCGCAGAGCCGACAGCGATGCTTATCGTTTCAGCCTTGAAGACCCACACACGGGCGAGCGATATGGCTTTGCCGGGTTGGGGTCGTTGGTGGAGTTCCTGAGAGCACAGTTGACCGGCGAGGTAGATGGGCTAGTACAGGGAATGGTGGAAGCAGAAAAACGAGGCGGGTAGACCGGTAACATATCATTCGGCCTCAGAGCAATATAAGAGGCCAACAAGGATTTTAGGAGGTTTCGAGGATTAATATTACCTGACCACCGGCACTGATTGGCATACCCGCGTTGGCACGTTCAAGTTCCCTTCGTGCGGGAATTTACCGACGCGCACATCTACTCCGACCTTCACCTCCATTTCTACCATCACGCCCTCACCCACGATCATTCCTACAGTACCTCCTTGCGGCCCTGATTCTAATTACCTGATTACCCAGGCTACGGCTACCATCGTACCCGGCACAATTGATACGGGCAACCATTGTGACGATTGCGTAACCAATATATCTTTGCCCTTCCCATTCACCATGTACGACCAGACTTTCAACACCGCATATGCCAGTTCCAACGGCCAGCTTGACTTCGTGACTGCCGATTCCAACTATGTCAACACTTGCCTGCCCGACGCAGCAGCCAGCTATGCCCTCTTCCCGCACTGGAGCGACTTGCTCACGGAGAACGCCGGTTATGGCATCTTCACCTCGGTTACAGGCAGCGCCCCTTACCGCATATTCAATATTGAATGGCGAGTGCAGTACTATTCTGGCGCAGGCAGCGCCAACTTCGAGGTGCGATTGTACGAGGGTCAGTTGCGCTTCGACATCGTATATGGGCAAGTAGACCAGGGAGGCAGCCATGCCACAGTTGGCGTGCAGAAGGACACCGGCCCCCGATTCACACAATTCGAGTGCAACGCCGGTGGTCTCACATCGAGTCTGCAATTGACCTTTACCCTGCCTGATTGCACCACGCCTACATTCACGCCGAGCAACACGCTTACAGCAACGCGCACCAACACTTCTACGGTTGTGCCTGTAACGACTGCTACTACATTGACCTCTACACCTGCGCCTGCCGGAGTGCTCGTCGGCCATGTAGTATGGCAAGGCCCGCCCGCCCAACCCAGCGCGCGGCAGCAGTTGCCATACACGCTCACCCTTTGTGTGGCTGGCAACTCCGTGAGTTATAGCGGCGTGACCGACGCTGGCGGGTTCTTCACCGTGACCACAGGACTGGCAAACGGCTCCTACAACTGGCGCATCAAGGGACCCAGGTATCTCGCCAATGCAGGCACGCTGACACTGTCATCAGGCACTTCGGCTGTGGAAATGTCCCTGCTATCGGTGGGAGATGCCGACAATCTCAACAATATAACTGTCTCCGACTTCAACATTATGAAATCAGCCTTCGGAAACAGCGCGGACTTGAGAGCCGACTTCGACAACAACGGCATTGTCAGCGTGCAAGACTTCGCCCTGTTGAGACCTAACTTCGGGCGCGCCGGTGCATCGGTAAGTTGCTCCTAATTCTGACCTTCCAACGGCTTCCGTTAGCAGAGCTGGTGCAAAGTCATAGGTCATTATTCACCGCAGAGTAACTATGAGCGAGGGCACACCACCCGTGAATGAAAATGGGAACGCATCCGTAGGGGCGCACGGCCGTGCGCCCCTACCCGCCCTGATCCTAACATTTACATATCAGGCGCAAAGAACGCAGAGAACCTTTATTTATTATTGGTCCTCTGCGTCCTCCGCGCCTCTGCGGTGAATAACAGGAGTCTTGTAATATGGAGGTGTCAAAACCAAACCCAGTACAAGGAGAACCTGCTCATGGGAGGAGTACTCGCCGCATTCTTGGTGTGTGCTGCTCGCTTCGCCTAGAGCCTTCGATCCTACGGGTCACCTCACCCTTTTTTGCCTACCCCACCTTTTCCTAATCTCGCCAACCGCTGCTGGGACAGTTACTAATTGTCAACAACGTTGACAGAAATTGTCGACAACGTTGACAAAAAATGCTATTGACGTTGACATATCTCTTGCGATAGAGTGCGGCGTAATGAAGGAGCGTCGCAAGGGGTACTCGAAATTTTCATGAGACCTGCCATTACGGGCAGGCCAGATTCAGCGCATCTTAGGAGGAGGGTTTCCAAATGGAAGAGCGTAATGGTTATAGAAAGGCTGGCGGTACGCCAGTAGGAACAAAACCAAGAACCAAGCGGAGTGCGCCCTACTTGGGCGCAACTACTAACAATCAATAATGGAGGAAAGGAAGATGTTAACGTCAAATCGTCATATGCGGGTCTTATTTGCTGCCTTCGTGCTATTGCTGATTGTGCTAGCCCCCAGCCTGCTTAGAGCGCAGGACAGTTCTGCACCTTCTGCCGCACAAGGAGGTATGTCAGCCCCATCAGGTGCCGTTAGCCTGACGGGGACAGGCGGTGCGCAAAGCCAAGTGAACGTGCCTCCAATGCGACCCACATCCAATGGGATGGTCGTAGGCTATTCATATAAGAACGACGTATCCCCTCCCCTGCGTGACATCGTGCCTATTCCTGTGGCGATGAAGCCGGGCGAGGCCGAGAGAGAACTAGAGCAGATTCCCCTCATCGGGCATGTAAATAGGCCTGACACGGTTGTGCAGCGTGATTTTGGCAGCCTTAGCTCATTGGCCATGCCCGCGACCTTCCGTAACTTCGATGGTTTGAATCAGGCTGAGTCTTGCGGCAGCTGCCTGCCTCCGGATACCAACGGCGAAATTGGCCTCAGGCACTACATACAGACAACTAACTCGGCGTTCAAGATATGGGGCAAGTTTGGTGGCACGTCCACTACACCCCCTCTGCTCTACGGCCCGGCCGGCATCAACACGATATGGACCACCTTCGGCGGGTTATGCCAGAACACTAACAGGGGCGACCCCATTGTTCTGTACGACCAGCTTGCCGACCGATGGTTCATCAGCCAATTCGCGTTCAACGTGGGTGGTTTCCCAGTACATCCGATTCCGCCTTTTGACGAGTGTATTGCCATCTCAACAACGAGCGATCCTCTAGGCAGCTGGAATCGCTATGCCTTCCAATTGAGCGCTCCCTCGGGACCAACCGCATCTTACTTCCCGGACTATCCGCATTTTGGCATGTGGCCCGATGGCTACTACATGAGCGCTAACATCTTTGATGTCAACGCACCACCCTGCTGCCAATATAAGGGTCCACAACCATTCGTCTTCGAACGGGCCAAGATGCTTACTGGTGACCCCTTGGCTGGCGTCCAGACCAATTCCACCGGACCTCTAGGCTCTTCTGTATACCCGATGCTGCCATCTGATTTGGACGGTAGTATCCAGCCGCTAGCGGGCGAGCCTAATTTCTACCAGGGCCTCTCTCCAACAGGGCTTAACCTGTACAAATTCCATGTGACCTGGCCCCCAGGCGGCACTACCTTCACAGGTCCTGTCGCCATCGCTGGTGCGGCAGGTTGGTCTCCGGTGTCTTGCACGGATTCGTTCGGTAACGTGACACTGACTTGTATCCCGCAACCAGGCACCACTGTCAAATTGGACAGCATATCAGACAGATTGATGTTCCGGCTAGCCTACAGGCGCTTCAGCGATGGCTATGAGTCTTTGGTCACTAACCACTCTGTTAATGTGGGCGGCGGGCAAGCGGGAATACGTTGGTATGAGGTACGTAGTCCCAACAGCGCTCCTACGGTCTACCAGCAAGGCAGCTATGCGCCCGACACGACGAACCGGTGGATGGGCAGCGCGGCTATGGACAAGGACGGCGACCTTGCCGTCGGCTACAGCGCATCGAACAGCACAAGCGTCTACCCCTCGATACGCTACGCTGGCCGCCTTGTAGGCGGTCCCCTGGGCCTGCTAACTCAGGGCGAGGCCACGCTCATCGCGGGCGCCGGCTCGCAGACCAGCCCATACCACCGTTGGGGCGACTACAGCGATCTAACTGTGGACCCCGCCTCCGACTGCATTTTCTGGTACACGACCGAATACATGCAAGCCGGTTTGACCACTTCGAGTTGGAAGACGCGCATCGGCTCGTTTAAGTTCCCCTCCTGTACAAATTCTAATCTGATGACGGGCGCATCGAATGTAACGGTGTGCGATACCCACCCAATCAGCTTTCTTGCGGCCACACCCGGCCCCGCCACACCTTACCCTGCTACCATCAACGTCTCAGGGCTGACAGGCCGCCCTATCGTCAGTGTGAAAGTGGTGCTCGACAACATCTACCATGCATCCCCCGACGATCTTGATGTAATGTTAGTAGGCCCTCAGGGACAGAAGGTGATGCTGATGTCCGACGCCGGAGGTGGCTTTTCCCTCAATAATGTAACGCTGCGCTTCGCCGATAGTGGGCCAGCCCTGCCGGATAACGCCCAAATAATAGGGGTTAGCTCTATACCGGGATCGGGCATCTACAAGCCCACAAACTGGGCAGGTGGGGATGCTGACGCCTTCCCCCCGCCTGCTCCCGGAGGGCTACCTAGTACTCCACCAACGAAATATTGATGATTATGATAAACTGAAGGCATGAGAAGCAAACACACTGTCCAGTTGAACGATGAGCAGCGCATCGAACTGGAACAACTGACCCGCACGGGCAATGCTGCCGCCCGTGTGCAA
>JBBQIC010000097.1:0-12135 GCA_038324555.1 Chloroflexia bacterium
CTTGACGAACATAGTCTTGCGAACGAAGAAGTAGCGGAAATTGATCGCAACGTCTACATAGGCGTTCGTGCCCTGCTCAAACGGAAGCTCGATATTGCAGCCGATGCTCATGCCACCCGCTTCTTTCGCGCCCTTGTTGGCGGCTTCCATGATGCCGGGGCCGCCGCCTGTAATGATGGCGAATCCCTTCTCCGAGAGCATCTGCGCCAGATCCACGGCGCTCTGGTACATCGGGTCGTCCTCTTTGATGCGCGCCGAGCCGAACATAGTCACCGCAGCGCCTACCTCGGCAAGCGTGTCGAAACCGCTCACGAACTCGCCCATGATGCGCAACACGCGCCAGGTATCCGAGCGGGTAAAATCGGCGGGTAGAGGTTCAGGCTTTCGCAGTAGCTGTTCGTCTTCGGTGGGCGCACCCATGCGGTTCGCCCTATTCAGGCTCATATTCGGTTTGAGTGGCGCATTCAGCGACTCTAAATCTCTGCTGCTCGCTGTCAGGGGCCTCTTTGGCCCTCTTATGCTGCCGCCATCCTCAGTAATTCTGTTCTTGTAATTGAATTGTTTCATATGGGTTTCGCTTTCTCGGACGATGGACGAAGTAGGGTGAGGGAGTAGGATAATTACTTCTCCCTCACCCTACTCCCTCACCCTACTTCGTCTATCGAATATTTTTACTTCTATGTCTGGGCATAATTTGTGCCAAAAGGGTCCGTTGGCAACCATAAGAGGCTACTCTGGTTTTCCAAGACGGGCATGCGCGCGTGCCGTGTGACTGCCAGGTATTCCTCATTGGCGTCGTCGGTCAACATATATACGCGCTTCTCGTGCACCCGTTGCGCGATGACCCCTTTGATGCCGTGCTCTATCTCGAACCACTTACCTTTCTCTACGCCGTAGGTTACGGGGATAAGCACAGGCTGAGGTCGTAGATAAGACCACTTGCCTTCTTCTACACTATTTAAACGCGCCCAACCACTCTGAGGTAGTGGTATGTCTTTATTTCGGTTGCCCCAGAGCAGTAATTCATATTTGGGCGCTTCATCTGCCTCGCTGACCGTAAGCACAGGAAGTACAGGCTCGCCACGCTGCCAGTAAAGCGACCTGACCTGCCCGCTCTTCTCGAATTCCGCTATTTCGGCTTGTGAATAATACTGAGCAAGGGTCTCGCCGTACTCTTTTTTATAAGGGAATATCACTCCTCCACACATAGCATTACCTCCTTTTCTTCGTCTATCCTCTCAGCCCAGCGAACAGGTCGCCGCGCGCTTCTGCGCCATCGGGTAAAGGTTTGCCCGCCGCCAACGCATAATGCTCGTTGGACCGCCAGGCCAGCGTTATCTCCTCCGGCATGTTAGCCATGGGGCTGTTAGGGTTGAGTTGCGTGCGGTGGTGGCTGAGGCTTCGTTCCTTTAGTTCGCGCCAGTCGTTAACGTCGAGTAGGTTTGTTATCTCTTCGTCGGGAAGGCCGAACTTGTCGGGGTCGAGGCCACGGAAGCCAGTCTCTATATTGCTCGCTTCGATAAACTCCTGTATCTTGCGCATACTGCTCCTTGGGAAGGAGGAGTAAAAGAGGCGGTCGGCCTGCCATGGTGCGCCCGCGTCGGGATACGCAGAGGGGTCGGCGGCGACAGTGAAGGCTGATGTTGCCAGCTTATGTACGGTCAGGTGATCGGGGTGGCCGTACCCTCCGGTTGGATCGAACGTCACCATCACGCTAGGCTTGAACTCGCGTATGATCTTGACGATCTTGCCAAGGGCTTCGTTGGTGTCGACTCGGTAGAAGGAAGCGGGGTTTTCGTTATCAGGTGTACCCATCATACCCGAGTCGCGGTAATCAAGGAACCACAAGTGCTGGACCCCCAGCACGTCGGCGGCAGCGCGCAATTCGCCCTCCCTGACGCGGCCCAGCGTTTCAGGCGTAGCCAGGGGCGGGTCAGCCTCGGCGATCTCTCCGGCCTCGCCCCTCGTGGCACAGATAAGCCCGGTGCGAACACCCTCAGCGGCGTACCTGGCGAAAGCGCCGCTCATCAATTGCTCGTCATCCGGGTGTGCGAATATTCCAAGCAGCGATAAATCTTTTGACAGCATAGATATAATTTCCTCCAATACGAAAGTTACGTTAGACCAACCCATGGGGATGTAGGATGGCATACGTTTATTGTACTACAGGTTGGGTAGGGTGCTTATGTAGGGGCGCACGGCCGTGCGCCCCTACATAAGCACCCTACCCCTGGTCATCGCGTCCCTCACTCGTTTATAATCAGACCTGAAACAGCAGTCAGGCTCATCTTAACTCACCATACGCAGACTCTAGAAGAAGCAGGACCAACTGACCCGTGTCATTCTGAGCCGCAGCGAAGAATCACTACGAGGTCGTATGCGTTAGGGATAGGCACAAGCATAGTGGTACTAATTCCCAGACGGGTTTGTAAGGAGAGTGATTCTTCGCTGCGGCTCAGAATGACACGGGTCAGTTGGTTTGTTGCCCCCATAGTTTTACTCTCGATTTTGAGGCAACTCCGCTACCCCACTGCGTAAGGCGAGATCTTAAGATTCAAGTAAAAGCAGGAGGAGCATAGCATTTGGCGATGCAAACAGAGGGATCAGGGCTTGTGATCAGCCACGTTCGCAAGGCATTTCGCAGCCTGGTGGCGGTGGACGACCTCACGTTTGAGGTGCCTCGTGGCTCGATGTTCGGGCTGCTTGGGGCGAACGGCGCGGGCAAAACCACTACCCTGCGCATGGTACTGAACATCCTCAGCCCCGACCAGGGCGGTATCACCTGGCAAGGGCAGCGTGTGGCCGAGTTGCGCAGGAGCACATTCGGCTACCTGCCGGAGGAACGAGGGCTTTACTCCAAAATGAGAACCGGCGAGCAGTTGGTTTTCCTGGCGGGCCTCAACGACCTCACACCAACCGAGGCAACAAGGCGCGCCCGCGAATGGCTCGCCCGCGTGGGTCTGGCCGACGCCTGGAACCGTAAGGTTGAGGAGCTTTCCAAGGGCAACCAGCAAAAGGTGCAGGTGCTCGCCGCCATCCTGCACGACCCCGACCTCATGTTGCTGGACGAGCCTTTCTCCGGCCTCGACCCCATCAACACGGACGTATTGCGCGACACGCTGCTCCATCGTCGCTCGGAGGGGCGCACCATCGTATTCTCGAGCCATCGCCTCGAACAGGTTGAAGAGCTTTGCGACCACGTTGCTATCATCCACAAGGGCCGTCTGCTAAGGGCCGGTCCCTTGTATGAGTTGAAGCGAAGCACAGGGCGCAAGCTCGTGGAGTTAGCGTTCGTCAATACGTCAGATAACGGCCATGCGCCGGATTTTGGGAGATTTATCTCCTCGCTGGCCCCACTCCCTATCAAGGTGGTGGAGCAGCGTAGCGACGGCATGAGGGTCGAATTGCTGGATGGAGCCGTGCCAGATCAGGTGTTGCAAGCGGCTATGCAGCTAGGCCCTGGCGCTATCAAGCGTTTCGAGATAGTCGAGCCAAGCCTGCAAGAGGTATTTATCGGGGCGGTGCGCGAAGTTGATCCGCAAGCGGTTGAGAACATGGACGATGGACGATAGACGATGGACGATAGACGATGGACGATGGACGATGGACGGTGGTCGATGCCTGTTCAATCGTCTATCGTCCACCGTCTATCGTCCACCGTCTATCGTCTCCTGGGGAGTAGAAATGAACCTGCACCACATAAACCTCATTATCAGGCGCGAATTTCTGGAACGCTTACGGAGTCCAGGATTCATCATAGGCACCATTCTGGGTATCGTGGGCATCGTGGGGTTGTCGTTCGCGCCCGCGTTGCTCCAGCTTATCGGCCAGGAAACCACGCTGAAGATAGCCGTCGTGGACCCACATAATCTCATCTACCCTTACCTTCCCCAGGGCAACGACCAGCAACCGGCGTCCACACCACAAGCAGCAGCCGGACAGTCTGCCAATCCGGCAGGAGTGGAACAGGCGGCTGGCGCCAGCACGGGCGCGAGGTTGGCTTTTCTCAAGGCGGACCTCTCCGATCCGGCGGTATTATCCGACCGCATAAAACAGGGCAAGCTCGGCGCTTACGTGGTCGTACAGGGCGATAAAGCGACTGACGTAACCTTCCAGATGCACGCTAAAGACAGACCCGACGCTGTAACTTCGTCTCGCGTGCTGCTGCTCCTCAGCGCCGCCTCCACACAGGCCAAAATACGGGAGAGCGGGCTGACCCCCGAACAGGCGGCAAGTCTCTTCGCGGCCCCAGGCTTTAAGATCGAGCCGATAGTGGGAGGCGCGCTCAAGGACGAAAAGGCGGTGTTCCAATCGCAATTTCTGGTCTACGTCCTCTTGATACTGTTGTATGGCACAACCGTCATGTACGGACTGGCCGTTGCGATGGGAGTGGTCTACGAAAAGAGCACCCGCGTCATGGAGATATTGATAACGTCGGCGCGGCCCATCGAACTGATGCTTGGAAAGGTGTTTGGTATAGGGCTTGCGGGGCTGGCGCAATATGTCTTGTGGGTTGCGGCGGGCTTCGGCGCCCTGGTGTTCAGCAGCCTGGGCAAGTCTTCCAGCGCCGGCGCGCCACAGTTTGAGTTGGCTTCGGTGCCCCCCGGCACGCTCGTCGCGTTCCTGGTGTTCTTCGTGCTGGGCTACCTGGTGTATGCAGCCCTGTACGCCGCGCTTGGATCGCTGGTCAACAGGACCGAAGACGTAAACTCTGTGACTACGCCCATTACGCTCATGCTGGTGGCGACGTACCTGCTGTCGCTGGCGGCCCTGGGCAACACAGACGCAGATTATGTCAAGTGGCTATCCTTCGTGCCCTTCCTAAGCCCGATGCTAATGTTTATAAGGGTTGCGCTCTCCAACCCCGCGTGGTGGGAGCCTGTGCTGGCGGTAGCTATATTGATAATCTCTATATTCTTCTTTGCCTGGCTGGCGGCAAAGATATACAGAGTCGGCGTGCTCCTGTACGGCAAGCGTCCCTCGTTCCGTGAGATAGGCCGGATGCTCAGGACGACATAGGGTGAGGGAATAGGGTGAGGGAGTAGGAATAAGAACTACTCCCTCACCCTATTCCCTCACCCTAATTATATCGCCTTCATGATCTGCATCATCTTCTGCGTGATGCCGGTGGCTTCGTCCATCGGGCGCTGCCAGAGGTTGCGGCCAAAGATCAGGCCGGTGGCCCCGTTCTCCATCGCCATGCGCGCCTTCGTCAGCAGGTCTTCGTCGCCGAGTTTGCCGCCGCCTGAGAAGAGCACGAGCGACTTACCGGCAGAGTTCACGACCTTGCGTATAACGCCTTCGTAGCCCAGATTTAGCTCGTTGTAGGGCTTAGGCTGGTCGGGATTGACCTTTTCGTGGTCGGGCACGTTAAGTTTGACCACGTCAGCGCCGAGTTCGAGCGCGACGCGGGCCGCGTAGTCTACGGCATAGAGCGAGTCGTTACCGCCCTTGGCCTTCATTGCCTCGCCGCGCGGGTAAGCCCACACGATGAGCGGCATACCGTACCTCTCGCAGTCCTGGCGCACCTGGTTCATCTGCAAGAAATCGTCAGACTGACGGGGCGAACCTACGTACAGGGTATAGCCGACCGCGTCAGCGCCAAGGCGAACGGCGTCCTCTACGGTGGCATCGAGCGCCGAGAAAGGCTGGGCGTCGGAGGGTATGTTTGTCTTACCGTTGATTTTGAGCACCAGGGGTATCTTGCCCGCGTAGCTGCTAAGGTACTTGGTGGCGAGGCCGATATGACAGGCTATACCCGAATAATGGCCTTTGACCGCCAACTCGAACTGGAACTCCGGGTCGAGGGCGTCGGGATTGACAAAGAAGTCTATCGGCCCGTGCTCGAGGCCCTGGTCAATTGGCAGGAAGAGCATCGTGCCGTTGCCAGGGCCGTGTTCGTACATCAGGCGATACAGGCGGGCTTTCTTGCCCGGCGAGAGGTCCAGTTCATCGAGCGTATAACGGCGAGGCATGTCTACACTGCCTGTGGCGGGTTGCGCCTTTGTTCTCTCTAAAGTTTCCAAGTAGGTACACTCCTTTGCATACTAGCCCGGCAGGTATAACAAGACGGCGGGCAACAGGCTCACTACTTTGTGAGTGTTGAACCCATTGTACCGGAGGGTGTGATTGTCGTCAAGAAACTAAAAGAAATCTGAAATCAGATTACTCTCAACCTGATTTGTAGTGGCCTGAACTTGATCTGACAAAGAGCCGTATCTATGATGTCTCATGACTGTCTAAGGCACAACTTGCAAGACTGAATTTGGCTTTGCGATAGCTATCCATACCTCTCCAGCGTCCCCATCGCCTTCAACTATCACATCTGAAGGTATGCCACCCGTGTGTATTACACCCGTAATCTCCCCGGTGCGTGCGTCTATGCGGGTTACTTTGTCGTTGCCTTTCTCGGCGTCGTTCGCGTATTGCTCCGGCGCAGTCCACACAGCACCTCCACCTGCCGTTATCGACTCGAAGGAATATCCAACCGTTGTGGGTTTACCGGATACTTTGTTAGAGGAGGGGTCGACTTTTACTACTGAATGTCCGTGATAATCGGCAACCCATAGAGACCCTTCTGAGTAGGCCAGGCCATGAACCTGGAACCCTGTCTTGATGGTGGCGACAATCTGATTACTCTTTGGATCAATACGTGTAACCGTGTTGCTGTCGTGACTGCCAACCCAGATCGAACCCGCTCCCGCCACCAGGAAAAGAGGCTCCCGCCCCACCTTTATGGGCTGTCCCACCACCTTATTGGCCGCAGGGTCAATGCGCATTACCGTGCTGACCTCCTCCGAGGGGTCGGCCACCCAGACACTGCCTTCAGCAGCAAGAACCGGCACGTAGTTTGAATTCACATTGATTGGGACCCTAGCCACGAGCTTGCCTGTCGCAGGGTCGAAGCGGGCCACCGTTTCCTGCTGCGACACCCATAAGCCACCCTCTCCAAAGGAGAGAGCGTGAGGTTCAAAACCGATGGGTTCTGGGATCCCTATGATACGCATGGTTGTCTGGTCTATGCGTATCAGGTCGCCACCCTGCTTTCCGTCAAGGGTGGCGACCCATAAAGAGCCGTCACCCAACGCGATCTTTACGGGTTCACCTGGCAGGGCGATAGTGTCCGCAATACGCCCCGCAGGAGGATGTTTGGTCCTGTACCGCACTGTACCAAGCTGCGAGAGCAGCACATTGTATGGTGCCTGGTTCTCGGGGTGCAACTCGAACACCGCGCGCTCGAAGTACTGCACCGTGTAAGGCTTGCCGTTCAGGTCAGATACTTCTGTGAATTCCTCCGAGATGGGGTAACCTTGCTGAGCTAATCCGCCGTGCTTATCCCAGTAGTCCATGAAACCACCACATACAGACTGCCCGGTGTCCTTGAACTGTCGGCAGGCAGGGTCGGGGACTAACACGATGTCGAAGCTACCCTGTGCTTCGTCCGGGGCTGGGTGATACTGATTCGCGATTATTGATTTGAAGCCATTCGCCGAGACGCGCATATGTACGTGCTCCGGTTGCTCGCTCTGAAATCGATATCGTCCGGCGGCGTCTGTATAGAGGGTGGCTCGCTGGGCTTCAGGGTGTTCATCTCTAACCTCCGGACGCATTTCTAATTTGACGCCTGCAATCGGTACGCAGCCCGTACTCGACAACACCATGCCGGTCAAAAGGTGCCCGTTGCCGACGTTCTCGCGTTGGGGCGCTTCGGGAGCAAAGCCCGCGCCCGCGCCTGCGTCCGTATCGTCATGAGTTGGGCTGCACTGTCTCTGAGGGTTGCCCACAGGCTGGGGGACCAGTCCACTGATTCTGCCGTCGAGATGTTTCTGTTTGTACGCGAGCGTGCCGAGCAACGTCAGCAATAAATCATACGGCGACTTATTCTCAGGGTGCTGCTCAAACACAGCGCGCTCGAAGTATTGTACTGCATATACCCTGCCATCGGTATCGCTCTTCTCCTGCATCTCCTCGGATATAGGGTACCCCTGCTGTGCAAGGCCACCATGGGTGTTCCAATATTCGAGGAACGTACCTCGTACCGTCTTTCCAGTCTCAGGGAAGATGCGGAAGCCTGTCTGTGCTGAGCCCGTATCCGCTGCCAGCATAGTTGCGGCTAGCATGAGCGTTGTCAGGCCTCGGCGACCGGGTATATTGCGGCTGTTCATTCGGAACCTCCAGGGTTGCCAGGTATTTTGCATTGCCGACTCTAAGTGTTCTGTTGCATTACTAATACACCAACGGGCACTTACTGGTTGCTTTTTGCCTGGGATTCTGTTGCAACAACTGCTAGGGCAGGGCTTTGCGCATCGTGCGTGGGAGGGCGCAGGTGAAGTTGGACTACTCTACGCACAATCACCCCTGCGAATGGAGGTCCAAACCTCTCCTTGCCGCTCATTAGGGTTCCGATCGTGCCTGGGAAAGTCCATTCTTACATTGGCAACAAGGGACTTTACCGAAACATTAGCAGTAGTGACCTTAGTACTGATATATGCACTTGGACCATTCGAATCATAAGTGACGCAACAAAGTATGTGTATGATGGAATTGATGGTCATGTAATCATGGAAAGAGACGTAGAGGCATTGAAACCAGCTAAAGTTGTCGCTAAGCATTTTCCTACCACGAACGCTCTACCAGATAAAGGGAGCCAGGTAGACCACCTTGAACCATATTTCATCACTATAAGTCTTGTTCTAGTTGTTACTATAATAGGATTACTGGTAGTCAAGAAAAGAAACACAACTTAGTCGAGACACGATGCTAGGCTTACTCCAAACAAGCCCTTCACTTTGTTATGTGGGTGGTTTCTAACAGGACTGCTAGTGCGACTGTAAATGCCAGGCAAATTGTGTCTTCTTGACTTTGTCCGGAAGATCAAACCCTGACTGCTACACATCCTGATTTCAGATTTCTTTCAGCCTTGCCATGTGGTGGGTTGCTGCCCGTCTGTGTCCGTTGCGAGCAGACTCCTTACGTTGTCTACCACCTCGCCTGGGTTCGGGTGACGATGTGTCTCCTGCTTCGAATAGACAGGTTGACCATTGACTGCGACCTCGAAACGCCCGCTTGCGCCCTTGGCCAGGACAATGCTTTCCAACTGGTCTCCAAATTCTTCTATAATCTCAGCCGCCAACCTGACGGCGCGTGGACCGTAGTTTCATTCCTGGCAGTAGATGATGTTTACTTTCACTATATGTATCCTCCTGCTTTGCTACCGTAACTCTTGTTGTCTGCACTTTATGAATAGCATACCTCATGCCAGAGCTACGGTATGCCTGGTCCTACAGGCGGTGCGCCCCGGTGCCGAAGTTTAGCTTGAGCAAGTTGAAGTCTACGACGGTGACTATCTGGGTGCCGTCGAAGTCGGCGCGATCGTCGTAGCCTGGGTCTCCAATGCCCCGGCCAAAGGTGGCTTTGAGGATGTTGAAGTCAAGCATGGTAACCAGGTTATCGTTGTTGGCGCCGGCGGCCCTCATCTGGCCCATCTCCTGGGAGAGGACTTGTGCTCCGGTCAGGGCGACAGTGCCCGCGTTCGCGAGATACTTGGGGTCTTTCAAGCGCCAGTTATACGTGCCACTCACCAGGCTGCCCACAGACACTGTCTAGTAGCCAAACTGTAGCTATCAGGTACTGAGTTCCGAGTGAATCTATTCTACTACCCGATACCCGACCGGGGCAAAAACAATAGGGTAGTTATTACTGTTCAAGGGCAGATTGGGGACAAATATTGCCAACCACCAGCCTTTACTGTAGGACAAGTAACAAACTCAACAGCGCGTCTATGATGAAGACGCGCTGTGAAGTCGCGCCCGGTCGAACTTTTCACAAGTGACCCTGGATGTGATATTGTATAGTTACAGCTTATAATGGGTATGTAGAGTTCCGAAGGGTTATAGGAGGCTAGTGGGTGCTATGAGCGAGATACAAGTAAAGCGTATCAAAGTGCTGGTTGGGGCCAACATATGGGCTTATCGCCCGGTGATCGAGATATTGGCCGACATCGGCAAATACGAGCAGTTGCCGTCCAACATGCTGCCCGGTTTCACCGAGCGGCTGGTGGAGACTATCCCCACGCTGTGGGGGCACCGCTGCTCCGAGGGGCGACCCGGCGGTTTCCTGGAGCGGATGCGCATCGGCACCTACATGGGCCACATAATCGAGCATATTACCCTCGAACTCCAATCGCTGGCGGGTATGGACGTGGGCTACGGGCGCACGCGCCAGACCGAACGTTACGGCGAATACCGCATCGTCGTGGACTACAAAGACCCCGAAGCCGCCAAGATGTGTGCGCGCCTGGCTGCCAACATAGCAGAGACGCTGGCCGAGGGCAGGCCGCTAGATTTCAACCTCAGCGACGAGATAGAGGAAATACGCGACGTAGCCGAGAGCAATATGCTTGGGCCCTCGACACAGGCTATCGTCGACGCGGCCCGCAAGCGTGGCATACCCTGGTTCCGCCTCAACCAGGGTTCGCTCGTGCAACTTGGGCACGGTCGCTTCTCGCGCCGCATCCAGGCGTCCGAGACCTCTTACACTTCAAACATTGGCGTCGAGATAGCCTCCGACAAACACCTGACCAAAGACCTGCTCTCCAAAGTGGGAGTACCCGCGCCGCAGGGCGAGGTCGTGCGCAGCGCCGACGACGCATGGGACGCCGCCCGGTCGCTCAGCGGCCCGGTCGTCATAAAGCCAGAGGACGGCAACCAGGGCAAGGCGGTAAGCGTCAACCTGACCTCCGAGGAGCAGGTGCGCATGGCGTTCGACATGGCGCACGAGATCGCGCCGGGGGTCATCGTAGAGCAATTCATCACGGGCAGCGATTATCGCCTGCTCGTCGTAGGAGGGAAACTGGTTGCCGCAGCACAGCGCCTGCCTGCCCAGGTGGTGGCAGACGGCTTGCACACGGTCCGGGACCTCGTGAAGATGGTCAACGAAGACCCGCGCAGGGGCCATGGCCACGGTTCGGCTCTCACACGCATACGCATGGACGCGACGGCTGAATTGACCCTCACCAAGCAAGATTTGACTTGGGACAGCGTTCCAGGTCCGGGCCAGGTTGTCCTATTGCGCGATAACTCCAACCTATCCACGGGCGGCACCGCGACGGACGTGACAGACGACGTACACCCGGATAACGCGGCGTTGGCGGTACTCGCGGCGCAGACAATCGGCCTCGACATAGCGGGCGTGGACATCGTATGCGAGAACATCAAGCGCCCGCTCTACCAGCAAGGCGGGGCGGTGGTGGAGGTGAACGCCGCGCCAGGGCTACGGATGCACGTCTATCCATCGGAGGGCAAATCGCGCCCCGTCGGGCAGGCTATCGTCAATATGATCTTCCTGGGTAACATACAAGCCCGCGTGCCGCTCATCGCCGTCACGGGCACAAACGGCAAAACTACCGTCACACGCATGATCGCGCACATCTATTCTACGATGAAGAAGTTCGTAGGCATGGCGACGACCGACGGTATCTATTTCGACAATGTACGCCGCGTGAAGGGCGACTGTTCAGGCCCGCGCAGCGCCGAGGCGGTGTTGCAGCATCCGCGTGTCGAGGTGGCCGTGCTAGAAACGGCGCGCGGCGGTATCTTGCGCGGGGGGCTTGCCTGGGACGAGTCGACGGTTACTGTAGTGTTGAACGTCGCCAGCGACCATCTGGGACTCGAAGGCATCGAGACGCCCGAACGCCTCGCCCGCGTCAAGCGCGTGCCGCTCGAAAGCGTGGGCCGCGAAGGATACGGTGTGCTGAACGCCGACGACCCACTGGTAGTTGCCATGGGCCCCTATTGTCGCGGCGAGGTCATCTTCTTCAGTATGAACCCCAATGGGGCTGTTATGTCCTCGCACCTGGCGAACAACAGAAAGGGCGTGTTCCTGCGCGACGGCCAGATGATACTGGCGGAGGGGCCGGAAGAGACCGTGCTGATGCGCGCCGCCGACGTGCCCGCAACGTTCGGTGGGGTCGTGCCCTTCCAGATTCAAAACGCGCTGGCATCGGCTGCGGCTGGCTGGGGGGCGGGAGTGCCTCTCGACTCTATCCGGCTTGGTCTGCGTACCTTCCAAAGCGACGAGAACATGACGCCTGGTCGCTTCAACATATTCAACGTTGACCGCGTGCGCGTTATCGTG
>JBBQIC010000098.1:0-12119 GCA_038324555.1 Chloroflexia bacterium
CTGCGCAGTTCCCGCATTGGGCAGACCTTCCCATCGAGCCGGTCCACTCTGATGGGACCGACAACGCGATCTATCGGCTCGGCGACGACATGGCCGTGCGACTGCCCCGCATCCACTGGGCCACCGGGCAAGTGGATAAGGAGCATCGGTGGCTGCCGAGGCTGGCCCCGCTCCTTCCGCTTGCCATCCCTGTCCCGCTCGCAAAGGGGACACCCGCCGAGGGCTACCCCTGGGATTGGTCCGTATGCCGGTGGCTCGAAGGCGAGAACGCGACCGTCGAGCGCATCGCCGATCTACGCCAGGCGGCGACGAAGCTGGCGCAATTCATAGCCGCCCTGCACCGGATCGATCCCACGGGCGGGCCGCCCCCTGGACCGCACAACTCTGGCCGAGGCGTGCCACTGGCAATGCGAGACGCCGACACGCGGATCGCAATCGCAAGCTTGAACAGAATGCTCGATATCAACGCAGTGACGGCTGCGTGGGACGCAGCCGTCCAGGCGCCAGCGTGGCAGCACTCTCCCGTCTGGATCCACGGAGACCTGCAATCTGGGAACCTGCTGGCCGTACAGGGCCATCTAACCTCCGTCATCGATTTTGGGTGCCTGGGCGTGGGCGATCCGGCCTGCGACCTGATGGTAGCGTGGACGCTCTTCTCCGGCGAAAGCCGGGACACGTTCCGCGCAACGCTATCCGCCGACGACGCAACCTGGGCGCGAGGGCGCGGCTGGGCGCTGTCCACCGCGCTGATCGCCCTTCCCTACTACTTAGACACCAATCCCGCGATCGTCCACAGCGCCAGACACAGAATCGCGGAAGTTCTCGCTGATCACAAGCACGGCGCATGATCGTCTATGACCGAATAGAGGCTATAGATTTAGCAGAGACACCCAAAGGGCATAAAGTGTGAGGCTCAAGCCGATTAGCAGTCTCCAAAAAAAGTGCTAAACTCGCCCCTAAAAGCCCTTGTCAAGTTGATTGTTATGGTTTATAATTAGCACTCGGAGAGAGAGTCTGCTAATAGGATATACGATTGCAGACTCAGAACTATTAGCAAATTGATTTAGGAGGTCACATTTAATATGGGAGACACAGCTACCAAGACGAAGACCAACATCCGCCCCCTTGGCGACCGCGTGCTGGTCAAGTCAGTAGAGCGCGCAGAGCAAACCAAGAGCGGCCTTTTCCTTCCCGATACAGCCCAGGAGAAGCCCCAGGAGGCATTGGTGCTGGCGGTAGGTAACGGCAAGTTGCTGGATAACGGCACCCGCACCCCGATTGATTTGAAGCCGGGCGATAAGGTGCTCTATTCCAAGTATGCAGGCACTGAGATAAAGCAAGACGAAGAGGATTACCTGATCCTGCGCGAGAGCGATATACTCGCCGTGATCAGCGAGTAGTTTTGAGTTTTGAGTTTTGAGTTTTGAGTTGGAATTAGGCTCAAGGTTCATAATTCATATTTCTTAATTCATAATTAGGAGGATAACAAATGGCAAAGCAGATTGAATTTAGCGATGACGCACGACAGTCCATCCGCGCAGGTATAGATGCGGTAGCTAACGCTGTCAAGACCACCCTGGGGCCTAAAGGCCGCAACGTGGCGTTGGACCGCAAGTTTGGCGCACCGACCGTTACGCACGACGGCGTGACGGTGGCCAAGGAAATCGAGTTGAAGGACCCATTCGAGAACATGGGCGCGCAAATGCTCAAGGAAGCAGCTACCAAGACCAACGATGTCGCAGGCGACGGCACCACTACCGCGACTGTGCTCGCCCAGGCTATGGTACATGAAGGTCTGAAGAACCTGGCAGCAGGTGCGAACCCCATGCTTTTGAAGAAGGGCATCGAGCAGGCGACCATATCCGCCGTCGAGAACATCAAGAAGATGGCGAAGCCTGTCATGGGCCGCGAAGACATTGCTCACATCGCTACCATCTCCGCCGCCGACCCTGAGATCGGCAACCTCATCGCCGACGTTATGGAGAAGGTCGGCAAAGAGGGCGTCATCAGCGTCGAAGAGAGTCGTGGCTTGCGCTTCGAGACCGAGTACGTCGAAGGCATGGAGTTCGACCGGGGTTACAGCTCCGCTTATTTCGTCACCAACACCGAGCGCATGCTCGCCGAGATTGACGACCCATACATCCTGATCACCGACAAGAAGATTTCGGCTGTAGCCGACATCCTGCCTGTGCTTGAGAAGCTGCTCCAGACGGGCCGCAAGGACGTGGTGATTATAGCCGAGGACATCGAGGGTGAGGCCCTGGCGACGCTGGTAGTCAACCGCCTACGTGGTACGATCAACGTGCTGGGCGTGAAGGCCCCCGGATTTGGGGACCGCCGCAAGGAAATGCTGCGCGACATCGCCATCCTGACAGGTGGGCAGGTCATCTCCGAGGAGATTGGCCGCAAGCTGGACAGCGTGACGTTGGCCGACATGGGTCAGGCTCGCCGCGTGCGCTCTGACAAGGATAGCACGACGATTATCGAAGGTCGCGGCGACGAGACAGCTATCAAGGCTCGCGTTGACCAGATCAAGGCCCTCATAGACACCACCACCTCCGATTATGACCGCGAGAAGCTGCAAGAACGACTTGCCAAGCTGGCGGGCGGCGTGGCTGTAATCAAGGTCGGCGCTGCAACCGAGACCGAGTTGAAAGAGAAGAAGCACCGCGTAGAGGACGCTCTATCTGCGGCTCGCGCTTCGGTCGAAGAGGGCATAGTGCCCGGCGGTGGCGTGGCCCTGCTGAACAGCATACCTTCTCTTGCGGGCCTGGAGAGTGGGAAGGGCGATGTGACAACCGGCGTACAGATTGTGCGCCGCGCTCTCGAAGAGCCTCTGCGCCAGTTGGCAATCAACGCGGGCGAGGACGGCTCGGTGGTCGTGCAGAACGTACTCCGCTTGCAGAAGGACCAGAAGAACCCGAACCTGGGTTATGAGGTCCTGAGCAACGACTATGTAGACCTGCTGAACATGGGCATCACCGATCCGGCGAAGGTCGTGCGCTCGGCGCTCGAGAACGCTTCGTCCATCGCTTCGATGATCCTGACGACCGAGGCCCTCATTACAGACATTCCTGAGAGGGAACCTGCAATGCCGGGCGGCGGCCCTGGCATGGGCGGCATGGATTACTAAGAGCAAAATAAATGAGCAAAAGAAAAGCGACCACGATATGGTCGCTTTTCTTTTGCTCATTTATTTTGCAAATATGTTATATTATAGTTTGATAGCGAGTGAAATTGCCCTGGTTCTAGATTGTAAGTTTAATGCAGCTCTGCCATGACAACTTCTCCTATCTCTCGTATATCGGATTTCGCAGTTTCAGGAGGATACAATGGCTAAGAAGTTGTACGTTGGCAATCTGTCGTATGCAGTGACCGAAGACCAGCTACGCGACCTGTTCGCAGAGGTGGGCGAGGTCGGCGAGGTCGTGCTTATCACCGACCGCGATACGGGACGCTCGAAGGGGTTCGGCTTCGTGGAGATGACGAACGACGCGGACGCCGAGGCGGCTATCACCAAGTTCAACGGCTACGCGCTCTCTGACCGTGAGTTGACGGTGAACGAGGCCCGACCACGCGAGGAGCGCCCAGGCGGGGGTGGAGGTCGTTCAGGCGGCTACGGCGGAGGTGGTGGTGGTGGTGGCTACGGCGGAGGTGGTCGCCGTGATGACCGAGGCGGAGGCGGCGGAGGCGGCGGTCGCAGGCGGTATTAGTTTCGCCTCTCTAAAAAGAATCTCCTTTTCTTCCAAAATTAGGTTCCTGAGGAACCTAATTTTGGAAGAAAAGGACGGAAGATCGCCCTTATTCCATAACACACAAATCCCCTCTGCCAGCCGCCAACACGGTGTTTACATCGTTGCTTGTGATGAGGTAGCCGCCTACCATCGTTGGGACGCCCGCTTCGTTGCGTATGCGGTCGCTGTAGTGGGTGAGGAAGCCGCGTCCGTAGGCGGGTTCGCTGGCGGGCGTGGTCTGGCCTACCAACACCTGTACGAGGTCGCAACCGCGTGCTTTGAGACGTCGGGCGAACACTACTGCGTCTTCGACGGTGAGACCGCCCTTCACGCAATCGCTGGCGGGGACGGCGACGGAGATTGGTTTGTCTTGGGGCCAGACAGCACGCACAGCGTCGAACATTTCCAGGGGGTAGCGCATTCGGTTTTCGAGGCTGCCACCGTAGTCGTCGGTGCGGACATTGGTTAGAGGTGATAAGAAGCTGGCAAGCAAATAGCCTTGGGCAAAATGAAGTTGCAACAAGTCGAAGCCCGCTTGATGAGCCAGTTGGACAGCGCGGACGAACTGGTCGCGCACCATCTCCATGTCGGCACGGTCCATTTCTTTGGGAACCTGACTTTGGGGTGTGTAGGGGATGGGCGATGCTGACAGCAAAGGCCAGTTGCCCTCGCGCAAGGGTCTGTCCAGCCCTTCGGCTCGTGGGCGGGTCGAGCCTCTTCGCCCGGCGTGGCCCAGTTGTATGCCAACCCCCGCAAACGAGCGGGCACGAATAGATTGAACGACCTGGGACCAGATTGCCGCATGAGCCTCATCGTATATCCCCAACGTACCAGGTGTCACTCGCCCTTCAGGAGAGACAGCGCATATATCGGGCATAACAAGGCCCATACCGCCACGAGCACAGCTATTGAGGAGGGAGATATACTCCTCATTTGGCGTACCATCCTGTAATATGCAGTCTAAAAGCGGCGACATCACAGCCCTATTTAGCAGAGGGAGGTCACGCAGACCGAAAGGCGCAAACATCGGCGACGGCGAGATCGACCTCTGATCCCCGATCCCTGATCCCTGATCCCTAGCCGCACGCGCAAACCACCTGTCAACAGCATCTCCAAAGCGGGCGTCTCGGAAATGAAGGTCGTCGTAGGAGATTCTGCCGCTGCGAGTGAGAAGTTGGAAGGCGAACTGCATGGGAGGGAGCACCGAGTAGCGCTTGATCGTCTCGAAGTAGGCGCGGCTCTCTTGGGCGGCTCGCTGGAAGGTCTCGACGACGGGCTTACGCTCGGCCTCGTATTCGTTCAGGGCCGTTTCCAGTTGGGGATGCTGTTCGAGGGCGTTCGCCAGGGCGATAGCGTCCTCCATAGCCAACTTTGTGCCGGAGCCAATGGAGAAGTGGGCGGTGTGGGCGGCGTCGCCGATCAACACTGCGTGTTGAGTTTTGAGTTTTGAGTTTTGAGTTTTGAGTTTCCAATGGCGGGTTTTGAGGGTGGGGAAGTTGATCCATTTAGAGTTGTTGGATTGTAGGGGCGTACCGTGCAGGTCGTCGTTTAAGAGTTGCTGGCAGTAGGCGAGGCTTTGGGTCTCGTCGGCTTTGTCTAGTCCCGCGTTCAGCCACGTCTCTTCTGAGCATTCGACTATGAAGGTGCTGGTCGCGCCTCTGAAGGGGTAGGCGTGCGTGGTGAAGAAGCCGTGCTCGTTCTCGTGGAAGATGAAATTGAAGGCGTCAAGGACCTTGTTCGCGCCCAGCCAGATGTATTTAGCTTTTCCTAGTTCGATAGTTGGTTTGAAGCGATCCTCATAGGTCTTGCGGACGATGCTGTTGAGGCCATCGGCGGCTATTAGCAAGTCGTGTTTAGGTAGCTTGGAGAGGTCGTTTATTTCGGTGTTGAAGCGCAGGGTGACGCCCAGTTCGGCGCAGCGTTTTTGCAAGATTTCGAGCAGGCTCTTGCGCGAAATAGCGGCGATGACGTGGCCTCCGCAGCGTATGGTCTCGCCGCGATAACGCACGTCAATGGCGTCCCATATGACGAAGTTGCTGGTGATCTGCTGGTAGGTCTTGTAGTCGGCCATCTGGAAGGAGGCAAGCGTGCGGTCGGAGAAGACCACGCCCCAGCCGTAGGTCACGTCGGCTGGGTTGCGTTCGATAAGGGTGACCTCGTGTGCGGGATTGGCCTTCTTGATAAGGAGGCCCGCGTATAGACCTGCTGGGCCGCCGCCGAGGATGACAATGTTCATGTGCTTCTCCACGATAGGGTGAGGGAATAGGGTGAGGGAATAGTCGTTGTTCCGTGCTTCCTCACCCTATTCCCTCACCCTACTCCCTATTGAGGCGGCCAACCTATCCAGCTGCTCGATACCCGCCACCGCCGGAAAGAGCACCAATTCGTCACAGCCTGCTTCCTCGTAGCCGCGAGTGAACTGGGCGATTGCCTGTGGGGTGGTGAGGAGACCGGAGGCGATTTTCTCGGCAAAAGGGCCGGTGAAGGCGTAGTAATCTCTCATGTAGCTCATACCGGCCTCGACGGTGGCCTCGTCGCCGAGCGCGAAGTAGCCTTGCGCCCACAGTTGGGGTTTGCCTGGGCGTCCGGCGTCGCTCCAGGCGGCGCGGGCTTTGTCGGCGGCGCGGGCGAAGGCTCTGGGCGGGCCGCCACCATGTACGTAGCCGTCGGCGTAGCGGGCCATGCGGGCATAGCTATTATCGCTCAACCCGCCGACCAGCAGCGGGGGCATAGATGGACTTGCTCCATTGGGCGTGAGGGAGCCGTCTTCCCACATCACGCGCAAGGCGGCTAACTGCTCGGCGAAGCGACTGCCCCTGTCTTTGAAGTCAATACCCGCGAAGTCGTAGTCTTCTTTGCGCGCACCCACCGCCATTCCCAACACCAGGCGACCACCGGAGAGAGCGTCAACGGAGGCTGCCAACTTCGCCAGCACTGCGGTGTTGTGGAACAGACCAACTACAATGGTGGTCGCTAGCTTGACGCGCCGGGTGACGGCTGCGGCGGCTGCCAGGGAAGTCATCGGTTCATAACTACCGTAGACAAGACGGTCAATCACTCCCAGGCTGCTGAAAGGCCCCTCGTCGGCGCGGCGCGCCCATTCGATGACCATCTGCCCGTCCGCGCCCGGCACGCCGGTGGGCAGGCCAACTCCGATTCTCATTAGCGTAAAACCTCCTCTTTACAAGGCCATACACAGCCAGGTAGCGCGCAGCGCGAGTATAGCACGCGCGTAGCCTGGCTGCCAAGCTGAATCTATAAATGCCTTCCACCAACAACAAGCACGAGCGTCAGCTTTCGGTAAGGGTTCAGATTTAAGGTGGGGAAAACGTTGATTGAAACGCAGAGACGCAGAGGCACAGAGTCTTTATGAGAATCTCTGCGTCTCTGCGTCTCTGCGTCTCTGCGTTTCAAAAAGCCTTCATAGTCATGTACCCCAAATCTGAACCCTTACAGCTTTCGAGCAAGTTGCGCCTCAGCTACTGCTGTGCTATCATTACTGCGTAAGCTACAATTTTTGTGTAGAGCAGCGTTATTGTGGAAAAGAGAGCATAAGTAGTGGAATCTCGTCCGTCCCGTTGGGAGCTATACCCACCCCTCACTTCCGAGGAAATATCACGCACCCAGTCTAAGCTCCCCAGCTTACAGCTTTCCCCACTGGTAGTCCAGCTTCTAGCCAATCGCGGCTACCGCGAAGCTCTGGAGATAGAGCGATTTCTGCGCCCGCTCGAAATTGACAAGCTGCCCAACCCACTCCTGATGGTGGGCATGTCGAGGGCCGTTGATCGCATCTGCGACGCCATCGCCAGGCACGAGAAGATAATAGTATACGGCGATTTCGACGCTGATGGTGTGACCGCCACTGCCCTGCTCACTATCGCGCTCACCTTCATGGGGGCTATCGCCGAGCCATACGTGCCCAACCGCATCACAGAAGGCTACGGCATCAACGTAGGCGCGCTCAACACGGTAGCGGCGCGCGGGGCTAAACTGATTATCACCGTTGACTGCGGTATTTCCAACCGCGAAGAGGCGCAAGCGGCTACTGACTTGGGCATCGATCTCATCATCACCGACCACCATCATCTACCCTCCGAACTGCCCGACGTGATCTGCATCAACCCCCAACAGCACGTAGACGGCTGCGAAGATTTCGAGTGCCTGGCCGGTGTCGGTGTGGCCTACCAATTGGTGCGCGCTCTGATAACATGCATCAGGGAGAGGGAACCTACTCGTTTCAAGGGTAAAGACCTCCTCCGGCTGCGGGATAACTTGCTTGGCCTGGTAGCCATAGGCACGGTAGCTGACATCGCGCCCTTGAAGGGGGCCAACCGCTCGTTAGTGAAGCACGGGCTGGCAGCTTTGCCTCGCCATAGTCTGCCCGGTCTGCGCACCATGCTCGAATTCGCTCACGTCAGCCTGGAGAGCATGGACACCGAGCGCATAGGCTTTGTAATAGGCCCACGCCTCAACGCCGCCGGACGATTAGAGGACGCTCGTACCGCTTACCAGTTGCTGATGACGGAGGACTTCAGGGAGGCGCGCGAACTTGCGCAGAAGCTGGAAGCGCAAAACCGCCGCCGCCAGGCTCTGACGAACTCTATGACAGACCAGGCGCGCGAGCGTACCCGCGAGATGCCCGATGACGCCGAGTTGATCTTGCTGCACAGTCCCAACTGGCATTCGGACTCTGGCAACCCTCTTGGGGTGGTCGGCCTGGTGGCGGGCAAACTGGCCGAGGAGTTCGGGCGGCCCACGCTCGTGCTCGCGCCCGGCCAGGACGACAGCGAGAGCAAAGGTTCGGCGCGCAGTACAGCCGACTTCGATATACGTGACGCTCTCGAGCAGGTGAAGGGGTTGCTGGTACGTTTCGGGGGCCACAAGGCCGCCGCTGGCCTGACGGTCAAGAATGAGAATATCGAGGAGCTAAACGTCCGCCTGTGCGAGCTTGCGCGTGCAAGGGTACACGGCGCAACCTCCCAGCCAATCCACGTTGACAGCGAGCTACCCCTGTCTATGGTTACGTATGACACCCTGGAAGCTATCACCGAACTTGCCCCGTTCGGCGCGGAAAACCCGACTCCCCTCTTCATGGCGCACAACGTCCACGTTCTCGATGCCTATCATGTTGGGGCCACAGCCCATCTGAAGCTGATGTTGGCCGACCGCACGAATATTAGCGGCGCTGGTATCGAAGCCATAGCCTTCCGCATGGGCCACATGCTCGACCCCATAAAGAGAGACCGCCGCGTGGACATCCTTTTCCACATTGAGCGCCGCGAATGGAGAGGCGACTCCCACCTGCAACTACGCTTGCGCGATTTACATATCTCTCAATAGGCCTTCCGGTAGTAAGAGTTCAGATTAGATAGCCGGGTAGGGGCGACCCTTGTGGCATCTGTGCCAACTAATTCCAACATTGGGGCAATCCGACGCCCTGCGACTAAAGTCGCGGGCTACCTGGCGGCGAAGTCCCCCTTCGGGGACTACCAAAACGTGTGGTTAGGGGAGTCCGCGTAGGCGGGCTTTGCCGGCAGGTAGCCCGCGAGTTTAGTCGCAGGGCGTCGGATTGCCTGGATTCGGGGCCAAAACGCCACCCGATGTGGAAATTAGTTGGAACAAATGCCCTTGTGGTCGCCCTCTTGCCCTCTCTGTATACCGCTTCGTCTTCGTAAGAGGGCGACCACAAGGGTCGCCCCTACCCGGCTATTTCCTCTACCCCTAAGCTGAATGCTTACGTCCGGCACGGGGTTTGCTGATAGGTTGGTGTGCGCGGCGTGCGCATGATCTTACATCACCAGAAAGGATGTCACAACATGGCAAATCAACTTGACGGCAAAAGAGTAGCGATCCTCGTAGATAATGGCTTTGAGCAAGTAGAACTGAGCGAGCCGAAGCGCGCCCTCGAAGAAGCCGGAGCGCAGACGGCTATCGTCTCTCCTCAGCAGGGCATGGTGAAGGGTTGGAACCACACCGAGTGGGGCGACCAGTTCCGTGTGGATGTTCAACTGCAAAACGCCCGCCAGGACGATTTCGACGCGCTGCTATTGCCAGGAGGGGTGATGAACCCCGACAAACTGCGTATGGACAAGCAAGCAGTGGCGTTCGTGAAAGCGTTCCTGGACGCACAAACCTGTCGCGGCGACCTGCCACGGACCCTGGACGCTGATTGAAGCAGGCACCGTGAAAGGGCGCACTATGACCTCTTATCCGTCCCTTCAAACCGACCTCAAGAACGCAGGGGCCAATTGGGTTGACCAGGAGGTCGTCGTGGACAACGGCCTGGTCACCAGCCGCAACCCGAACGACATCCCAGCCTTCAATCGCAAAATGATCGAAGAGTTCGCGGAAGGCTCCCATCCCGGCCAGTTCGCCGGGCAATACGTACAGCAGGGCCAGACCTCCGCTTAGAAAGTCAAGGATTATTGAAACGCAGAGGCGCAGAGAACAATAATAGACAGGGCTTACGCAGCGACGATGGACGATGGACGATAGACAAAGCTAGATTGCATAAGTCCTGATAGATTCTCTGCGCCTCTGCGTTTCAATCTTAGAGCCTGTTTAGGGGACGGTAGGGGCGCTGCTTGCCGCGCCCTGTTCGCCCTGTCCGGACCAGGCAACTACTCTTGTCTAAGACTGCTCAGAACTCAGGACACCCCACCAGGGCGCGGCAAGCAGCGCCCCTACAGTCCCCTAAACAGGCTCTAAGTTCGGTTGACTGAATTCTGAACATTTAGCAGGCGCAAATACTCTGCGCCCCTATGGTTCTAATGGTATAATATTATCGATCACTGGTCGGCGCCGCGCCAGGCGGCCTTGTAAAGGAGCATATGCGAATCACAAACAAACTCAGCCGCCCACACAGGTGGCGGGTGCTGCTTATAATCGTAGCCCTCCTCACCGCACTCTCAAGCACACTTGCCCCCGCAGGCATCTTCGCCCAGACATTAGCAACCCAAACGCAACACCTGACACTGAGCGTCCAGCGCTCGGCGGCAACAGATACTCCCGTGCCTGCTCCTTACGCCGTGAGCGCGGGGCGGTTTCGCTACTTCTCGCAGACTGCACACTTTCTGCGTGGGGCTTTTCTAACTTATTGGGAGTCCCACGGGGCAACTTCCATACTTGGTCAGCCTCTGACCGAGGCGCTCGACGAAGACGGCTTGGTCGTGCAATATCTTGAGAGGGCGCGCCTCGAATGGCACCCCGATATATCGTCCAACCCACGCCAACAGGTTCTCCTCACCAGACTAGGGTCAGTCCTTGCCGAGGCGCGAGGGCTGACCTTCGAGCGCCAACCATTCGGTGAGAATACTCCCACTTCCGTGTTCTTCCCGGAAACTGGGCACAATCTTTCCAACGCCTTTCTGACGTATTGGCAGCGCAACGGCGGGCTGGCGGTCTTCGGCTATCCCATCTCCGAAGAGGTCGCGGAAATCAGCCCCACAGACGGCAAGACCTACGCCGTGCAATACTTCGAGCGCAATCGCTTTGAATGGCACCCGGAAAATCCTGCCGCTTATAACGTTCAAATAGGTTTGCTGGGCGTCGAATACGCTCGCATGATCGCTCTCAATCCCTTGTCGCGTATACTTCTATCCTCGCCTCTGCGCAACGACGCCGATTTGAGCGACTCGCCTCAGTTGGCCGAACTGGTTGACCCGGACCTGTTGCCCGCGATACAGGCTCTTGGTCATACCCGGCAGTTCAGATGGGTGCCCACAGTCCTCATCCAGAACAATATCCCCGTCGAATTCGCGGACGTAGGCGAAGAAGGCGTCGCGGGGGCTATAATAACCACCCGAAGCCGTGTTCATCCATATGCCATAGTCGTGCCCGAATCGGAGCGCGGCGAGTCCAAGTTTGCGCTGGCGAGTGTGCTGGCGCACGAAGCTACTCACGCTTTCGACCTCACAAGCGGCGTCATTTCCAATCGCACACGGTGCAGTGTCGAGGAGGAATTGCGCGCCTACATGAACGGCCTCGCCTCCTGGGTGCTATTAGAAGGTAGTAACGCCCTCGACCAGACATACGATTCTGGCAGCCTGGACGCTGCCGTGAACCGCTCGGTCAGGGGGTTCAACGCCAGCAAGGACCTTCTGGATTTCGACTTCAACGTGCAGAAAGGCAGGCAATTCCTGCGGGTCCTGTACGGCAGCAGTTGCGGGCAGTAGGTGGTTAAGGACGATGGACGATGGACGATGGACGATAGCAACCATCGTCCATCGTCCATCGTCAAATAATAATGGTGCCTATGATCACTAAGAATGCTTATGCCAAGATAAACCTCAGCCTTGAAGTGACAGGGACGAGGGAAGACGGCTATCACGACATCGTATCGGTGATGCAGTTGGTTGACTTGCATGACACGCTCACGTTCAGCCC
>JBBQIC010000099.1:0-12082 GCA_038324555.1 Chloroflexia bacterium
CTATACCTGCCACAAGCACCCAGGGGAACATCTGCCATACGTGCTCCGGGTCTTCCCCCCGCCGCCGCGCTTCCCTGTACGACAAGAAGGAGGCCGCAATGACCCCCAGCATTATCATAATGCCGTACCAATAGACCGGAATATCAAGCGTAAAATTGCCTATGTGAAACGGCCCTATATGAAAGGCTTCTCGTGGTGGCATATGCTCCCCCGGCAAATTATGAAGTAAGAATTATGAATTATGGGATCGCTGATTCATAATTCATAATTCTTACTTCATAATTTATCAAATCGTCGCTCCCGTGTCCCTTTGCACTTCAAAAACACCCTGGACCGAGGAGATGCGGTCCATTATACGATATAGCTGCTCTACTCCCTGCACTTCGAGGGTCATATTCATGGTGGTGGTGGCCGAGCCTGGACGCTTGTGGGTATGCACACCCAGCAAGTTTACTTTGTCGTCAACGAGCATTGTGGTCACGTCCCTGAGCAACCCCACTCGGTCGAGTGCTTCGACGCGCACACCCGCCGGATACCTGCCGTTGCTCCCGCCCCACGACACTCGTACCAGCCGCTCGGTGTCGCGCACCGTAGCCAGGTTGGTGCAGTCGGCGCGATGTACTGTTATACCGCGCCCCTTGGTCGTGTAGCCTATAACCTCGTCGCCAGGCATCGGTTTGCAGCACCGCCCCAGCGTCGTGAGTATACCATCCAACTCTCCAACTTGCATAGTCGGCATCTGGGTCGTGGGAATGGTGACTGTGCTGGCTACATCGTATGTTTCGGGCAGCAGTTCTTCATGGAGGTGCTCACCCAGCTTGGTCGTGATGTTCTGCGGGCTGACATCGGTGTTGCCGATAGCCTCCATGAAATCATCGAGCGTGTTGTAGCGCGGGAAGTAGGCCAGCACGTCCGCGTGCGACACCTGATTCGTGCCCAGGTGCTTGAGCGTCTGGTCTAAAATGGCCCGTCCCTGTGTAATCTTCTCCTCGCGCCTCTGCCTGCTGAAATACTGGCGCACTTTGCTTCGAGCGTTGGCGGTCTTGATAAATCTATCCGACTGGAGCCAGTCGCGCGAAGGTCCAACGCGGCTCTTGTCCTTTATAATTTTGATTATAGCCCCGTTCTCAAGAGGCGTATCGAGGGGCACTATCCTCTCGTTGACTTTCGCGCCGCCGCACTGGTGACCCAAATCGGTGTGGATGCGGTACGCAAAATCTATGGCCGTCGCCCCCTTGGGCAACTCCACGATGTCGCCCTGCGGCGTGAACACGTAGATATGCTCCTCGAAAACATCGCTCTTGAGCGATTCTACGAAGTCCTGCGCGGTCTCTACCTCGTTGCGCCACTCCATCAGGCGGCGCAGCCAGGCTATCTTCTGTTCATACTTGATATCCCGCTTGCCGCCGCGCTGCTCCTTGTACCGCCAGTGGGCCGCGATGCCGTACTCAGCCATTTCGTGCATCTCGTGAGTACGTATCTGTATCTCGAGCGGCTTGTTGTCCAGCGCCCACACAGCAGTATGCAGCGACTGGTACATCGACTCCTTCGGGCGCGCTATGTAATCATCAAACTCGCCGGGAATGGGCGGCCACACCGAATGTATCACTCCCAGCGCCGCGTAGCAATCTTTCACTGTGTCTACAATAATACGCACAGCCAGCACGTCATAAATCCGCTCCGCAGGGCGACCTTTGCGCTCCATCTTCTGCCACAACGAATAGATATGCTTGACCCGCCCCTTTATGGTCGGTTCTATCCCCGCTTCGGTGAGGTTCTTCTCGAGCAGAGTGATACTGCGCTTGAGGTAGCGGTCGCGCGCTACTTTGGTCTCTGTGAGCAGTTGGGCCAGTTCGTTATATCGTTCGGCATTGAGGTAGGAGAACGACAGGTCCTCTAGCTCGCCCTTCATACGCCACATGCCCAGGCGGTTAGCCAGGGGCGCGTAAATCTCCAAGGTTTGCTCAGCTATGCGCTGCTGCTTTGCGGTTGGAATAGCCCCCAACGTGCGCATATTGTGTAGGCGGTCGGCCAGCTTGATGAGCACCACGCGGGGGTCGTCGAACATGGCGAGGAACATCTTGCGCAGGTTCTCGGCCTGGTGCTGCAACTCGCGCTGCTTCTTCTCATCGCTGCTCTGCTGCCTCAGCTTGGGTATAGAACCCAGCTTGGTCACACCCTCCACGAGGTGAGCCACCGTAGGTCCGAAGCGCTTGACGATGTCCTCATTGCTTACGGCTGTATCTTCTATTGTGTCGTGCAATAATGCGGCCTGCAACGTCTCGAAATCAAGGCGCATCTCGGCCAGGATGATAGCTACCTGCAACGGGTGCGTAATATAAGGCTCGCCCGACTGCCGGGCCTGTCCTTCGTGAGCCTCTTCCGCGAACGCATAAGCCTTCTTGATAGGCTCGATGTCCGCCTCCGGGTTATAGGTGTGGATAGCCTTGACGAGGGTATCCAACAGAGCGCGAGGCGACTTTAAGTTTTGGACCTTCGCTTCGCTCGATGGCATGATTTTGAGCTTTGAACCTTCGCTTCGCTCGATGGCATGGTTTTGGGTTTCGCCAGGAAGGAGGGTCAAATCAGGGCGCGAGCCATTATGCCCTGGCGCGTGACCGTCGGGCACAATCGCGGAAGAGCCATTCTCCTCGACAGTAAAAGCGCCTTCAGCTTCACTCTCACTACTCAGGTTGAGGTCCGTTATGCTCATGTCTTTTGCCCTTAATATAACCTGTACCCAATGCCATAAGCCCTTTTCAGGCAACACAACATTGTGTAGATTTTATCATACCGTATAGGGATAGAGGTGTCAACGCGGCGAGATGGACGACCCCAGGGCAGATGCAAAGTCGTAGTGGTTGCAAGAAAAGAACCAAGCTGAACTTGTCATTCTGAGCGAAGCGAAGAATCTCGTCGTGGGGCAAAATGCCTGGGACACGGTAAATCCAGCATCTAAGCGAGGGACGAGATTCTTCGCTTCGCTCAGAATGACAAGTTCAGCTTGGTTCGTTCTACCCTTGACACCTACTTTGCATCAGCCCTGTGGACGATGGACGATTGTATCCGTGTCCTTCATCCTTCGTCCGTCTCCCCATTTGCCTTCCCCCTCCCCTCGGTATATAATCGCCTCATAACACACCCCAGGAGACACCCACCCCAAATGACCATGCGCTTTCATGCCTTAGCCGATACTCTCGAGGCTTTAGAGCCTGTCACCAGCCGCTTGCAACTCGTGGCTATCCTGGCCGACATGCTCAAACAGGCCGACCCCGAAGAGGTGGGCGAACTCGTCTATCTCAGCCAGGGCAGGCTCCTGCCCGATTTCATCCAGGAAGAATTCGGCATGAACGAGCGGCTCATATTCCGCTCGATCTCCCTCGCCTATGGCGTGCCCCATGAGGACGTGCAGGCCCGCTTCAAGGAGCTTGGAGACGCTGGACTCGTAGCCCAGGTCTTTGCTGCGACAGCCGAGGGATCAGGTGTCGAGATCAAGGAACTGATCCCTGATCCCCGATCCCTGATCCCTATCTCCCTAAAAGAGGTCTATGACCGCCTGATGCAGATAACCAAGACCGTCGGCTCCGGCAGCCAGGAGGGCAAAGTCGGCCTACTAGCCGCGCTCTTCAAGAACCTCGGTCCGCTGGAAGCCAAGCACATCGCCCGCATCGTAGTAGGCCGCCTGCGCGTCGGCATCGGCGACCCCACGCTCATGGAAGCGCTTTCGGCGGCCAAAGCGGGCGATAAGTCCCTGCGGCCTGCCATTGAGCGCGCCTACAACCTATCCAGCGACCTCGGCCTTGTAGCCACCACTCTCTACCAATCTGGCGTGGAAGGCCTCGAAACCATCCACGTCAAGGTCGGCAACCCCGTGCGCATGGCCCTCGCCGAGCGCGCTAACAGCGCCGAGGAGATAATCGCTCGACTTGGCAGATGCGCTGTCGAACCCAAGTACGACGGCTTCAGGATGCAGATACACAAGCACGGCGATGAGGTAAGCATGTTCTCTCGCGGCCTCGAAAACCTCAGCGGCATGTTCCCCGACGTGGTCGCCTCGATCAACCGACAGATCAGCGCCCGCGACGTCATCATGGAGGGCGAGGCGCTCGCCTACGACCCCAACTCCGGACTCTACCAGCCCTTCCAGGTCACTTCCCAGCGCAGGCGCGTGCACAACATCGCCGAGATGAGCGAGACCCTACCCCTGCGCCTGATGGCCTTCGACCTCCTCCTCATCGAAGACCGCGACCTCACCCGCGCTCCATACACCGAACGCCGCGAAGCCCTGCAATCTGCCATCGGCCCCCACGAGGGGTTGGGCGGCATCCAGCTTTCCGGCGCGATAATCTCCGAAGACCCCGAAGAAATCATCCTCTTCTACGAGGACTCGCTGACCGAGGGCTTAGAAGGCATAATGGCTAAACGCCTCGACGGAACCTACGACGCGGGCAAGCGCGGCTTCAACTGGATAAAGATGAAGCGCTCCTACCAGACCCAACTGCGCGACACGGTAGACTGCGTGATCGTCGGTTATTACTACGGCAAAGGCCGCCGCGCCAAGTGGGGCGTCGGCTCCCTCCTGGTATCGGTCTACGACAAGGCCAACGACACCTTCCCCACCGTCACCCGCGTAGCCAGCGGCCTATCCGAAGAAGGCTGGCAGGACCTCTACAAGCGCCTCAGCGCCGACGTAATAGACCACCCCGACCCGCGAGTACGCCACGTCCTCGGTCCAGACATCTGGGTCGTCCCGCGCTACGTGGTCGAGCTACAGGCCGACGAGGTCAGCCGCTCGCGTATGCACGCCGCTGGCAAGGCCGACGACGGTCCCGGCTACGCCCTCCGCTTCCCCCGCATCGTCAAAGAGCGCCCCGAACGCGCCCCCGAAGACGCCACCGCCCTCGAAGAAGTCATAGAACTTCACAACATGCAAGGCAAAGGCGACACAAGAGGCAAGAGAAAGGGCGAAGAAGCAACAAGTGAAACGTAATGCTTGAAACGTGATGCGTCATAATGTGAAGAACCCACACGCGGAGAAAGGCTAAACATCTACGGCGAACCCACCCACCCTTGTCATTCTGAACGAAGTGAAGAATCACTATCCTTACCACCAACTTTGGATGAACAACACACCCACCAAGCCGTGTCATTCTACCCACCTACCCTTTGTCATTCTGAGCGAAGCGAAGAATCAGTTCGCGGGCGTAAGCGTCTGGGCAAGAGATCCCTCTTCCCTCACTCTGCGGTAAGGATAGAGATTCTTCACTTCGTTCAGAATGACAAGGGTTAGAGGGTGCTTTACATAGTAGAGAGTGCTTTTATAGATGAAACAATACTATGTCTACATAATGTCTAGCAAAACACGCACCCTTTACATCGGCGTGACAAATGACCTTGAGCGGCGCGTGTATCAACATAAGAACAAGCTAGTCGAGGGCTTCACAGCTAGATATGGCCTTACCCAACTCGTATGGTACGCTGCCACAAATGATGTTCTGGAGGCTATTGGCTATGAGAAGCGACTTAAAGGGTGGACGCGGGCGAAGAAGGTTGCTTTGATTGAGGAGATGAACCCTGAATGGGAGGACCTCAGTCTGGCTTGGCATACGGAACCCAAACTTGACGGTAAGGATAGAGATTCTTCACTCCGTTCAGAATGACACCGCCCGCTTGGCACTCCCCAGACGCACCCTACTTCCCCCGCACCCCAATAGGCGGCGCTCCCCCAAACCCAAAGTTACCCCTGAGCAGGTTGAAGTCCACAACACTTATGCAGTTGCTGTTATCGAAGTCACCACGACCATCATAACCAACATCCCCGATACACAACCCAAACGTTCGCCTCACAACATTGGCATCAGCAACGCTAACCAGATTGTCATTATTAGCATCCCCTGCTCTCATCAACCCCATCTCCACCTGCGTACTCGGCGCACCCACCAGATTCACAACACCCGAACCAGCCAGGTACTTCGGCCCCTTCACCCTCCACCCATACGCCCCGGTAGGCAGGCTCCCCAAAGACACAGTGAAGAACCCGCTAGCGTCGGTGTTCTGGCTCGGATAGTTCACCTCGGTAGTGCCTAGCTTCAGGGTGAGTGTGATTGGCTGCTGCTGGCGGGCGTTGGGTTGAGCAGGCGGGCCTTGCCAGGTGACATGACCCACGATTATTGGGGTGGGTGTACTGGTGGGCGTGTTCGTCGGGGTATCGGTGGGAGTGCTGGTAGGTGTAGATGTCGGGCATTGGTTGACTCGGAGCCAGTTGCCTGCATTTACTATAATCCTTGCAAAATCGCCACTCCACCCGTTGCCATAATCCCCTAAATAGGCGCTTATCCCTATAGCTAGTCCCTTGTACACCACCAAGGGGTCGTTATCATTCCAAGCCGCAACCTGTGTTGCCCCAGATGCTAGAATCAAATTCATTCGACTGCTGGCATATAGTGAGGTCACACCTTGCATCAATGGGTGATTAGCATCGTAACTACCCAGCGAACCGTCACCGTTGAACGAACCGCCATCGTTGTACGGCGAGTAGCCATCAGTAAGCCAGCGACCCTTGATTGACGCGAAACCACCGTACCAATCGTCGTTGAGGGCTACCACTACACCCTGCGCATCCAGATAATCGGCTAGCCTGTTGCCCAGAAGGTAATTATCAGCATACCAATCGTTGCTAAAAGGTACTACTACATCGTACGGTAGTAACTGGGAGAGGGACGGGGTGTTGTATCGTGCATTGAATAAATCTACTCCACCTACACCGGGTTGGGCTAGAATCTGGCTGCGTAGGCTGACTGGTTCACCATTATCAGCATACACAATTAATACTTGCATACCATTCGGGGAGCAGGTTGCAGTTGGTGTCGGTGTCAGTGTGATAGTGGGTGTGTAGGTTG
Source organism: Chloroflexia bacterium (assembly GCA_038324555.1). Classification (GTDB taxonomy): domain Bacteria; phylum Chloroflexota; class Chloroflexia; order QHBQ01; family JADMIH01; genus JADMIH01. The sequence continues at coordinate 6,900 of JBBQIC010000099.1, forward strand.
GTGTATCGGTAGGAGTGCTAGTAGGGGTACTCGTAGCCGTAGGACTTACACATAGTGTGTAATAATGTTCGGTCAATGTCTGACCGCCGCCCTGATTACCAATAGCCCATATATCATTTGAACTGAGTGCCGATATTCCAAGCAAAATATTGTCATAAGGCGACGGGGACGGGTTGGCGCTTGGAACTACGTTCCATTGAACACCATCCCAGTGCATAATATCGGTTCGAGAAGGGCTGTTGTTGTCGTGAGAGGATCCAACAGCCCACACGTCGTTGATTGAAATTGCTGCTACTCCCTTGAGCACGTTGTACAAATTACTAGGATTCGGGCTGGACACTACCGACCACATGCTGCCGTTCCAGTGCTCTATAAGCGTGTAAGAATAGAGGTACAAACTACTATAACCCACTGCCCACACGTCATTGGCCGATACTGCGGTTACTCCATCCAAGATGTTATGTAACGTGCTCACGTTGGGGCTAGGCACTACCAACCAGGCTGTACCGTCCCAATGCTCAACAAGTGTCTGCCGAAGGCCGTTGTGGTTGTAGTAAAGACCTACTGCCCATATGTCGTTGGCAGCTATTGCAGCCACTCCATACAGTTCATTGCTGCTCGTACCGGGGTTCGGGCTGGACACCACCGACCACATGCTGCCGTTCCAGTGTTCAGTAAGCGTTTGGCATCCAGTGTTAGTACAGTACAAGCCCACAGCCCACACGTCGTTAGCCGATACTGCCGCTATCCTACTGAGGTAGTTTTCGCTAGTACCCGGGCTGGGACTGGGCACTACCAACCAGGCTGTACCGTCCCAGTGCTCAAAAAGTGTGTGTTGAGCATTGCTGTTGTCCACATAGTACCCTACAGCCCACACATCGTTAGCCGACACTGCCGCTACCCCATTTAGAATGTTATGAAATATGCCCACATTGGGGCTAGGCACTACCGACCACATGCTGCCATTCCAGTGCTCTATAAACGTCTGCTCTATGTTGCCTTCGTAGTCACCTACAGCCCAAATGTCGTTAGCCGACACGGCTGCTATTCCGTATAGCTGGGTAGCAAAACTAGGGCTTGAAACCACCGACCACACAGGAGCGCAGGGGTCAGGAGTGTTAGTAGCGGTGGGCGTATTGGTCGGGGTATCGGTAGGCGTATCACTCACAGTTACAGCAGGAACACGAGCAAATGCCCCCTCATCCTCCCCCGACACCCCCACGCACAAAAACACCACCAACAAACCCAACCCCAAACACGCGGACAAAACACCCTTCATACCACACCCCTCCAACCCCATCGCTGAAAGCTAAGACGCGAACAGACAACGCCCGGTGAACGAGGAACAATAAGCAAACCACCAGGCGACAAAGAACGCCAACCTCAGTATAGCACCCATAGCTACAGAAAGGCAATACTTTTCCATAGCAGGTCCACGAAGGCAGACTTCGCTCGTGCGTAGCCCGCGCATTCACTCGCCGGGCGGCGTTCGAGTAGAAAATTGTGGGTAATCCACTGTATCTTTCCTCTCCATCTTCCTAACTAACTTGTAATCACTTTGGGGTATTGACAGCGCCCTCATCCTCGGCTATGATTAAGCCAACAAGCGAACATTGATCGGCGTCTTACATCGAACTTTCCCTCGGTGAAGCCGCGCTCCGGAAACGTGTAACCCAGGCAAATAATCAGGTGGGTAGGCACGACTAAGTTGCGCCGGGAGCTCCCGTTACAGAGCTAGAGTGTGTCAGCAACGTCTCAGGGCGAAGCAGGAGCACTCAAAGAGGCCCTGCCGGCGACGGCACGGCGAAGTGAGGTGGCACCACGAGCGAAGCTCGTCCTCTGTTGACATGAGGACGGGTTTTTTATTTGGATTTTGGAGCTTCATCAGTCCAAAGCCCAAAATCAGAAAAGGGGTGCTACTGTGAAGATACTTGTTACCGAGCCACTGCACGAAGCAGGCGTGACCTACCTGCAAGAAGAGTTCGACGTTGACATTAAGATGGGCCTATCTCCCTCCGCGCTGTTGGAGCAGGTTAGCCAGTACGATGCCATCATCACACGCTCCGGCACGCCTGTTACCGCCGATCTGGTCTCGGCTGGCGCGCCCCGCCTGCGGGTAGTGGGCCGGGCAGGTATCGGGGTGGACAACATAGACATTGACGCGGCGACCAGGCATCGTGTAGCCGTAGTCAACGCGCCCAACGGCAACGTGCGCGCCGCCGCCGAGCACACGATTGCGCTGCTATTCGCTCTCTGCCGCAATATCCCCCAGGCCGATCACCTCCTACGTGAGGGAGTGTGGGGCAAGAACCGCTTCATCGGCTGCGAGATAACGGGCAAGACCCTGGGCATAATTGGCCTCGGCAAAGTCGGCGCTCAGGTCGCCCGCCGCGCCCAGGCCCTCGACATGGAAGTCATCGCCTACGACCCCTTCGTCCAGCAAGGTCCAGATATACCTCTGGTGTCGCTCGACGACCTCTTGCGCCGCGCCGATTTCGTGACCCTGCATGTGCCCCTCACCACCATAACCACCAATATGATAGGTACACGCGAACTTGATCTGATGAAGGAAACCGCCTACCTGATAAACTGCGCCAGGGGCCGAGTTGTGGACGAAACCGCACTGTACGATGCCTGCCGGGCGGGCCGTATAGCGGGCGCGGCGCTCGATGTTTTTGAGAACGAGCCGCTTGCCGCCAGCCCACTGCTCGAACTCAATAACGTCATCCTGACTCCCCACCTGGGAGGTACCACCCATGAGGCGATGCGCGCCTCGGCTGTAGAAGTGGCTATCCAGGTGCGCGCCCTGCTCATGGGCGAATACCCCACCCACATTATCAACCCCGAAGCCCTCGACCCTTGCGTGGAAGCGCCCTTTGCACTCAATAGGTGGCAACCCTTTGGCCGCGTGGTTTTCGACTGCGACAGCACCCTGTCGGAGATAGAGGGCATAGACGAGCTTGCCGCCATGAGCGGCGCGGCCTACGAAGTAGCCGAGATGACCCGCCAGGCTATGGGCGGCGCTATACCCTTCGAGGAAGTGTTCAGCCGCCGCCTCGATCAGATAAAACCCACCCGCAAGCAACTGGCGGGCGTAGGCAAGCTGTATACCGCGACGGTGGTAGAGGACGCGGTGGCTGTCACGGCTGCGCTGGCCCACCTGGGCATAGAGGTGCGTCTGGTGTCCGGCGGCTACCGGGAAGCCCTGCTGCCCCTCGCCGATCACCTGGGCGTTGACCCCTCTCGGTTGCACGCTAACGAGTTGTGCTTCGACGACGAAGGCCAATATACTGGCTTCAATGCGGACAATCCCCTCTGCCGCTCAGGTGGGAAAACCGAAGTGCTACGGCAATTGCCCCATCACTCGACCCTATTCACCGGCGATGGCGCGTCGGACGTTGAAGTCAGTAAGCACGTTGAGCTATTCGTTGGCTATGGGGGAATAGAGAAGCGTGGATTGGTCCACGAAGCCGCGCCCGTCTACCTGCACGGCGAGAGCATGGCCCCTCTGCTGGTCATGGCCGCAGGTTTGGAAGGCTGCCGTGTGCTCCTGCAAGATGCGTACTTCCGCCCGCTCGTCATAAAAGGCATGGCGCTATTACTACGCGAAGGGGCCGCCGATTACAGACCCGAATACCGCCCGTTCTTCAACCGTCTCAAGAAGTTCTGCCTGGAGGGAATATGCAGCTAAGAATACCCGGCCCAACGCCACTACCCGACGAGGTGTTGGAGGCCATGAACCGGCAAATGATCAACCATCGCGGGGCCGAGTTCCGCGCCATCATGCAGGACGTGACCGAGCGGTTGCAGCACTGCTTCCAAACTGAAGGCGACGTGTTGGTCTTTCCAGGCTCCGGCACGGGCGGGCTGGAAGCCGCCATCGCCAACATCTTCTCGCCCGGTGATACAGTGATTTCAATGCCCGTGGGCGCGTTTGGCGAGCGGTTCGCCGAAATAGCCGAGCGATTCTACCTTGACGTGTGGCGTGTGCCGTCACCCTGGGGCCAGGCCGCCAACCTCGAACAGTTAGAGAGCGCTTTATGCTCTATGCCCTGGACAAAAGCCGTACTCATCGCCCACAACGAGACCTCCACGGGCGTGCAAAGCGACATAGAGGCCGCAGTCCGCATCGCCCACAAATACGGCGCACTTGTAGTAGTAGACGCTATCTCCTCGATGGGCGCGGTGGACATCCCTGTGGACAGGTGGGGTGTTGACGTGGCGATAACCGCCTCTCAGAAAGCCTGGCAAGCAGCACCCGGCCTGACCATGCTCTCGGTAAGCGAGGCGGCCTGGCGCGCCCACGCGAAAGCCAAACTTCCACGCTTCTACTGGGACTTCACCGAGGCCAAACGTTACCTCCAGCGTTGGGAAACGCCGTACACGCCCGCCGTGTCTCTCCTCTATGGCTTACAGACCTCTCTGCATCTCATTATGGAGGAAGGTCTACCCAACGTATTCGCTCGCCACGAACGCATACGAGACCAAGTGAGAGCGGGCGCCAGACAGATAGGCTTCAAACCCTTCGCACCTGACCAAATCGCCTCGCGCACTGTAACCGCCCTCTATGCCCCCGAAGGTCAGTCGGCGCGCGACATAGTAACAGCCATGCGAGAGCGCGGCGTGATCGTAGCAGGCGGCCAGGGCAAATACGAGCATACTGCCTTGCGCATCGGCCACATGGGTTTCGTTAGCGCGGAGGACGTAGATGTGGTCCTGGAAGAGTTAGAAGCGGTTGTAGGGGTAAATTGATTAGCCCGCTTCACAAACTCGCCTAAATCCTGGCGCACACCCTTTCCTCCCAGGGCGGATGCAAAGTCGCTACAGGGGCAGCATATTATTCACCGCAGAGTAACTATGAGAGGGCGCACACCACCCGTGGATGAAAATAGGTCGGTTGCCCCGTAGGGGCGCACGGCCGTGCGCCCCTACCCGCCCTGATCCCTGATCCCAACATTTTCATATCAGGCGCGGAGGACGCAGAGGACCAAACAATAATAGGGATCCTCTGCGTCCTCCACGCTCTGCGGTGAATAATCACTTATGACTTTGCAACAGTCCTGCCCTTCCTACCAGGGTCTATTCAAAGTCGTTGAGGGAGCGGAGGCGTAGGGGCAGGTCTCCGTGCCTGCCCTCTCTCCCTACCACCAACATCCGGGTACGCGAACAGGGCAGGCACGGAG